>NZ_JAGKTL010000004.1:0-300000 GCF_017908595.1 Rhodothermus bifroesti
ACATTGAAGGCTCCGGCTTCGGCCTGGGTGGCGAGACCCGCCTTAGCGGACGCATCCTCAACCGCGGACGACTCTATGCCTCTGGTAGCGCTAGCGTCTACCTCACAGGTTCTCTGATTAACCAGGGGATCTTGGAGTTGAATACGCTATTTGTGACTGGGCGGGAGCGTCGCACCCTCTGGTTAGGAGAAAATGCGCGTGCTAGTGTGCAAGTCATAGATCGCGCCACCTTAATAGGCAACAATTATCTTCCCAACGTCCAAATTGGTTCTAGTGGCTTACTCATTGTGCAAGATACTTTAGAGCTTGGCAGTGGACCGTTTAGTGGGGTGGAAAGAATTTTGGTAACAGGAGTGGTGCGTAGTCGCCTAAAGCATGCTCCGTCTACGTTTATCATGCCTGGCCTACGGCTCGAAGGCGTAAGTGGGGTCGATTCTACGCGTAGTCTACACATTGCCTATTATGGTCTAAGCACGCCAGCGTCTTTTTCTAACGCAACACTCGGCTGGTGGCGCTTTAGCCCTGTGGACTCTGCGACCACACCCACAGCGCAGCGGTTAATTTTGCCCTACAATCAGGCTGCTTTAGGTGGTATCTCAGAAGATTCGCTCTTTGTGTTTTATTCACCCGATGGGACAAGCTGGCAACTGTTTTCGGGCAGCTTAACACGAGACTCCGAGGCCAATACGTTCACGCTCCAGCAGGCTCCCCTGCGTGGTCTTTATGCAATTGCTCAAGCAAGTGCTTCTCCAATTGATGCGGTCCCTGCCTTACATGTGGAAATTGTAGGAAGGCCAACCTTACGTATCGGCGCCCCCAATCGTTATACCGTTTTGTATACGAATTTAGGTCGTGTACCCACAGGACCCATACTGATTCGGCTGCAGTACGACCCTGCGGCAATGCGGCTTGATTACGTAGAGCTCAGCCGTCTAAACGATGATGCGCCAATTAGACTACCCGCCGACAGTGTACTTATTGAACCTGGGCTGATTGTAATTTTAGGTCGCTCCTTAAATTTTGCTGAGACAGCTTCCTTTGATTTGGTTTTTACCGGCCTTCCTGGTGCCCTCAGCAAACGTGCCGCCTATGCAGAACCCCAGGCTCTACCAGTAATAGTGATAGGAACATTAGTATTAAATGCAGGAAAATTAGCAATAGCATGGGCAATATCGGGTCTCGTATCTGGCTATATCAACGACTTAATGACCACGTTCTTTTGCGAAGAGTTATGGGATCCGGTATCTCCAGATGCAGATGTCAAAAAAGAACTTTCTAAAGCCTTTGCAGATGCCCTTGCCAAAACAAACGCAGAATGGTTTTCATGGCAAAAAGTGAAGAATGAGATAGTAAACAATGTAAAAGATGAGATAAAAAATAAAGTTAAAGAAAATGTCATTCCTAAATATGTGCAAGAAATGCTTGAGGGTCCCATTAATGTCGCTTCCCTGGCTTATAACATACTAGAGTGTCTGTGGAAGGGAGCTAATCGGTGCATGAATCCTAATCCTAAGGTTAACGCCACCCCGCCCAAGCCAGAAAGATTAGAACTACCCCAAATTACGGGTTTAACTTCTCAAGGCGATTGCGGGGTGAATCTCAGCTATGAGCTACAGCCGATACGTTCTTGGGACCCCAATGAAAAAGCCGGGCCAGCAGGGATAGGTGAGGGGAACTATTTGAATGAAGTTGGGCGGTTGCACTATACGATTTTCTTTGAAAACCTAGCTACAGCTACAGCCCCAGCCTATCGTATTGTCATTGTGGACACGTTAGCAGCTGAACTCGACCCTGAGAGCGTCGAGTTTGGTAAAACGAGCCACAAAGGTTGGCAAATCACACGCCAAGGGAACGTCTTGCGCTGGGAAATTGAGGGCATTGAGCTACCGCCCAACGTTAACCCGCCTGAGGGTGAAGGGTTTGTGACGTTTTCTGTCCTGCCACGTCCAGGGGTAGTGGTTGATGGCACGCGGATTGAAAACCGGGCTACCATTGTTTTTGACATGAATCCGCCGATTATGACCAATACGGTTGTCAACACCTTCGACTTGTCGCCACCGGCCATCACACTGCTTCCCTTGCCAGAAGAGGTCAACCAAGATACCCTTGTGGTGCGTTGGCAAGCCCAAGATGCTGGCTCGGGCGTAGCGCGTGTATTCCTATTCCGTGCGATTGATGGGGGGCCTTTTGAGCAAGTGGCCACTGTGAGCGGCGAGGTGGATTCTGTGCGGATAGCTGTTGAGCCTGATCGCAGCTATACATTCTATGCCTTAGCGCAAGACTTTGTAGGTAATACCATGCAGCGGCGCTCTAACGAGGTAAGCACGCGCGTGGTGATTGTGAGCACCGAGAAAACGCCCGAAGCCTTGCCAGAACGCTTTGTGTTGGATGCGATTTATCCCAACCCCTTCCGGACGCATGTTACTTTCCGTGTAGGATTGCCTAAGCAAGAGCGGGTTCGGCTCGTCGTCTATGATCTACTAGGCCGGGAGGTAGGGCGCGTTGTAGACCAAGAGCTACCGGCGGGCTGGCATGAGCTGCGCTGGACAGAGCCTGAGCTGGCCAGTGGCTTGTACCTGGTGCGCTTCGAGGCCGAGCGCACGCAGCAAGTACGCACTTTCCTTAAGGTGCACTAAAAAGAGGCTCCAGTGGCTTGGGTCCTTTATAAAAACAGGGGCGGCAGGCTGAGCCTGCCGCCCCTGTGTCAATCTAGGCTTAGCCGATCTCAATGCGCCGCGCCTTGCTGGCCTCGGCCTTAGGTAGCCGAATCGTTAGCACTCCGTTTTCATACTTGGCTTCAATGCGTTTATCATCGACCGCCTTGGGCAGCGTGAAGCTCCGGTAGAAGCGGCCGTAGCTTCGCTCTATGCGAACATAGTTCGCCTTTTCCTCCTTCGTTTCTGTCTTCCGCTCGCCACTCACCGCCAGCGTGCCGTCTTGGTAAGTGATCGAAAGCTCCTCCTTATTCATGCCCGGCAAATCCAGGTGAATCAAATAGGCATCTTCAGTTTCGGCCAAATCTGCCCGTGGTACCCACACAACAGGGGCTTCCTCGGTTGCTTCAGCTTCGCGCCCAAAGAACGTATCGAACAAGCGGTCCATTTCCTGCTGCAAGCGGCGCAGTTCGGCCATCGGAGCAAAGCGAACCAAGCTTGTCATAGCACACCTCCTTGGGTTGGTTGACTAGGGTTCGTTTTCACCCCTATTAGCTATCAACCCCTGTGCCTAAGACGATTTTCCGACAGATTGGCACGCTCGCTAAACAATCATAGGGATACAACTTGTACAGATTATGCAGGGTTGGCAAGCGCTTTTCTCAAAAATGACGAGAAGAAGAGCGACAGGTTGTCTGAGTCTGCCAGGCGCGTTAACTTAAAGGGGTTTCGGAAGGACTTTCGGGCACCTAAATGTTTTTTAGGTCGTTGTGATGGGAGACTCCTTACGGAACCCAGCAGCACAAGGCCGCCGCATAAGGCTGGTAAACGATTTTTCAACCCATACACCCTAAGGTATGATGAACGCATTAACCTGCCGCCGCTGGAAGCATGCTCTAGGCCTCTTCACAGGAGGACTCCTGGCTTTGGTGTTGACAGGCGCCAATGGATGCTCCAGTGATCCCAACATTGAGGGCGCGAAGCTTGACCTGCGCAACAAAGACTACGCGCGGGCACTAGAGAACGTGGAAAAAGCCCTGCAGCGCAATCCGCAGAATGCCGATGCTTACGAGCTCAAAGGGCGCATTATTCTGGATATCCTCTCTAATCAGCAGAACATGCCCTTAGAGGCTCGGCGCGATACGGTAAAGGCGATGGTAGCTGCTTTTCAAAAAGCAATAGAACTGAATCCTAAGCTGCGCGAAGATGTGATTAACCAGCTCCGTTTTGCCTTTGTACGGGAGTTCCAAAACGGGGTCAATGCCTTCAACCGTGGGCGAGAAGATTCTACTTACTTTGTACGGGCCGCGACCTTTTTTGAACTGGCTACGCTGATCCAGCCTGACTCAGCGGGCGCTTATGTTAACCAAGCCTTTTCGCTATTGAACGCGGGGCGTCAGTCAGAATCGATTGCCCCCCTAGAAGCGGCCATTGCTAAGGGCGAAACCTCACTGGATGCTTACCTGATCCTGGCCGATTTATATCGGTTTCAAGGACAGCCTAATAAAGCTATTGAAGTGTTAGAGAAAGCCCGCTCGCTGTATCCAGATAATGCGGAGCTGCAGTCTCAGCTGCTTAATGCTTACGTGCAGGCGGGGCGCACCGACGAGGCTATGTCTATCTATGGCCAGGCAGTTGCCCAAGAACCCAACAACAAGCTCTATCGCTACAACTATGGCTCGTTGCTTTTAGAGGCTGGACGCTACGATGAAGCCATCGAGCACCTTAAAAAAGCCATTGAGCTGGACCCTGAGTACGCCAATGCCTATTACAACTTAGGGGCAGCCTACATTAACAAAGCTGTAGACGTCAACGAGAAAGCGATTGCGCTGGACGATAGCCTGAGGGCCAACCGCAGCCAGCTTTCTCGTGAGCAGCAACAGCAGCTTGAGGCCCAGATCGACCAGCTGGTTCGTGAGCGTCGTGCTTTGTTTGCTGAAGCTATTCCGCCGCTAGAGCGGGCGCGTTCGCTCATGGAAGCCCAGGGCGAAAACGTTGCTGGCATCTGCCGGGCGCTGTTTCAGGCTTACGTGCAAACCGACCAAACCGACAAAGCCCAAGCCGTTGCATCCTGTGCTGGACTAGAGGACAACAACGGAAACTAAAGCCATAGTTTGGCCCAAGGGAAGCCCGGGCGCTTGCCCGGGCTTCTGTTTTTTATGGCTCAGTAAGCCAGTAGCGCACGCGCAGCCTTGAGGATGTCTTCGTCTTGTGGCAGGACGGCATTTTCAAGCGGCTCGGCATAAGGAATGGGAGTAAAGGCTCCAGCTACGCGAGCGATTGGCGCATCCAAGTATTCAAAGGCCTTTGAGGCGATCTGAGCTGCAATTTCAGCGCCGAAACCAGCAAATTCATGGTCTTCGTAAACAACCAATACCCGATTGGTCTTTTGCACCGAAGCTAGAATCGTTTCGATGTCCAGGGGCACAATGGTGCGAATGTCAATTATTTCAATGGAAGCCCCATCTTCTTTGGCGATCCGCTGCGCTACATTTAGCGATTTATACACCATCAGGCCATAGGTAACGATGGTCAGATCACTACCCGACTGCACGACACGCGCCTTACCAAAGGGCAGTAAGTAATCGGCGTCTGGCTCAGGTGTACGCGCAGCAGCTGCGCGGTAAAGCGCTTTGTGCTCCAAAAACAGTACAGGGTCGTGCATGCGAATGGCTGTCTTGAGCAGCCCTTTGGCGTCGGCTGCATTGGAGGGCATGGCGATCTTATAGCCAGGCATATGCGCAAAAATGCCCTCAATGTTTTGCGAGTGGCATAGCCCCCCGTGGATATAGCCACCACAGGGCACGCGGATCACCAGCGGACACTCCCAGGCATTGTTTGACCGATAGCGGAACGGGGCTACCATGTTGCGCAGTTGCGACATGGCCGGCCAAATGTAATCGGCAAACTGAATTTCAATGACCGGTTTAAACCCTGAGGCAGCCAGTCCCACAGCTGTGCCAACGATCGATGCTTCGGCCAGCGGAGAATTGAAGCAGCGATGCGGGCCGAAACGCTCTGTAAGCCCACGTGTCGCAGTAAACACACCGCCTTTAGGCCCAGCCACATCTTCGCCATAGACCAACACGCGCTCGTCACGTTCCATCTCTTCATGGAGCGCATGGTTGATGGCATCCACCATGACAATTGGCTTACCTGAAGGCGTTGATTTTTCGTAGGTTAGATCAAGCGTTCCTTCAAAATACACATAACGGGTAGCCGATGCCGGATCCGGGTCAGCTTGCTGTTCAGCCCAGTGCGTAGCTTCGTCGACCTTGCGTCGCACTTCATGGCGCAGCTCTTCAATGCGGGCTTTAGTCAGCACACCCGCTTCGAGCAAGGCCTGCTCGAAACGCAAGATGGGATCAACTTGGCGGTCTTTTTCTAACTCTTCTGGCGTGCGGTATTTAGCATGGTTGTCCGATGAGGAATGCGGCAACAGGCGCACCACATCGGCCACCAAGCAGACGGGCCCTTTGCCAGCACGGATATGCTCCACGGCAGCACGCACGGCAGCATACGTCTGGAAAAAGTCCGTGCCATCGACGTGGATTCTTGCCAGGCCCTCATAACCCGCTGCCAGTTTGTAAGGATTGCCCCCCGCTGTTTGCTGCGCAACCGGTACCGAAATGGCGTAGTGGTTATTTTGAATAAAGTACAAAACTGGTGCTTTGATGCGGGCGGCCCAGTTGAGCGCCTCGTGGAATGATCCCTGCGAAGTAGCCCCTTCGCCTGCTGAGCAGTACACGTAGGCATCTTCGCCACGGCGCTGCACGCCCATAGCAAGCCCCAAGGCAGGTAAGAATTGAGACCCTACCGAAGAAGAGGGGGTTACAATATGTTTTTCGCGATCGCTATAGTGTGCAGGCATCTGGCGCCCGCCAGAGTTCGGATCGTTCGCCTTAGCTAAATGCGCTAGTAGCACGTCTTCAGGACGTCCGCCCAGCGACAGGTACATGCATAGGTCGCGATAGTACAGAATAAACCAATCGTACCCTGGACGGGAAAGCAGCCCAGCGGCTGCTTGTGCAGCTTCGTGGCCGGCACCGCCGATGTGGAAGAAGCCTTTGCCCTGCTTGAGCAACGTCAGCATCTTTTCGTCTAAACGCCGCGCCAGCAGCATCGTGCGATAAACACGCAGCAGGGTAGACACATCAAAGTCGGCAGGGCTAACTGGCCGAAGATCTAGATCACCTTCGCAGGCCCAAACTACTGCACTTTGCACCTGGCCATTAGCACCAGAGCGACGAACCACTGTTTCTGGAAGCGCTTCTTTTATGGTATGCTCGGATTTCTTTTTCCGGGGCATGGCATCACGGGGTTAGCTACCAGCAAGACAACGCCGGTGAATGCCGGCTTACCTAAGGGGCGAACGTGTGGAGGGCAGCGCACGTTCCGTAAAATCGTAAGGGTTGTGGATGCACCCTTTCAATTTACAAAGCCGTCGGCAGGCTTGCAAAACCTTAGGCACTCACCGGCTGGTCCGTTTCAGCGTAGGGCAGCTCAAACCAAAACCGTGTACCCCGCCCTACCGTACTTTCGACGTGAATGGCTTCCCCGTGGGCCTGTAAAATCTGCTTCACAATGCTGAGTCCTAAGCCCGTACCCCCACTGCGGCGAGAACGATCGGGGTCCACGCGATAGAAGCGTTCAAAAATGCGATCTAGATGCTCTTCGGGGATACCCCTGCCGGTATCGACCACCTCCACCTGCACTTTGTCGCGCCGGCGGCGCAGCCGGCAACGGACGTAGCCTTCGTCGGTGTAGGCAATCGCGTTGTCGATCAAGTTGGTGAGTACCTGACGAATGCGTTCGCGATCGGCCCGCACGTAAAGGGGGCTGTTTTCGGCATGAATAATCAGTCCTTTCTCCTCGGCCTTTGGCCGGAGCATCTCAACAACCTCGTCGAGCAGTTCTTGTAGGTTAAAAACTGCAGGATGGATGAGATCAGCGCGATACTCCAAGCGGGCAATTTCGATTAGATCGTTAAATAGATTATTTAGGCGCTGTAGGTTCTGCAGGGCCTTTTCCGCATAGCGTTTGCGCACTTCAGGTTCTAGCGTAGGCGAAGCCAAAGCTTCCAGATAGCCCCCGATTGAGAAAATGGGGTTGCGCACTTCATGGGAGATGTTACCGATAAACTCGGTCTGCAAACGTGTTAAGCGCTGCAGCTCGGCAATTTTTTCGCGAAAACTATCCGACATCTTGTTGAGGTGGTGGGCCAAGTCCTGAAACTCAGCAGCCCGGGTATGCACCTGTATTTTTTCGTCAAAGTGCCCTTCAATGATGTTGCGAGCGCTGTTGCGAATGGCATGTAGGGGTCCCGTAACCTTTTGGGTAGCAATCCAACTGCCCAGGAGCGCTAGTAGCAACGCTGCCAGCATACCTACCAGTAACGTCAGCTCCATTTGCTGGGCCAGTTTAAAAAGAACGGGCTCTGGCTGGCCCAAACGCAGCACCCAGGCTGAAGCTGGACGGTAAAGAACCACGTACAACCAACGCTGGCCGTCAGGGTGTAGGCGTTCGAAAAAGCGCACCGGCCTTTCAGTATCGACATCCATCCCCAGCCGCGCACGAAGGTTTTCGCCTTCAAGCGGGCGATCCGCTTCACTATCCCAAAGCACTGTTTCGCCGCGGGCCAAGGTCAGATGCACTTCCGTCACGCGGCTGTAGCTACGTGCCAGCGCAACCGCTTCTTCAGGCGTTGGGGCCTGTTCCAATTGGGTAAGCAAGCGTTCAGCTTGCGTACGCAGCGTCTGTTCCATCGCGCTGCGGAGCTGGCCATGCAGTACCAGACCAGTGTACAGGCCGGCGCCCACCACGGCCAGCCCCACAAAGAGCGCAAAGGTTAGAAACATCCACGTGCGCACCGGCGCCCGCGTAGGGAAAATCCATCGCCAGAGCCGATAGAGCACGTAGCGTAAGCCTTTTGGGCGTAGATACTTACGCGATCGGTTCATCCTCCTCAACAAAGCGATACCCTACCCCACGCACCGTCTGAATATGCTTGGCAAAATCGCCCAGCTTTTCCCGAAGATTCTTGATATGTGCGTCGACGGTGCGTTCGGTCACCATCATGGCATCTTTCCAGATACGCTCAAGCAACTCCTGGCGTGTAAAGGCTTTGCGCGGATGCCGAACCAGATAGCGCAGCAGCTCGAACTCTGTCAGTGTCAGCCCTAGGTCTTTGCCCCGCAGGGAAGCCCGATATTCGTCCTCGTAGATGGTCAGGTCCTTTACCTGCAGCGTTCGGCTTTCTTCAACGCCAGCCCGACGCAAGACCGCTTTAATGCGTGCCAGCAACACCGGCAACGCCACCGGCTTGGTTAGGTAATCATCCCCCCCCATCATCAGGCCTCTCACTTGATCTTCCTCCTCACTTTTAGCCGTCAGGAAAATGATAGGGATATGTTCGGTTTCGACGCGCGAGCGCAAACGGCGGCAAACTTCGTAGCCGTCTAGACCTGGGAGCATAATATCAAGCACAATCAGGTCAATTTCGGAAGTTGCCTTGCGCAACGCTTCCTCGCCGTCATAGGCCTTCTCGACCTGAAAGCCCTCCTGGTTTAGAAAGTGGCTGATGACCTCGACGATGTCTTCTTCATCGTCAACCACCAGGATTTTGATTTCCGAAGGTTCTGCTGTCCGAGGCATGGTTGATATACCTTGCTTAGGTGGGAAAAACCGCTCGCTTCAACGCTAGAGTGTAAATATAAGTTTTCTTCAAATGTTTTCCATACAGGGCTCTGCGCTCGGGAGCGTTTCTTGATAACATCGAGGCACGCGCCGAGCAACGCCGCAACTGAGTTCATAAGGAATGGTGTCGGCCCAGGCCGCAACCTCCATAATGGAAGGGCCGCCTTCACCAAACAGCACGGTCTCTTCGCCTTCCTGCACATCGGGGGCTGCATCAGGTGCACCCAGGTCAACCATGAGCAAATCCATACACACAGCACCTACAATCGGAAACTGTTGTCCCCGAATGCCTACCCGGCCGCGGTTGGACAAGCGGCGGGGCACGCCATCACCATAACCCGCGCCAACAACAGCAATGCGGCGCCAGTCGGGGGCTGCCCAGGTGCGGCCGTACGAAATCGTGGTTCCGGGTGGTACCGTCCGCACCTGCACCACACGCGAAACCATGCGCATGACAGGTCGGAGTCCAACATGACGCAACAGTTGGGGATGGGACGTGTAGCCGTAAAGCGCTGCGCCCACCCGTGCCTGTTGCCGCGGACTGTGCCAGTAGGTTTCTGGCAACCGAAGCAGCGCACTGCTATTGGCGATGTGGATTGCCTCAAAGTCGTCACCAAACTGGCGGCAAAGCTGCTCAAAGCGTTCAAGCTGCTGATACAAGAAGGTGTCTTGCGGATCGTCGGCCGTAGCTAGGTGCGTCCAGAGTCCGACCAGGTGGACGGCGGGGGTCTGTGCTAGCTGGCGTACTATAGAGGGCACTTCGCTGGGCCATAGGCCAAGCCGTCCCATACCGGTATCGACTTTCACATGCACGCGTAGCAAGCCTAAGCGTGGCGCCGCTGTGCAGACAGCCTCGGCAACGGCCGGCGACGCGACCGTCACGTCGAACTGCTGAGCAGCACATACGGGAAGGTCTTCTGGAAACGCTACGCCCAAAACCAGAATCGGGGCCTCCACACCCGCTTCACGCAAGGCAAGGGCTTCCGCAACCCGCGCTACGGCAAAATGACGAACACCAACGTCCTGAAGTGTACGAGCCACCGGCACCAGCCCATGTCCATACGCATCGGCCTTCACGACAGCCATTAGCGTGGCCGGACCTAGCCGCTGCTGCAACAACTGTGCATTATGCCGAAGATGCGGCAGACAAATTTGAACGAGCGTAGGAGTATGCAACACTGTAAGCATCCCTGCTGCAAACGCCGCGCGGCTCACGCTCGGCAAGCAAAAAAGATCCTGCCTGAGGCACAACCTGTAGCCATACCTTAAGGTTTAACGGCAGACCATCGCAGCAAACCGCCCACCATGGTGACCTCTACGCCTTGGGTTTCGGTAATCATCGTGTCTTGGAATGCCCGGCATTTACTCGAGCAATGCCTGCCTTCGGTTGTAGCGACCGATTATCCTCACCTCGAGATCATTTTAGCGGACAACGGCTCTACCGATGGATCTGCTGAATGGGTAGCTACCCGGTTTCCAACTGTACGCATTATTCGCCATCCTGAAAATTGGGCCTTCTGCCGTGGAAACAATGCGGCTATCCCCCATGCGCGAGGGGACTACATTGTGCTCCTCAATAACGACGTTGAAGTCCCCCCAAACTGGCTTTGGCCCTTAGTGCATCGCATGGAGGCCGATCCGCAGCTTGGCGCCGTGCAACCCAAGCTCCGCCAGTATCATCGCCGAACCCACTTTGAGTACGCCGGGGCAGCAGGAGGTTTTTTAGACCGTTTTGGATATCCGTTCGCGCGCGGGCGCATTTTCGATACTGTAGAGCCCGACGAAGGGCAATACGACAATCCTGGACCTATCTTCTGGGCCACAGGAGCTGCCATCATGCTTCGCCGCAGCGCGCTCGAGCAGGTCGGATTGCTGGACGAGCAGTTTGTACTCCACATGGAAGAGATCGACCTGTGCTGGCGATTGCAACGTGCAGGGTATCGTATTGAGCTCGTACCCCAAAGCGTTGTCTACCATCTGGGCGGAAGTTCTCTCCCCCCTCACGATGCCCGCAAGACGTACTTCAACTTCCGCAACAGTCTACTTTTGCTGTATAAAAACCTGCCGCCGGCCGAATGGCACCGAACGTTCCCGCTGCGCATCTTGCTCGATGGGATAGCCTTTTTGCGCTTTCTTTTTCTAAGGCGCTGGAAAGATGCCTTGGCGGTTATCAAAGCCTATCACGATGCCCATCGCCTTAGCCGGCATTACCGGCAAATGCGCCCAAAGGATAACGAGCTGGTGGTGTTACCCTCCTATCGAGGCAGCATTGCTTGGGACTACTTTGTGCTACGCCGACGGCGCTTTCAGGACCTTCCTGCACGACGCTGGCTTACGTCGGCGCACTGAGCTGCCGCCGCAGTTGCAGGTGCTCGTAACGTACGGCAAAGCCTACGGCCCCTAGCACCAACAGCATCCCCAAAAGAGAAAACGGTGATGGCATTTCATGAAAAAGTACATAAGCCAAAATCGAGGCTCCTACAGGCTCTAGCAGCGACAGCAATCCCAGCCAGGCTGCTGGCAAGTACTTAACACTGTAGTTAAACGCACCATGACCTAAAATCTGGGGCCCTAGGGCCATAAGTGCACAAAGTCCGTAAAAGCGCAAACTGTAGCCGGTTAGCGGTGTTTTTAGCAACAAGGCCAGTATAAGTGCAGTCAAAGCGGCCGCTAAGTAAAGTAAGAAGACGTACGGCAGCCAAGCGGTCTGCTGTCGCACTACGCGGCCAATCAAAAGATACAGGCTCACCAAGAGCGCGCCACTTAATGCCAGCATATTCCCTAAAAGCGGCTTGCGGCCAGCAAAAGCCTGCACATGATCCCCCCAGCTCATTAGCATCGCACCCAGCACGGCCATACCGATTGCAAGCACAACAGGCATCGAAAGCCGCTCTTTAAGTAACGCAAACCCCAAAGCTGCCAAAAACACTGGACTTAAACATACCAGCACCGAGGCACTAGCCACCGAAGTGTAAAAAAGCGAGAGAATCCAGACCACAAAATGCAGCCCTAAGAAAACGCCGGCCAGCAAGATCAGCATCAGCTCACGGAGACCATAGCGAAGGCGCGCTATAGGACGCAGGGCAGCTGGGGCAAGGAGGCCAACGGCAATGCCTGTACGCCAAACGGCAATAGCCAAACCAGGTGCTTCATCCCCTACCAGGCGCACCAGGATGGGACTAATCGCAAAACTGAGCAATCCCAGCGCCAGGATAGGATAGACGCGAAAAGGGACTGCGGCCCGATCCATAGGTAGGACAGCTCTGCTTTACCGCAGCCGGTGCATCGACTGCAGCAACGCTAGGTCATGCTCAATGCCGCGTCGGGCCAGCCTCAAAAACAGGTAAGCGATGAGCGGCAGTGCTAACCAAAACAACCGTTCCCAAAGTATGCCTTCGGTCGTCCGCACGCCTAAAGCCCCCCCAACGTATAACCCACCCAAGTACAGCGCGCTCAGCAGCAGAACGCCAAGTTGGGCCAGTACCACCAGTTTGCGCTGGCGCGAAAGCTGACGGTATAGGAAAATCAACCCTACCGTTCCAAGCGCAAGTACAGCACCCAAGGCACGCACCAGCAGCACGAGCCAGCCTGGGCCGGCCAGGGCCAGCAGTTGCCCAGGAACCGGCGCTAGCACCAGCAATCCCAGCGCAGCAGCTGCCAGGAGTAAATACAAAGATTGCACGCGTTGAATCATAGCGATATCCTACCCGACAAAAAAGCCCCGCCAATGCAGGGCTTTTACCTAAACAGGCCGCATCCCTAACTACAGTGCAGTTGGGCTTTCAGGGCGTGCGGAGTAGTTAATGCGAAGCGTACCTGCTTCGCGCAGTTCTTGCTGCACATCATAAACCAACTTCATTTTGGCATCCTGGTCGATGCGCAGCGATACAATCAACTTGGGTTGTTCAACTAGCTTGTTATACATAACCGTACGGATGAGCGTTAGATCATCAATCAACGCATCGTCGATCTGCACCCGCTGCTCCCCTAGACGCCCATCCGGCAGTTTTCTTGGGCCGATATAGATATAGGAAAGCAGGCGTTTTTGATCTATTTTGGTGAGTGCTTCAGCGTGTGGAAGTATCGTTCGCACCATAACCGTAGTCTCCCGAAGCACGGTGCTGACCATGAAAAAGATCAGCAACAAAAAGATAATGTCCGGGAGTGAAGCCGTAGGAATTGCAGGCTTGGTGTCGCCTGTCTTTTTCTTAAAATGCTGTGAAGCCATAATTTCTTAGCCGCAGTCCGGTTCAGCTACTGAAATTTGCGCGGGGATCATTTCACGCACCTGATTTTTTTCATCGGCCCCCAGCGTTACACGGTAGGCATTGTAGTTTGGATAACCCAGCTTGCGTGCCTCAGCGTCCCAAAGCTCAAAGTATCCCATCCAAACTTCATCGAGTACCTGAATGTAGGTGTTATACGCCGTCTCACAGTCTGTCTTAATAGAGACCACTGCTTTCTGAGGGCTCTCGGCGTAGTTCGGATCGACCCCGTTGTTTGTCAGGTGCTTTTTTACTTCCTCACGAATTTGAGGCACCGAAGCCAGCTTGTCTTCAATCAGGACCTGTCCCTGCGCATTCACCAAAATCTTCAACATGTTCCGCTCTCGCACAGGGGGCGGCTCCTGATTTTCTTCCAGCTTGGGTGGCAGCGTCATTCCGATCCCTGCATCCGCATCAATTGTCGTTGCCACTAGGAAAAAAATCATCAGCAGGAAGGCAATATCGGCCATCGAAGCCGTTGGGATCTCTGCCTCCACGCGCTTTTTCTTTTTCAGCAATCCAGCCATAGCCCAACCTCAAAAGCTCAACAGGTTGCGAACACCCGAAAACAACAAGGCAAGCACTGCCAGCCCAAACATGATCATTAGCGTGATGACCCCTGCTTGGGCCCAACTAGCCACGCTGAACCCCAAAATCAGCATCAGCAAAACGGGCAGTACCACAATTAACATCGAAATCGGGCTGATCTTGCCATACGTTAAGTTACGTAGCCCAAAAATGGCCTGCCCTACCAAGGCTAGAGCCAGCAAGATCAACGCAACCCAAATCGATAAAGCAACAAGCGTATCCATAGGGGTATCCCAATATTCTTCACTGCTGTGGCTCTGCTTTCTTCTCACGTGTCGTCAGCGGCTGACCGCTTTGCATCAACACCAACGAATCGATCAGCTCAATAGAGGCCTCTTCCATGTCGACCACAATCCGGTCGATCTTGGAAACCGAATAGTTATAGAAAAACTGCAACGTAATGGCCGCGATTAGACCAAAGACTGTAGTTAACAATGCTACCTTAATACCACCGGCAACCAAGCTGGGCGAAATGTCTCCTGCACGTTCGATTGCATCAAACGCCTGCACCATACCGACTACAGTACCCAGGAAGCCAAACATAGGTGCCAGCGAGATAAAGAGCGACAGCCACACCAGTCCACGCTCCAAAAAGCTCATTTCAATCGAACCATACGAGACAATCGCTTTCTCCACTGCCTCAATACCTTCATCGGCACGCAACAGCCCAGCCTGAAAGACCGACGCTACGGGGCCACGTGTCTTAGCACACACCTCCTCGGCTGCCTGAATCCCTCCCTCTTCAAGCGCCTTTTTAACGTTTACAATAAACTTGCGCGTGTTGATGTCTGCCAAGTTCAGCGTAATAATGCGCTCAAAAGCAATGGCCAATCCAATGATCAGCGAAACCAGGATCGGCCACATGAACTCTCCCCCCTCATTGAAACGTTGCACCAGCACGTTGATGAACCCTTCGTTTCCCGCAGCAGCCTGGGGCAGCATCAGCAGCAGTTCCATGGACGATTTCCTCCTTGTTCTGTCATGTACATCCTAATCATACTTGCATACCGCTTCCCTGTCTCTAATGCAGGGTCAGCAACAGTTACCATATTACCGATTTTTATCGGCAGAGTCAATCCCAGCACATTGCTCGACATCACTTAAAGCCATGTCCACTTCTATCATATCCCCCAGCGCTTTTTAGATTTACACCAAAACACTCTCTTAGCGCACAAAATTCGCAAAACGTTTCTATAGCTACCAAACGTCAAAGATACGCATTCGTACCGGTTTATACTGCTGACGAACATGACCAGGTTTGCTGGCGCAGCTGGCGTCCATGCTGTAACTTGGGATTTTGAGCTTAGTGCGCTTGTGGCATGCGACGCCTGTTACAGGTTTTGCTATTGTTGGGCTTAGGGTTGTCCTTTATAGCCCTCGGCTTACGTTATGTACTTCGAGGAGCGATAACTCCCAAACCCACGGTATTCCTACGCGGGTTAGCTGCGCCGGTTATGCTCAGCGAATTACCTGGACACGTGCTTCACCTGAGTGCTCAAAGTGCATCCGATGCTTGGCAGGCTTTGGGTTATGCGCATGGTCGCTGGCATGCTTGGCCACTGCTGCTTTGGCGCCAAGCCGCGCTGGGCAGACAAGCCGAATGGTTTGGATCCTTTGTCTTGCCTTTTGACAGCCTGATCCGCATGCTACAACTGCCTGCAACTTCACAACAAGCTTTTGAGCAACTGCCGCAAGCTACCCGTCGGGTTTTAGAAGCCTACAGCACCGGGCTTAATGCTGCTTTACAAGAACAGGACGTCCGTTTGCGTGATGAACTCGTCCTGCTTAACCTTTCCGTTGAGCCTTGGCAACCCTGGCATAGCCTAGCCCTCGAGCGGTTACTGGCTTTGCTGGCCTTACCTGACTCCATCGACGCAGCGCTCCCTTTGCTGGCGCCTTTGCGTGCCTGGCTGCACCTGTATGGATCGCAACACAGTGTAGCCTGGGTGCACACAAGTTCGGATCAAGGGCCTGTTTTTTTTCAGCGCCACGTCTACGGGAACCTGGCATTACCGTTTTTTCAAGAAGTGATTTTAAGCTACGAGGGCTCCAGACGCTGGCTTGTAACCGTTCCAGGCACGTTGCTTTTTCCAGCGGGGCAAACGGAGCACCAAGCGTGGTGTGTATTTCTAACCTCCCATCGGGCACGCACCGAGCAGCACCCTCGTGCATCCCTACCGCTCCAGCCGGTATACGAACGCCTAAGGCTCCCTTCGGGCGACGAACACCTCCTGCGCATGGAACAGGCCGATGCGTACTTGGTCCTTCGTGAACTGGCGCCAGATACCGTGCGTGTACTTTGGTGGCCGGGACTACAGCCCGTGAGCGATCTACCGGCCTGGCTGGCCTTGCTGGCCGACAGTGAGGTCACCTTTCAGCTGTTCGACGGTAGTGGCCTGCGCATAGACGCTACCGGACAGCCCGTAGTGCTCGGCACACCACCCGTGATAGAGCCTATCCCTGGTGGCCTCTTGGTTGGTCAAACCCCATGGCATCGTTACTTAGCCAGACGACTCCGTGAGCTACCGCTAAGCCCTAACCCCCCCTCTGAAGACCACCACAGCCTTTGGGCAGCTGAACAGCTGTCCCTGCTGCTCACCCTGATCGACTCGCTGCACACAACCGATACCTTACTGCAAGAGGCGTATACTTTCCTGCGTAATTGGGACGCTACCTACCATCGTGCGAGCATTGGGGCTACCCTCTTCGATGCATGGCTAGCGCACTACCAAAGCCGATACGACTCCCTCCCCCCCCTCAGCCTTCCCGATAGTAGCCTTCGCGTTCAGCTTCGACAAGCGCTGCATGTCGCCTTGCAAGATGCCGTCTCGACCCTGCGGAAAAGCCTAGGCACTGACCCCAACCGCTGGCGCTGGGAGCATGCTCAACCGTTACGCCTAACCTTTCCGGTATGGGCCTACCAGGCTAATCTACCTGCCGCCAATCGCTATGCGCCCGTACTCCTCCCCGGCGAAGGTCATCCTTCAACACTGCGCTGGAACCCCTCAGCGCTGTTAAGTGACCGACCCGCACCAGCCCATTGGGAGGGATGGACCTACTTCCCCCACAGCCAACGCTTTTACGTGCGCCGCTGGTGGCCACAGCCCGACCGCTTCTTAGGACGCTACCGCATGCCTAACCCCGAGCCCCAAATACTCCCGCTGGACCCGACGCTGACGCCCATACAACAGACTACACTGCGGCCTCTCCGTTAATGACGGACTTAGCGATTCAGTCGATTGTGCACCAACTCCTCAACAACCGACGGATCGGCCAGCGTAGATACATCGCCCAGGTCTTGATATTCGTTGGCCGCTATCTTCCGCAAAATGCGCCGCATGATCTTGCCCGATCGCGTCTTCGGTAATGCCGGTGTAAACTGCAAGAGGTCGATCGTAAAAATTGGCCCAAGCACATTACGCACGTGCTGAATCAGCGCGTTGCGCAAGACGTCGGTGGGTTCATACCCCGCCTTGAGCGTCACAAACGCATAAATCCCTTGCCCTTTGACCTCATGTGGATAGCCTACGACGGCCGCCTCTGCTACTGCCTCGTGCAATACCAATGCGCTTTCGACTTCGGCGGTACCTAAACGGTGTCCCGACACGTTGATCACATCGTCCACCCGTCCCACAATCCAGTAATACCCATCTTCGTCGCGTCGCGCCCCATCACCCGTAAAGTACATCCCTGGGAAACGCGTAAAATAGGTCTCAACAAAACGATCATGCGCACGGTAGACCGTACGCATCTGCCCTGGCCAAGAATCTAAAAGAACCAGCATACCGTCGGCCGGCCCTTCTAGAATGTTTCCGTCGTGGTCCACAATGGCCGGACGCACCCCAAAAAACGGCAGCGTAGCCGATCCGGGCTTAAGCGGCGTAGCTCCTGGTAGCGGCGAAATCATAATGCCACCGGTCTCGGTCTGCCACCAAGTGTCTACAATCGGACACCGCTCCTCACCAACTACCCGATAATACCATAACCACGCTTCGGGGTTGATCGGCTCACCCACAGTGCCTAAAAGGCGCAGCGACTTGCGACTGGTTTTTTTCACCCATTCATCTCCTTCTCGCATCAGGGACCGAATTGCCGTAGGCGAGGTGTACAGCGTATTCACTTGGTACTTGTCGACTACCTGCCAAATGCGTGAAGGGTCGGGATAGTTCGGTGTGCCTTCAAAGAGCACCTCGGTAACACCGTTCGCCAGTGGACCATAAACAATGTAGCTGTGACCGGTCACCCAGCCAATATCGGCTGCACACCAGTACACATCCCCATCGTGATAGTCGAAAATGAGCTGGTGTGTGAGCGAAGTAAAGACCAGGTACCCCCCGGTTGTGTGCACCACGCCTTTGGGCTTCCCTGTAGAGCCTGAGGTGTACAGGAAAAAAAGCGGGTCTTCGGCATCCATCACCTCAGGAGGGCATTCTGCCGAAACGGTTTGCATTTCTTCGTGGTACCAGTGGTCGCGCCCCTCTACCCAAGGGATGTCGCCCCCAGTACGGCGTACCACAAGTACGGTCTTAACCTCTGGGCAACGCGCAAGCGCCTTGTCGGCGTTTTGCTTGAGCGGTACGCGGCGCCCAGCACGCAGGCCTTCGTCGGCTGTAATCAGGTATGCCGACTCCCCGTCAAGTATGCGATCGGCCAGTGAGTCCGGCGAAAACCCACCAAAAACGACTGAATGAATAGCCCCAATGCGCGCGCAGGCCAGCATGGCATAGACAGCTTCCGGTATCATCGGTAGGTAGATGGTCACCCGGTCACCTTTCTTTACCCCATGCTTTTTGAGCACATTGGCTAGGCGACACACCTCCTCATAGAGCTGCCGATAGGTGATGGCTTTGCCTGGCTCATTGGGATCGTCTGGCTCCCAATAGAAAGCTACCTGCTCAGCCCGCGTTGCTAGATGACGGTCAATGCAGTTATAAGCTGCATTCAGCTTGCCCCCCTCAAACCAGCGAATGTAGAGGTTGGCTGGGTCAAAGGAAGTGTTTTTCACGGTATGGAAAGGCGCAAACCATGTGATACGCTGGGCCTGTTCTCGCCAAAAGCCTTCAGGATCTTGAATGGAGCGCTCATACAGCGCCCGGTATTGCTCCATAGAGCGAATATGGGCACGCCGACGAAACGCTTCCGAAGGCGCAAAAACCAACCCTAGTCCCGAATAAGCAGCAGTCGCATTGAGCGTTTCTGAAATACCCATAGCACACCAACGGTTGATGATCAGGGGGTTTCTCGGTCCTGGTGGTACAACGGCAACGGTTTACAGATTTTACAAAAAATAACCTTCAAAAACGACTGGTCAAAATCAAAACGGAACCGCTCTCATGAAGCCGTGAGAAAACGGCAAGTAACGATAGCTTAACAGTTCGATCATCATGAGCTAATCTCTCCAAGGGATCTTTTTAGCGATCCTACATAACTTTTATTGTGTCATTTCTATGAAGCTTCGGCTACAGGTACTGTTTGCCCTCATTGGACTTGGAAGTGTCTGGCCTGCCTGGGCGCAGCATAACGGTATCGTCGAAGGACGTGTGGTGGATGCCCGTAGTGGTGAGCCCCTTATTGGGGTTCACGTCGTTGTCGAAGGAACTTCGATGGGCACCACGACCGACCTGGAGGGACGCTTTGCGCTACCCCTACCTGCTGGGACGTATACCCTTGTTTTTCAGTACCTCGGCTACCAGCCCTACCGTGTCGTCAACGTGCGCCCAGAAGCCGGGCAGCGCATAGCGCTCTCGGTAGCTCTTTTGGAAGCTTCGCTGCAAATGGGCGAAGTGGTGGTAGAAGCACAGGCCATTCGCAATACCGAGGCTGCCCTACTCACCATGCAACGCAAGGCGCCTGCCATTAGCGACGGCATGGCAGCTGAACAAATGCGTCGCGCCCCAGATCCTACCTCGGCCGACGCACTACGCCGAATTACAGGGGTTTCAGTGCTCGGGGGCCGCTACCTCTACGTGCGTGGAACCCCCGAACGCTATTCGGTGGCCCTTCTCAACGGTGCTCCTTTAGCGGGGACCGAACCCGACCGCCGCAGCTTTGCTTTTGACCTGATTCCAGCAGAGCTGCTAGATAATACGGTCATCCAAAAGGCCTTTACCCCCGATCAGCCCGGCGATTTTGCCGGTGGCGTGGTGCGCCTAGAAACGGTAGACTTCCCTACCGACCTTCTTGTGCGGCTAAGCAGTTCAGGTGCTTGGAACGCAGCTGCCACAGGACGCACGTTTTGGACCTATCCGGGAAGTCGTTTCTGGGGAATCGACGACGGGCGGCGGCGCCTGCCCAAGCATTTCCCAGAAAACCTGGCCGCCTTACCCCTAAGCGAACGCCACCAAGTTGCCCAAACTTTGCCTAACATCTGGACGCCCAAGCCAAGCCGAGCCCCAGCCAATTTCAACCTCGGCTTTTCGATCGGCGACGGAGCACGCCTTCTAGGCCGTGCCTTTGGATTTGTGGCCGCCGCCTCCTATCGCAACGGCTATACGGTCGAAGATCTTGTGCGTCGTGAATATGAAGCCTCGGGAGATTTGCGCTTCGATTACCGTGGCCAACGCCATGCTTTCTCTACCCTTTGGGGTGGGTTATTGAACGTAAGTCTGCGCCTGGGCAACGCGCACCGGTTGAGCTGGCGCAACACGTATACCCGCTCAGCCGAAGACGAAGTCATTCGACTTTATGGCGTGCAGTACACCGATGCAGGGACCGAGCAGCACCAAACCGCTTTGCGTTTTACCAGTCGCGGGCTCTACACAGGACAGCTGGACGGCGCCCACTTTTTCGCGTCCCTTGGACGGCTGGAGCTGGGCTGGAGCGCACGCTACAGCCGTTCTAATCGCAACGAACCTGACTACCGCCGCTACCTCTACGCCCGAGAATTGGGCTCCGATGGTCCTTTTGCGGCCGTGCTGGGCTTTCAGGCCAATCTCAAAAACGGTGGCCGCTTCTATTCGGAAATGGACGAAACCACCCGGGGCTTTGGCCTGGACCTGCGTAAGCCCATTGGGGACTTGCGACTCAGCGCTGGAGGAGGGTGGGAAGACCGTGATCGCAATTTCTGGGCGCGCCTTATTGGCGCGGTCATTAATGCACCAGGCAACGGCTTTACAGACTTCCGCTTACTCTACCTACCGCCCGACTCGCTATTCCATCCGGAAAACTTTCGCCGAAACGGTTTGGCCCTCGACGAATACCGCAACGGTACCAATCGCTATCGGGCTGGATCGGAGCTCATCCATGGCTATGTTATGTTCGACTGGCCCCTTCAGCTAGCACCGGGCCACACGCTGCGCATGGTCGGCGGCTTGCGTTTGGAAGATGCTGACCTCTGGGTAAAAACCCGTGACTTTTCGGATCAGATGGATGTCTTGATCCAACAGCAAAAGCTGGACTTGTTACCTGGCCTTAACCTGACCTATAGCCCAGGCGAGCACACAAACCTGCGTCTGGCCTGGAGCCGTACAGTCAACCGGCCAGAACTCCGTGAGTTGGCGCCTTTCACGTACTTCGACTTTCAGACGCAAACTTCAGTACGCGGCGACGCTGCATTGCGTCGCGCCTCAGTGCACAACTGGGACCTACGTTGGGAATACTATCCAGGCATCGGTGAGCTGATTGCCTTAGGACTGTTCTACAAGCACTTGCGCAACCCAATTGAGCAGGTTATCGTCTCGGGCAGTGCTTTGGGGTCGGAGCGCACGTTTGCCAACGCTGATCGGGCAGTAAACAGTGGCTTTGAGTTCGAAGTGCGCTTGGGCTTGGAGCGCCTTTTGGGCTCCTGGGCAAACCCGCTGCGGCTCCAGCTGAATTACGCCTGGATTCACTCTCGCGTCTTTGTACCTGGAACGGAAACAACCATCGCGCGCGAAAACCGACCGCTGCAGGGGCAATCACCCTATATCCTCAATACCGGTCTACTCTATGAAAGTGGCCCTTTAAGCCTAAGTTTACTCTATAACCGCATTGGCAGTCGCATCGTCGAAGTGGCTACCGCCTACGAGGAAGACGTCATCGAAGTGCCCCGCGATATTGTAGACCTCTCCCTTACCTATCAGCTCACCCGCTTTCTGGGCGTTCGCCTAAGCGGTCGCGACCTGCTGGCGCAACCGCAACGCTTCATGCAAGGCGGCAAATTGGCCCGAGAAAATAGCCGCGCAACCGTATGGTCGCTAGGTTTTACGGGCCGCTGGTGACCTCATAACACAGCGTTAACGTCTCCTTTATCCAGGATTTACACAGACATCGTAGTCTGTTTCGACCCTAAAAAATCAACCTCAAACTGCAATGCGACGTTTTGTACTACTTTTAAGCGCTGTATTTGTCGCGTTTGAAAGCGCCCCAGCATGGGCGCAGCTGGCTCGCGTCGACAGCGTGTTAGAAGGACGCATCACCCGTAACCTGACGCTCCAGGCCAATAAACGGTATCTGCTGCGCGGCTTTGTCAACGTGGATCCACCAGCAACATTGACGATTGAGCCTGGGACTGTGATCTACGGTGAAAAAGAAACTAAAGGAACGCTCATCATCAATCGGGGAGCCAAAATCATCGCCGAAGGGACGCCGCAGCGGCCGATTGTCTTTACCAGCCAGCAACCTCCTGGCCAGCGCGGTCCAGGTGACTGGGGTGGCATTATCATTGCAGGCCGGGCACCCATCAACGTTCCAGGCGGCACCGCCGAGATCGAAGGCGGCACAGGCACGGTCTACGGCGGCGGCGCAAACCCCGATCCTGAGGACAATTCCGGCGTGCTGCGCTACGTACGCATCGAGTTTGGCGGCATTGCTTTCTTGCCCGATAATGAGATCAACGGGCTCACCCTGGGTGGTGTAGGTCGGGGTACAACCATCGAATATGTACAGGTAAGCTACGTTGGAGACGATGCCTTTGAGTTTTTCGGCGGCACGGTTAACGCCCGCTATCTAATCAGCTATCATAACGTAGACGACGATTTCGACACAGATTTTGGCTATCAGGGCCGCGTGCAGTTTGCGCTCGCTGTGCGGGATCCGAACATCGCAGATATTGGCGGATCGAACGGCTTTGAGTCCGACAACGACGGCACAGGAACCACCAATCAACCGCGCACTGCACCCGTGTTCTCGAACGTGACCCTTATCGGTCCAGCTGCTACTGCCCAGACGTCCATCAACCCGAACTTCCGGCGCGGCATGCACATCCGACGCGCCTCGCTGCTTTCGGCTTACAACAGTATTGTGATGGGCTGGCCCGACGGCATCTTGCTCGATGGTACCACAACCACCACAGCCGCACGTGATGGGGAGCTCGAGCTGCGCAACATGATCCTGGCCGGCATTCGCAACAACCCCCAAGTCAAAACACAAAATCCACCTGCAGGCTTCGACGGATTGACATGGTTTCAAACCAGCGGATGGGGCAACCAGATCTTTGCCAATACAGCGGACGTTGGTCTCGTCAATCCCTACCCTGCGCAACCACGCGATTTCGATCCTCGCCCCAACACCAACGCGCCAGCAGCTACAGGAGCTAGCTTTAGCTGGACTAAACTACAAGACCCGTTTTTCCAACAGGTTGACTACATCGGGGCTTTTGCGCCCAACGAACGCTGGGACCTACCGTGGGCGAATTATGACCCCCAAAACACCAACTATGATGTACCGACAGCCATCACACCTTCCGAGCCAATGGGTTCGTTTACCCTCTGGCCCGTTTACCCGAATCCAGCGCGTGAAGCCGTAACGGTACGCTTCATGCTGACGCGGCCTTCTGAAGTGCACCTGCGGGTGTATGACCTACTCGGACGTCAGGTTGCCGTACTGCACGAAGGCTTTCACACAGCCGGCATGCACGAAGTCACCTGGTCTACAAGTGCCTTGCCAGCCGGTCTGTATGTGGTACAGCTAGAAGCTTCCGGACAGGTCGCGCTGCAAAAACTAACGCGCCTCCCCTAAAAGGAAGCGTTCTGCTGCATAAAGAAAACAGAGAGCTTTCCCCCCGGCTCTCTGTTTTCTTTATTGCGCGAACCCAATTTTCACACAGCTACTGCAGCTGCTCGGTCTTGTAGCATGCGGCGCAGCAGCTCGTCGGTTGCATTCGCATAGTCTCGAGCACCACGGGAGTAGGGGTCTTGCGTAAAGACGGTTGAGCCATCCTCGAATGATTGGGCCAGCGATGCGCTCGTACGAATGACCGTCTCTAAGACCCGATCTCCGTAGCGTCGACTCAGATAGCGACGATAAAGCTGATGGGTGCGCTTGCGCGCGTCCACTTGGGTAAAGAGAAACAAGGGGGGATGCAAGGTAGGATTCAGCTTTTCCCGTACCAGATGGACGGTTTGTGCCGTTTGCTCTGCACCCAACACGGGCTGATACTCTGGAGTTACCGGAACAAGCACATGCTGGCTAGCCACCAGTGCGTTGAGGCTGTAAACCGTAACCGCTGCTGCGGTATCAAAAATGACCACATCGTAGTCTACCCCCCCTTTGGCCAACGCCTCTTTAGCCCAAAACACATCGGTAGGACGGTTAAGCTGCCGCATCACCCGTGTCAACCCTGTCGAGGAAGGCAGCAAGTCAAACCCCCCTACGCGATGGCGCTGCACCTCTTGGAGCGAAAGCGATGGGTTAAATAACGCCAGCACAGAAGCTTCTTCTGGCGGCTCAGGGATCCCCATAACACGGGTAAGAAACCCCTGCGGGTCTAGATCGATCACCAACACGCGGTGGCCACTTAGCCCTAGCGCAGCAGCTACGTGAATCGCTGTGGTCGTCTTACCCGTTCCTCCCTTATGATTACAAATGGTTAATGTTATCATGCGTAAGCAACCCTTTAGAAACTCCCTCCGCAACGTGGAAATTAGCCTGCAGCTTAGGCTGTGTCAAACATCAGGCCACAAGCATATTGGATACCTAACCCATAAAGCCACGGACATATGAAACTACGCGTACCGTTCATCTTGGCCTCGCGCTCGCCTCGCCGGCATAAGCTCCTGGCCCAGCTTGGGCTGGATTTTGAGGTGCATCCTAGCGATCTAGATGAACAGGCCACCCTTTACCAACCGCCAGACCAATTGGTCGAACACCTGGCTTTAGCAAAAGCGCGCCTAGTAGCTCCACGCTTTCCTGAAGCCCTCACGCTTGGAGCGGATACGATCGTGGTCATTGATGGCACGGTGCTCAACAAACCTGCCGACGCTGCAGAAGCCCGTGCCATGCTCCGACGCTTGAGTGGTCGCACCCATACCGTTTATACCGGTCTGGCCCTGCTGCATCCTGTCAGCAAACGGGAAGTTACTGCCAGCGAAGCGACCCGTGTAAGCTTTGCCCCTTTGAGCGACGAAGAAATTGAAGCCTATATTGCTACGGGCTCGCCTTTAGACAAAGCAGGTGCTTATGGCATTCAAGACGACTACGGTGCGGTCTTTATTCGGCGTATTGAAGGGGACTATTACAATGTGGTTGGGCTGCCTTTACATCGCCTTTACCGGCTTTTGCGTACACATTTTGCTGATCTGCTGCTCTCGTGAAAATCGTGCATAAGGAAACCCTGCACTCTCTAAGGCATTGTGCAGCGCGCTATCTGGTGGTTTTTTACGACCATGGCCGATACCCTGACAGTTGGTCTGGTGCAAATGCGCTGCAGCGAAGATCCAGAGCAAAACCTGCAGCGCGCTATCGAAGGCATTCGCGAGGCAGCCCAGCAAGGCGCGCAAATCGTTTGCCTACCCGAGCTTTTTCGCACGCCCTATTTCTGCAAGCACGAAGACCCAGGTTATTTTCAGCTCGCCGAGCCGGTACCCGGACCAACCACCGAGCGTTTGGCGCAGCTGGCCATGGCACTTAACGTAACCATCTTGGCAAGCCTATTTGAAAAGCGCACCGATGGCCTCTACCATAACACCCTTGCTGTGCTTGATCCAAGGCGGGGATACTTGGGCAAATACCGCAAAATGCACATTCCGCACGACCCGCTCTTTGAGGAAAAATTTTACTTCACGCCAGGCGATTTAGGCTTCCGAACGTTCGACACTGCTGGAGTGCGCATTGGAACGCTCATTTGCTGGGATCAATGGTTTCCGGAAGCTGCACGCCTAACGGCCCTTCAGGGAGCCCAGGTGCTTTTCTACCCTACAGCCATTGGCTGGCTTCCAGAAGAAGAAGCCACCGAAGGGGCTGCGCAGCATGAAGCCTGGGAACTGGTGCAACGTGCACATGCCATCACCAACGGCTGCTATGTGGTGGCCGTCAACCGAACGGGCTTTGAGCCTGCTCCCCCTGGGGCCCCTTCACGGGGCATTCGGTTTTGGGGCCAAAGCTTTGTAGCCGCACCAGACGGTACCGTACTGGCACGCGCCCCCATCGATGAGGAGGCTGTTTTGGTGGTAGCGCTGGACTTACGGCGCCTGGACGAAGTGCGCACGATTTGGCCGTTTTTCCGCGATCGCCGTATCGATGCCTATGGAGACCTTAGCCGACGTTTTCTGGACGACACCCCCTAACGCATCGCCTGCTGCCCAAGGATTTTATATGCCTGCCGAATGGGCTCCCCACCAGGCCACGTGGCTATCGTGGCCACATAACCGCGATACCTGGCCCGAGGAGCTCGCGTGCGTTGAGCGTACAATGGCTCAAGTGGTACGCTTACTAAGCCAGCATGAAGCTGTTTACATCAATGTCAACGATGCTGCGCACGAGCAGCACGTTCGTCAGGTGCTCGATGCAGCAGGCGTTTCTGGAACAGTGCGCTTTTTCCACATCCCCACAGATGACGCCTGGATTCGAGACCATGGTGCTATCTTTGTCACCCATACTCAAACGCGTAGCCTGGCTGCTACCGTCTGGGGATTTAACAGTTGGGGAGGTAAATACCCTTGGGCACGCGACGCGCAGGTGGCTCGTCGCATGGCACAGATACTTGGCGTACCTGCCTTCGACGGGGAAATGATCCTCGAGGGGGGCTCGATCGACACCAATGGGGCTGGTCTGCTGCTGACTACCGAGCAGTGTCTATTGCATTCAAACCGGAATCCTCAATACTCTCGAGAAGCCATCGAAGCGCGCCTTAAGGCTTTTTTGGGCGTTGCACAGGTGTTGTGGCTAGGCCAAGGCTTGGTCGGGGATGACACCGATGGACACGTAGACGACTTGGCCCGTTTTGTAGCCGAAGATGCGGTGGTGATCGCCGTTGAAACCGACCCCCGTGATCCGAACTACGATATCCTCCAGGAAAATCTCGAACGGCTCAAAGCCGCACGTCTACCGGATGGCCGTCCGCTGCAGGTAATCCCCCTACCTATGCCAGAGCCGCTGGAGATTGCCGGCGAGCGCGTCCCAGCCACGTATGCGAATTTTTATATTGCCAATCAGCTCGTGCTAATGCCTGCCTATGGCTGCAGGCAAGATGCCTTGGCTGAAGCGGTGCTGGCTCGTTGCTTTCCAGGGCGAACGGTCATTCCTATCGATTGCCGCGCCATCATCCGTGGTTTAGGTGCTCTGCACTGCCTTACGCAACAGGTCCCAGCTTCATAACTTAGGCTGGGCGCAGCTTTTTGAGCTCTTGTAGCAGCCAAACCAGTGCTTCTTCCGATAGCCCCAGAAAGTGCTGCACTGAAGTGCCCACAGCTAGCCACTCAGCTGCAGGAGGTTGGTGCAGCATCTGGCGCACCAGATGCTGGGCTGCCATCAAGACGGCCAGGTATTTAACCGTAACGTCAGCAGCCTCGGCCTGGTAGTAATCGATCGGATCATGATGTCGCAAAATAGCTTGGCAGAACTCGGCAGGCAGTTTCCAAGCACGGGCAAGCAAAAAACCTGCAGCAGCGTGGTCCGTACGCAAGCGCTCACGCTCCACCTCAATTAATGGGCGCGCGTCGGCTTCGCGCTCTGCTGCTTCGTAGACCCCCGCATACTCCGGAAAGCGGCGTAAAAGCAGCGGCATGCCACAGTCGCAGAAAAGCCCCAGCGTATAGGCCTCTTCTTGAGCCAGGGCCCGGCTTGCACGGGCTACCAGTGTTGCGGCGTGCGCCATCCACTCAGCCCGGCGCCAGAACCACTCCATCAGCGTCCCTTTGGAGCCGCGGAAAGCCTGATGCAAAAGCAAAGCGGTAACCAAGCTGACGATATTCCGCATTCCTAACAGACGCACAGCGTGGCCGATATCCACCACAGGCCGTGATAAACCAAATAGCGGAGAGTTTACCAGCTTAAGCGTGCTAGCTGCCAGTGCAACGTCCTCACTTACAAGCCGGGCAATACGCTCCAGGTTCGGCTCTGGTCGATTCTGCTCTTCCAGCACTTCAACCAATAGCGCAGGGCGCGGTGGAATCAGTACACCACGCAAAATCTCCTCGGTCTGCGCGACATCCAAAGCACGCTGCGTATCCAGTTCCATAGCTTAGCGTCGGGACATGTAGACCACTTCCGCTTGGTCACAGGCTCCACCAACCGGGGGATTGGGTTTACGTACGGTAACCGCAATTGCTTCAACTATTGGATAGGCCTCCAGAATATGCTGGGCAATCTGGTAGGCCAAACGTTCAATGAGGTAAAACTTATTCCCCGTTACCAGTGCATGTACCAATCGATAGACGCCCTCATAATCAACGGTTTGGGACAGGTCGTCTGTTTGAGCAGCCGCTTCTACATTAAGCTCCATGGCCACATCTACCTCATAACGCCCACCAATCCGATGCTCTTCTTGCGTAATGCCATGGTGGGCATAAAAGACCGCATTGACCAGGCGAACTATACCCCGAGACTGCCCTGATGCGACGGGGATGGGCTCAAGTGCACGCGTGGCTTCGGGGTGCATATGGGCACGTTAGAAAATGGGACCCGTACGTTAAAAACGGGTAGCCGGAGAACGCGGCTCCGGCTACCTGATGCAAGATACGATGCACTGCTGATCAAGAAACAGGCCGAATCCATTTTTTGCACAAATTAGCCAATTCGGCGCATCCAGTCATTGAGTTTCTTGAGTGTTGCAGCTGCAGCAGCCGTTGCGGCTACGCTCAACAACGCTTCGGCCGTAGCCAAACCACGTTGTGAAGCACGCTTGACACGCTTGGAGGTATGGCGCGCAGCTGCCTCAAGCGTTTCCGTGGTCGTTGCGGCTTGTTGGGCCAGAGCTTTGCTTAGCGCCTCGGCTTGCTCACGCACGCGCTCAGCAAGCGCAGCGGCCTGATCTGGTAGTTCTTCCTGAAGCGCACGGGCCCGCTCAGCTACAGTTTCCCCCAAGGTACTCATTTGTTTGGAAAGCTGACGCCGCAAGCGCTGTGCTTCCTTTTGGGCTTTTTTGGCCAGCTTAGCCGCACTGCGCCGCGCCCGTTCACTTAAAGGCGGCGGAGACGGTGCTGCAGCCAGTGCAATCAACCTGCCTGTTGCAACGCCAGCTCCTAAAGCCAGGAGCAAAGCTAAGGCCGGGTTCTGTGCGATCCAGTCGCGGGCGCGCTGCGCAGCAGCCTCTGCATCTAACCGCGCAAGCTGTTCCCGCAGTCGAGCTAGCGCCTCATTAAGTTCCTTACGTGTTTTTTCATAGGCATCTACCAGCGTACGCGTGGCGTTTTCTTCTGGCTGCGCCACGGACTGTTGTTTTTCCATCCTTGCCATAGCTCACCTTCAATCAAATTACGTTTAGCGACGCCAAAGCACTCCTAAAAACACCCCTAGCGCGAAAGCGCCCAGCACGGCAGCGACCTGATGCGTCCGCACCCATTCCAGCGCTGCCGCTACACCCGACGTCGCCGCTTGCTCCAACTCTTCCAGCGGCGAGCGTTCCTGTTCCGATGCAGCAGAAGCACCGCTGGTCTTGGGTTCTTGAACCGGACGTTCTTGCTGTGCCATAAGACCCTCCTGTATTTTTCGTGGAACGATTCGCGGACTTGACCTTTCTGGCCAGAGTTTCTGCTTATTTTTCTAATGAAGTGCCCAAACGTTCCGTCCAGCAGCGTGCAATTACAACTTTATTAACACCCCGCTTCTTATGCACAGACAATTTGATATGGGCATGCGACGTTTTTTCTTGCGATCCCAAGCGCTTACAACCCAAGGCGTCATGCGGCGATGGTATTTACTGTTTGTCCTATTTTTTAGCCCATCCCTTTGGGCGCAACCAAAGCCGTCGACAGCTGAGCTGGCGTTTTCACAAGCGCTGATGCTGCATCAAGACGGCTTTTACGGCCAGTCGGCCCTAGCGTTTGCGCGCTATCGCCAGGCCTACCCTACCGATAGCCGAGCAGCTGAAGCTCTTTTCTACGAAGCTGAAGCGCGCCTGGCCCTAGGCCAAACCGAAGAAGCTGCTGCCTTGCTGAACCTGTTTGCAGCACGCTACCCTAATCATCCCCTTACCTATGAAGCCCAGCTGGCGCTAGGGAAGTATTTTTATGATACCGGTGCCTATGAAGAGGCACGGCAGGCCTTTAGCCAAGCGTTGCGCGCAGGCGTGCCCGAAGCATTGGCCGCACGCGCCTTGTTCTGGATGGCGGAATCGGCTCAGCGCTTAGGACGCCCCAGCGAAGCCGTTGGACACTACCGCCGCCTGGCCGATACCTACCGCACCTCACCGTGGGCGCCACGCGCGCTGCTGGCTATGGCCTACACGCAGGTGGAAATGGGCAACTACGCTGAAGCAGCACGTACGTTTGAGCTGCTGGCCGCCCGCTATCCCGACGCGCCTGAAGCCCAACACGTCGGCTTGGCCTTGGCACAAGTCTACTATGAACTGGGTGACTACCGTCGCGTCGTCTCGGAAGTCGAGCGCCAATTGCCTAACCTCAAGGGCAACGACCTAGAACAAGCATGGCTGCTTTTGGCAGAATCCTATAACCAGCTGCGCAATAGCGAAAACGCTATAGTCTATTACCGCCGCGTGCTGGAACGCCAAAATAGCCCCTACTACCGACGCGCACTCTACGGCCTAGCCTGGAATTACTATCACCAGGGGGTCTACCAATGGGCTGCCGATCACTTCCAGCAAGTCCGTGAATCCGGGCACGACTCGCTGGCCATGCGCGCTACCTACTACGAAGCCGTCAGCCGCAAACGTGCTCAAGACCTCCCACAGGCATTGGCTTTGTTTGAAACGTTCGTGCGCGAGTGGCCCTCAAGTCCCTTGGCGCCTTATGCCCAATACGAACAGGCCATGCTGCACTATGAAATGCGGCGCTGGGAAGAGGCACATCAAGCCTTCGACCGGTTTGTCCGGACCTACCCTAACCATGCCCTGCTTGGCGATGCGTTGCGCATGCGCGGCTACACCGAAATTGCTCTGGGACGCTTCGACGCTGCCTTCAACAGCTTTGACCGGGCTGTCGCGCTCCAGGCAGCTTCCCCGCGCCTACGGGCCGAAATCGCCTTCCAACAAGCTTGGCTGCGCTACCGCCAAGGACAATACGCCGCAGCCAGCGAGGCATTCTGGAACCTGTACCAGCAAGACCCGCGAGGCGAAAAAGCTAGCGATGCTCTGTTTTGGGCTGCCGAAAGCTTCTACCAATTAGGACGTCTGGATCGGGCAGAGACGCTCTTTCGCGAGTACCTGCGCAGTTTTCCCAACGGCCAACATGTGGAAGCCGCCCATTACGCGCTAGGCTGGGTTTATTTCCGACAAGAACGCTATGAAGCAGCCGCACAAGCCTTCCAACGCTTCCTGCAGGTGTACCGCCGAGGCGATGAGCCTGTCCCTTATCGACTCGATGCCTTGCTGCGCTTGGCCGACAGCTACTATGCGCTCAAGCGTTATCCCGAAGCAATTCGCTATTACCGCCAGGCCGCATCCGAAGGCGAAGATTACGCACTTTATCAGATTGGTCAAGCCTACTATAATGCCGGTAATGCTGAAGAAGCCTTGCGTACGTTTAATCAATTGCTTACGGAGTACCCCGACAGTCCCTGGCGGGAAGAAGCCCTCTACCAAATTGGGTATATTCACTTTCTGAACCAGCGCTATGATGCTGCCATCGCTGCTTATCGACGGCTGATTGAATCAGCACCTAACGATCCGCTGGCTGCCAAAGCCCAGTATGGTATCGGCGACGCGCTGTTCAATGCCGGTCGCATGGAGGCTGCAGTGAATGCCTACAAACAGGTGCTGGAACGTTATCCCCAAAGCCCGTTTGTAGGCGACGCGGCCATGAGCATCCACTTTGCCCTGCTGGCCACTGGCAACGAAGCCCGCGCAGCCGCCTTGATCGACTCCTTTGCTACAGCCTATCCGAATGCTCCTGTAGTGGAGGAGCTGCGTTTCCGGCAAGCGGAAGCCCTCTACCGCAGCGGCCGTACGCAGGAAGCCTTGCGGCGCTTGGAAGCCTTTGTTCAAGGCACCTATTCTCCTAACCTGATGGGGGAAGCCCTGTATTACTTGGCTACGTTACAAAGCGAACAGGAACAATACGCTGCCGCGGAACGCAACCTGCAACGCTTACTCAGTGCCTATGCCGAACATCGCCGCGTACCCGACGCCCTGGCATTGCTGGGAAATATTTACTTAAAGCAGGAACGCTACGAACCTGCTTTACAAGCTTTCCGTCGCCTAGAAGCACTCGCGCCAGCCCGCTCTGGGCTGCAGCTGCAGGCGCTTTACGGTCAAAGCCTTGCCTTACTTGAACTGGGACGCCTAGCCGAGGCCCGGCAGCGCTTGGAACAAGCCCAGGCCTTGGCCCCAACCGGCAACGCGCCACCCCTGCTGCAATTGGGACTGGCAAGACTGGCCGAAGCAGAAGGGCGGCTAGAGGAAGCCGCTACGCTATACCGTAACGTGGCTAGCCGCGCTCAGGACGAAACCGGGGCCGAAGCGCTCTATCGGCTCGGCGCTCTTTTGCTACGGCGCGGCAACCCGCAGCAGGCTATCGAAGAACTTAGCCGCCTGCCTACGCTTTTTCCAGCCTATTCAGAGTGGCTCGCACGCGGCTACTTGACCCAGGCCCGTGCATTTGTGGCTTTGGGTCGACGCGGCGATGCCGCACGGCTCTACGATCTGGTATTGGCCGAATTTCCTAATACTTCCTTTGCCCAAACAGCTGCCCAAGAAAAAGCTGCCCTTTAAGCTATGCGCCCTCTTGTCGTTTTGGGATATCTGCTCTTAGGAAGCGGATCGCTGACACTTTCAGCCTGGGCCCAAGTGACCGATACCGCCCAGGTCGTCTTGCCCGATCTGGCACCCCGCGAAATAGAGATTCGAGGCACGCTAGAGATTTCCTTTCCCTCTCTGCAGCGCCAGCCACTTGTGGGGTTTAATCCACCACCGCTGGTACCTCAAGTCTCTCCAGACCGACAGCCTTATATTGAACCCTACTCTGAGGCGGCACGGCTTGCAGGCCCTGTTTCACTCCAGCGCCCAGTACCGCCTGCCATTGCGACCATAGGCAGCGGTCGCCCTGCCCGGGGCCTTTTTGAAGGCGCACTGGGGCGCTACGTAACCCGCAGCTTTAACGGATACCTAGAGCAATCTTTTTCCAACGGGCTAATGCCTTACGGAGCGGTGCGCTACACCGGCAGCAATGGTTTTGTACCTTTTGCTGACCGCCCCGAAATCGAAACCCCCTACGACTTGCTCAACGTCCAAGCTGGGCTCGCCTATAGCGGCCCGGTGCATGCGGGTCTAGAAGTAGGTGGCTTTGCGCACACCTATCGCCTCTACGGCCTAGTAGAAACACTGCCGTTCGATGCCCCCCAACGCGAAGGTACAGGCGCATATGCCCAGCTATGGCTTGGTCCTTCGGCGCAGGACGATGTAGAAGGCGGCCTGGAGCTGCGCTTGAGTAGCAGCCGCTACCGCACCACCTATCCAGAAGGATTCTTCAGTCCAGCAGCCGAAACCTATCGGCGCTTAGAGCGCCGACTGGACGCCCAAGGCCAGCTGGCTTTACCGCTCACTGCAGGCACGCTTCATTTGGATGCTCAAGGACACCTGGCCGGCATAGATCCTTCTGGCTTTTTGGAGTCGGACGTGTGGTCGCTCTCTGGTGGGGCTTCGCTTGCGCTGCCTCTCGGAAGCACACTCCAGCTTAGCATAGGCGGCCGTGTATTGGTCCTTGAGGCAACCCCTACCCGCACGCGCGCTACGTACGTCTCGCCAGTCTTAGCAGTGGACGTCTCGCTCACCCCACGTAGCCGCCTGTACGTACGCCAGCAACCCCACCTTATACCCTACCGGCTCGATGAACTGCTGCGCGAAATGCCCATTCTTGACGACAGCGTGCTACCTCAACCCGCACTACACACGGTTGATCTCGAAGCCGGTAGTGAAGTGTTCTTCAGGGCTGTACGTTTGCGCGCCGCCGGTGGTTTTAGAGCATCTCCGTTTGAACGCTATGCGGTCCTGTCCCGACGTCTGGTGGGCACAGAACTCCGTTACCTTACCCAGCTCGGGTATGCCCAACAACGCCGCTACTATGCCCAGGGCGAAATTGCAATGACGCTGCCCGGTAGCCTGCAGGGAAGTTTGCGTCTAACGTACCAGCAGGTGCGTTTACCAGAAGTGGATCGCCCTGTACCGTACGAACCTTCCTGGCGAGGTCAACTCCTTTTGGCTTATCCCTTGCCAAAACAACGGGGCTTGGTCCAACTCACCGGTAGCTACGAAGGCCTGCGCTATGCTGACCTAAGCCAAACCCAGCGTGTTTCCCCGTACTTAGATATCGACCTGCAAGCAACCTACCAGCTTACTCCTGCTATCGGCTTCATAGGTTCCTTGGAGAATCTGACGCCTGGCACTTACCGCAGTCGCTGGTTAGGCTATCCAGAGCCCCACGTATTGCTTAGTGCCGGCATGCGGATTCGCTGGTAGCATTGGATTCTCATAGATTCTGTTGTAGTTTTAAAGCAATCATAAACAAACCCCCGCTGCAACATGGCCGCTCCTGCTTTAGAGGATGTGGCGCAAGCCTTAGCCGAACTGGTACAAGAAGCTCTGATGCGAGGGGAATCGGTATATGTGCCAGGAATAGGCACTTTTTCCGTCGAACATCATGGCAGTACTACCGAGCAGTTACCCGACGGACGCCTTGTGCTACACCCGCCGCGTGACGTGGTCTGTTTTACCCCAGAAGCCACGTCAGCCGAACCTGAAGCGTCCCACTAAATGCCTTAACCTATGCCTGAACCGCTGATTGTCGCCTTGGCCCAGCGCTTGGCCTGCTCTCCGGAAGAAGCCGAAGCGGCTCTCTACCAGCTTGTTGCCCGCTGGCAACAGCAATTGCAGCAAACTGGCCAAGTTGTCATTCCAGGTTTAGGGGGTTTTTACCAGACCGCCCAAGGCCTACGCTTTGAACCTGCGGGAGCTTTAGCCCAAGCCGTTAACTATCGTTTTGCTGGACTGGAGTCCGTGACCATTGAGCCAGCAGAAGAGCAAGCCTACCGCAAAACAGAGGTTGTTCCTCCCGAGGTACCTGAAGAAACAGCGCTGGCCGAAGACATCGAGGTCACTACACCAGAGGTTTTCCCACCTTCGGAGGCGCTCCTGCAAACGCCAGAACCCGAGTCGACAGCGGTATCCTCAAACCTGGAAGACACGCTGACCCCGCCTGCAACCGAACCCCCTCAGCCCATTCCGGAAGCGGTAAAACCTGCCACTGCGCATCGCCCGGTGGAAACGTCGCCCCCGCCACGCCCACCGCGCATCCACCTCCACGAAGAACGCACACGCAAACTGCCCTTATGGATTCCAGCAGCACTTGTTGTCGTGATCTTAGGAGCCATTGGCGTTTGGTGGCTTCTTTCGATGCGCCCTACCGCTCCCGTTAGCTCACCCCCCATAGCTTCCCCACCGGCAAGTACTGCGATGCCTGCCGAAACCACGGCTGTTGCCACTACCCCACAAGCCGACACAGTCCAGCCCTCACCAACCCCGCCTGAGGCACCAACGCGTGGTAACTATGCCCTGGTTGTTGGTTCTACAACCAATCGGGCAGTAGCAGAACAAATGGCTGAGCAATTTCGCCAGCGCCTTGCGGGACAAGGCTTGGCGATTGAAATCGTTACAGCTCCAGCAAACGGAACCACACGCTACCGCATTGCGGTTGGACAATACCCGTCGGCCGAAGAGGCCCTCGCAGCCAAAGAGCGCTTGGGCGACTTGGTCCCTGCCGATGCCTGGGTTTTGCGACTTTCCACCAATTAACGTCACAAACCTATGATGCTGGTCTTGTTGCAGACGGTTGCTTTGCCCTCTGAGGCCCCACCCTCTAGCACTTCTTTTCTAGACATCCTGATGCAGGGCGGATGGGTTATGATTCCTATAGCCCTGCTTTCCCTACTAACGGTCTACTTGATCGTAGAGCGTTGGATTACGGTCCAAAAAGCCAAAATCAACCCCCAGCAGATTATGGACCGCGTGCGCAGCTACGTTGAAGCCGGCGACGTGCGCGGCGCCTTAGCTTATTGTGAAGCCCAGGACAAACCCATCACCCGCATCCTCCGGCACGGCCTAGAGCGCCTGGGACGGCCAATCGCAGAAATTCGGGACGCTGTCGAGGCCGCTGGCAAATACGAAGCCTTCGAGCTAGAAAAACGCATGGACGTGCTCGCCAGCATCGCTGGCATTGCTCCTATGCTGGGCTTTCTAGGAACAGTAACCGGCATGATCGAAGCATTTCAGCAAATCCAAAACCTTCAGGGCAACGTAAACCCCAGTGTGCTAGCCGGGGGCATCTGGGAAGCCTTGCTGACCACAGCTTTTGGTTTGATTGTAGGCATTTTGGCACTTTTTGGTCATAACGTGCTGCTGACACGAATTAACCGACTGGTCAACGACATGGAACGCTCGGCCACTGACTTTATTGATCTGCTTCAGGAGCCCGTACCGCATCCCCGTCGCCATCCGGAAACCTTGCTTTAAACCGGATTGCCATGCCGCTGAACTTCTCCACAGCCCGCAAGCCAATTATGACGTTTGCCCTCGCCGGGCTGGCCGACATCGTGCTTTTGCTACTGATTTTTTTCCTGTTGACCTCCAGCTTCGTGCCCCAGTTTGGCATTCGCGTTAACCTACCCCGGGTTGAAGCTGGTGCGCCCACGCAGGCCCAGTACGTAACGGTGGTGCTGACTGAAGACGGCCGTTTTTACGTAGAGCAGCAGCAGGTTGGCCGCGAAGACCTATTGAACGTGCTACGTAACGTAAAAGGGGAACGCACAACGCTTGTGCTGCGTGCCGACCGCCGAGCAACCGTTGAGCAATTCGCCTACGTGGCCAGCACTGCCCGCGCGCTAGGCATGACTGTATTGATGGCTACCGAACGCCCCGACGTGAGCCCACTTCGCTAACGCAAAAACCAAGACTCCCGGTCAAGCGAGCGATACTGAATCGCCTCAGAAAGGTGCTCGGGCCGAAGCGATGCACTGCCTGCTAGGTCGGCAATCGTACGGGCTACTTTGAGGATGCGATCGTAGGCCCGCGCGCTTAGCCCCAGGCGATGAATAGCCATCTTCATCAGCTGCTGACCTTCGCTATCTAGCGTGCAGTAGCGCCGTACCAGGCGAGCTGGCATCTGGGCATTACAGTAGACACCTGGCAGATCTCGAAACCGTTCAGCCTGAAGCTGGCGTGCCGCTACAACCCGTGCCCGAATCGCAGCCGAAGGCTCGCCTTCTTGCTTGCGACTCAGCTCTTCAAAGGGAACCGGCGTCACTTCAATATGCAGGTCGATACGATCTAAAAGCGGTCCACTGATTTTCGACAGGTAGCGCTGCACTTGAGGTGGCGTGCATAAACATGTGCGCCGGGGATCGTTCAAGTAACCGCAGGGGCAAGGATTCATGCTGGCCACAAGCATAAACTGCGCCGGATACTCAATGGTGTATTTGGCCCGGCTAATGGTAATCCGGCCAGCTTCAAGCGGCTGACGCAACACCTCAAGCACTTGCCGCTTGAACTCCGGGAGCTCATCCAAAAAGAGCACACCGTTATGGGCAAGCGAAATTTCCCCTGGTAAGGGGGGTGCTCCTCCACCGCAAAGCCCGACGTCTGAAATGGTATGATGCGGCGCACGAAACGGACGTTGGGCAATAAGTCCCGTTTTCCCAAGCATGCCACCAACCGAGTGAATTTTGGTAGTTTCCAGTGCTTCATCAGGCGTAAGCGGTGGCAAGATCGTAGGTAAACGCCGAGCCAGCATGGTTTTGCCTGCGCCTGGCGGTCCCACCATCAACACATTATGTCCACCTGCTGCAGCTACCTCTAAAGCCCGTTTGACGTTCTCTTGGCCACGTACCTCGGCAAAGTCGATGTCGTAGTGCTGCGCCTCATCAAAGAGCGCCTTCAGGTCCCGCCGAAACGGCAATCGCGGCTGCGTGCCGGTAAGCAAACCGACAGCCTCAGCCAGCGAAGCGACTGGATAGACTTCCAGTCCCTCAACCAGTGCGGCCTCTTCGGCATTGGCTACGGGCACGATTACTCCTTTTCGCCTTTCCTGACGAGCCCGAATGGCTATAGGCAGTACGCCCCGAACCGGCCGTACCGTCCCATCCAGTGCCAGCTCCCCCACAATCCACAACGACGCAAGCGCCTCTGCACTAGGCTTGCCTTCGCTCGCTGCTAACAACCCGAGCGCCATCGGTAAATCAAAAGCAGCCCCCTCTTTGCGTAAATCGGCTGGCGCTAAATTGATCGTAATGGCCCCGCGCGGCAGCGGCAATCCACTATTGCGCAAGGCGGCATAAATGCGATCACGGCTTTCACGCACCGCACCATCAGGCAAGCCAACCACCGTGTAGCGCGGCATGCCCGACTCGATGTGCGTTTCGATCTCCACAGGAATGGCCTCAATGCCCAGCGGGGTACTACTCCAAACTTTGCTCAGCATGAACGTGCCGGATGTTTTTTCTTTAAAGACACACCGACACCCTTGCTGTAACTTAAATACTTTGGCATTAGCCCCTGTTATGCTTAACTGCAACCTAACGCTGCATCCATGATTTACGGCATTACCGGCAATACGCAAAAAGAACAGCTCTGGGAGCCTGTAGCCAAGCTGCTAAGCTGGCTCGAGCAGCAAGGACTGCAAGCTAAGCTGCACCCTGCCGTTGCTGAAGGGCTAGCGCTGCGCAAGCTACTTCCCCAAGCGCAAGCCGCAGCCTGCACCGCACACGATTTAGCAACAGAAGTCGACGTAATCCTCTCGTTTGGCGGCGATGGTACACTGTTGCAAAGCGCTCATTTGGCCGGACGCCACGGAACGCCCGTACTGGGCATCAACATCGGCCGCATGGGCTTTTTGGCCGACGTAGAAGTAGAACACGTACGCGAAGCCATCTGCGCCATCGAGCGCGGGGACTACACCGTGGAGGCACGCATGGCGCTGGAAGCCGAACTGGAAAATAGCCTTTCTCTTGAGCTGCCCTGGGCTTTAAATGAATTTGTGATCGACCGCACGGGTCCAGCTGGGCTTATTACCATCGACGTCACCGTTGACGGCGTGCCCCTCAACCAATACTGGGCCGATGGCCTCATTTTCTCCACGCCTACCGGATCGACGGCCTACTCACTTTCGGCTGGGGGCCCAATCGTCTCTCCAGGCTGCGAAGTCATCATCCTCACGCCTATTGCACCCCACACGCTGACCCTTCGACCTATCGTGCTTCCAGCTTCGGTAACGCTCGAGGTCCGCGTGTACACCAGCGGACAACCCTACGTGCTAGCCGCCGACGGCCGTAGCCAACTCATTACGCAGGAAGGCCAACGCATCACCATTCGCCGTGCCACCCATACCGTCAACCTCATCAAACTACCGGGACAACACTACTTTCAAACCTTACGCAACAAGCTGATGTGGGGCGCGCGTTAAGTTGTCGGCGTACGCTCTACCGCCATACGTACCGCAAAACGCCGCAGATAATCTTCTGGCGTAATGAGCTCGGTCTTAAGCACGACATGCTGGGGCGCACGACCATCCTCCCGCTCAATTTCAGCGACTAAAATCTCCAACGCCCGCCGACCCATCTCACGGGCAGGTTGCCGAACGCAGATATGTGGATATACATAAAATTCGTTCAAACCACCTTCGCTAAACGAAATCAACTGAATACGCTCCAAAAGCGATGGATCACTCTCGCGCATAGCCGCCCGAATCCCCAGCTCTACGGGAAACGTCACCGCAAAAATCACCTCAGGCAGCTCTCCTTGCAACAGGCGTTTGAAAGCATAGTAACCATGCCATTCATCAAAGCCCCCCTCAATAATCCACTCCGGCCGAATGGGCAAACCAGCCTGGCGGAGAGCAGCTTCATAACCTGCCCGACGTTCCCGACCAATGAGCACTTCTGGCGTGCCAGCTACATGGGCAATCTTGCGGTATCCTTTGCGAATCACATACTCCACAGCACGATAGGCCCCCTCACGGTCATCAACCGTCACGCTGCTAAAACCTAATCCTTCAATGGCGCGGTCAAAAAATACCAGCGGGATACCCATCTCTCTAACCCGCTCATAGACCTCCACATGGGGCGCTTGCTGCGAAACCGAAACCAGCAACCCATCCACCCGCATAGCCAGCAGCCGCTCAATATGCTGCCGCTCCAAATCCGCCCGCTCCTGCGAAACCGCCAACACAATCCCATAACCCCGCTGCGTAGCAGCCTCTTGAATGGCATCAACCACCGTAGCCATGAACGTATGCGCAATCTTGGGAACCACCACACCCAACGTATACGAGCGCTTGGAAGACAACGAACGCGCTAGCAGGTTGGGCAAGTACCCCATCTCGGCAGCGGTCTTCTTCACCAGCTCACGGGTCTCCTTAGAAATGTCCGGATGATCCCGAAGGGCTTTCGAAACGCTGACTTTGCTGAGGTTTAACCGTTCGGCAATATCAGCTAGCCGCACACGCTTTTTGGCCATAATGACCATCAACCGTTTACTTCATTGGATAGCTCTGTGTAAGTTACCGCATTATAGAGCGAAGTTCAAAGAAATTTTTTGCACCCTAGCCCTTGGTAGGTGTAGGTTTGGATGGTTTTATAGTCATCGGATTTTACCCGGTTGCGTTACCGTTAACTTTTTGCGATCTTGGGATTATGATGCATCCTGCACTGACCCAGCAGTTTGACCTAAGCGGCCGCGTGGCCCTTGTCACCGGGGGTAGCGGTGCCTTAGGCCGTGCCATGGCCCGTGGACTGGCCTTGGCGGGAGCCCGCGTGGCCCTGCTAGCCCGGCGGCCAGAAAAGCTTGAAGCAGCGGTAGCCGAAATCCTGCAAAACGGTGGCGAAGCCCTAGCGCTCAGTGGAGACGTGCTCGATCAAAAAGCGCTTGAACGTGCGCGGGAAGTGCTCCTTCAGCATTGGGGACGTCTCGATATTCTGGTGAACAGTGCCGGGGGTAACGTGCCCGAAGCCACGCTGCATCCCGGCCAAAACATCTTCTCGCTCACCGAAGCCGCATTCCGTGCGGTTATTGACCTCAACCTGATGGGGACAATTCTGCCAACGCTGGTTTTTGGCGAAGTCATGGCACGCCAGCGCCAAGGCGTGATTGTGAACATCTCGTCGATGGCGGCAACGCGCGTTCTGACCCGTGTCGTGGGCTACAGTGCAGCCAAAGCAGCTGTAGAAAATTTCACCCGCTGGATGGCCGTCGAGCTGGCCCGCACCTATGGAGAAGGGCTGCGCGTCAACGCGATCGCTCCAGGCTTTTTCTTGGGTGAGCAAAACCGTCATCTGCTGGTGCACGAGGATGGTTCGCTCACCGAACGAGGCCAGGCCATTTTAGCCCATACACCTATGGGCCGCTTTGGCGAAGCCGATGACCTCATTGGCACACTCATCTGGCTGTGCAGCGATGCTTCCCGGTTTGTCACCGGCGTGGTTGTACCCGTAGATGGCGGATTTTCCATTTTCACAGGAATCTAGCTCCCTATGGAAGCATTCCCCTTACTGTTACCTGGATGGGCGTTGCAAGCTCAAGCAGATGGGCCTAAGCTGGCTGCAGCACTCAGCACCTTGATCCGTGCACACGTCTATCCTCAATCCTTAGAAGTAACCCCCAAGGGCGTATTTTTTCTGATCCGAAAGGATCAAGAAAAACGGTTGGGCATCTTATCCTCTGGTGGCGTGGCCGACTTTGGAGGGTTGCGTCATGAACTGACCTTCAACGGCCAAGCGCTGATTTTTCAGTCCTGTCCCCTAACACCGGAGCATGCTCAGGCCTTGCGTCGTCATGTGCCTTGGACCGCCCCACGCACGTTGGGTCTGCGTGCTTCGGTTGGTTGTGGAGACCGGCTGGGGTTGGCTACACCGGGTCACGTACGTGCGGTACGCAAGCACACGTTGGCCCCCGTTTTTGCCCAGCAGTCTATTCGGGAAATGACGCGTACAGGACGCTCACCCCAGCAGGTCCTTGACGATGCCATGTGGGGCGTTTTTCAAGAAGGCTGGCGCCAAGGCTATGGTGCCGACGCGGACCACCTGAAAACCGAAGAGGACGCTGATCGCTGCATTGCTGCGGGGTTTACTTGGTTTACCATTGATCCCAGCGCCTTTGTCGACAACGACGCCGATGGTGCAGACGCCGCTACCCTCGCGGCCAAAGTAGCAGCGCTGCCTTGGGCAGATCTTGAAACCACGTGGAACGACCTGCGGCGCGCTTATTTGGGCCAAACGTTTCATGTAGGCCCTTACATGCTGTCGTTTGAAGAGCGCACGCTGCGCCAAGCCCTAGCTAAGTATGGCGCTGCTATTGCGCATACGGCCCGCATGTACCGGCACATTGCCTCACGCATGGGCAATTGTCCTTTTGAACTAGAGATGTCTGTTGACGAAACTGAAGTACCTACCTCACCGGCCGAACATTTCTTTGTGGCACGGGAGCTTGCCCGCTTGGGCGTACGCTGGATTAGCCTGGCACTGCGTTTTGTCGGACGCTTGGAGAAAGGGGTCGACTACATCGGCGAGCTAGGGGAGTTTGAAGCCCACCTCAAGTTGCACGTAGCCATTGCCCGCACACTAGGACCCTACAAACTCAGCCTGCATTCCGGATCCGACAAGTTTGCTCTCTATCCTTTGTTTGCCCAACATGCCGGCGAACTGTTTCACCTCAAAACGGCTGGGACATCCTACTTGGAAGCCCTGAGGGCAGTAGCCGAACTAGACCCCACCCTATTCCGGGAAATTCTGGACTTTGCTCGCAGTCGCTATGAAACCGATCGGGCTACGTATCACGTTTCGGCCCTATTGGAACGCGTTCCTCACCCGGCTGAGGTGCCCGATCGGGACTTACCGGCCCTACTCGAGCACTTCGACACGCGGCAAGTACTCCACGTCACGTTTGGCTCGGTGCTGACGGCAACCGATGCCCAGGGCCGCCCGCGCTTCCGCGATCGCCTGCTTGCCGTACTCCAGGCCCACGAAGAAACCCACTATCGGCTACTTGAGGCTCACTTTGACCGTCACCTGCGCCCTTTTGATGCAACATAAAACACCCCTATTATGCAAACCTTCGTGAAACCCGCTGCACCAGCAGGCGTTTGTTGCCTGCAACAAGGCAGCGAGTGTATATTTGCATCCCGCCAACGGTCAGGTAGCTCAGTCGGTAGAGCACAGGACTGAAAATCCTGGTGTCGGCGGTTCGATTCCGCCCCTGACCACCAAGCCCCACCATTTAAGGTGGGGTTTTTTGCTAATAGCGTAGCGCAACCTGCACGTCCATAACGTTTGTGTGCGTGGGCCCGGTCACCAAGAGCTGATCAAGCGTTTTAAAAAACGCATAGGCATCATTGTTGTTAAGATAGGCCAGTGGATCCAGTCCGCGCTGGCGTGCTTCAGCAACCGTGTTTGGGGTGACCCAAGCGCCGGCAGCATCGGTAGGGCCATCGCGGCCGTCGGTGCCTCCACTAAGCAACACAGCTTGAGCCGGCCAGTCCTGCATCGCTAATGCAGCAGCTAGCGCAAGCTCTTGGTTGCGGCCGCCTTGGCCAGAGCCCCGCACGGTAACCGTTGTCTCTCCGCCCCAAAGCAAGCAAACCGGACGGGGCTCGCGTACCTCCCGCAACATGGCTACCAGGTGGGGCCCTACCTCCCGAGCCTCGCCTGTTAGGCGATCCGAAACAATCCGCACCGAATAGCCACGCCTGCGCGCTTCGTCGGCCGCAGCTTCAAGCGCTCGTCGGTTGGTACCCACCAAGCGCGTAACCACGCGAGCAAAACGTGGATCGGCTGCTTTGGGAGTTTCTAAAAATGGATTGCGCACACCCGCTTCCAGCCGCACCCGAACCGGTTCTGGAACCCGATGCCAAAGCCCGTAGCGCCGCAGCACAGCAATGGCCTCGGCAAACGTGGTAGGATCAGGTACTGTCGGACCGCTGGCAACGACAGAAAGCTCATCCCCTACCACATCCGAAATCACCAGTGCTAACACGTCGGCTGGCGCTGCAGCCCGGGCTAATTGACCACCACCAATGCGCGACAAATGCTTACGTACAGCATTCAGCTGGTAGATGTCCGCGCCACTGGCAAGCAAAAGCTGAAATGTCGTTTGCGCATCGGCCAGCGTGACCGGTGGCACAAAATCCGTGCATAGGGCCGACCCCCCACCGGAGATCAGTACCAGCAACAGATCCTCTGCTGTGCAGCTTTCGGCCAGTTGCAAGATGCGCTGTGCGGCCTGCAGACTACCCTCATCGGGTAGAGGATGTCCCCCCTCTAGCACGGCAATCCGTTGGGGGAAAACCAGCGACGCGGGCAGCGTCTCTAAGTAGCCGCGAGGTACCACAACCGTACCCGTGGCAATCTGATCGCCTAGCTGCGCTTCCACTACACTGGCCATGGCCAGGGCCGCCTTACCCATGCCCACCACCACAACACGTCGATACTGATCTAGCGGTCGCGGCGCCCACTCGGTCCAGGGCGTCTGCGTAAGCAATACGTCTGCCTGCGCCGCGCGTACCGCTGCTCCAAAGATGGCGCGCGCATCGGCGACCAACTCAAAAGACATCATGCTTTGCGTTTGGTAAGCTTAGCAACCTAGTTTACTATCTGCTTAGCAACAAAACACATTTTTTATAAAAACAGCATACTGGCTGCAAACTGCAACCCCTTACTGCATTGACAACGTCGGGCAGAAGGCTATCTTATGCCGGAAATGATGCCCGATGGCAACCATAACCGCTTTACAGGAGGGGTCTATGAACGCGAAAAAGTACGTGTACCGCTTCGGAGGCGGGCAGGCCGAAGGCAATAAAGACATGCGCGAGCTGCTAGGAGGCAAAGGAGCTAACCTGGCAGAAATGAGCGCCATTGGCCTGCCAGTACCTCCTGGCTTTACGATCACAACAGAAGCCTGCGCCTACTATCACGAGCATAACGGCAAATGGCCCGAAGGCCTAGAAGAAGAAGTGCGCGCAGGCGTTCGGCACATCGAGCAGCTCATGGAGGCGGGCTTTGGCGACCCCAATAACCCACTGCTGGTATCTGTGCGCAGTGGTGCAGCGCTTTCTATGCCAGGCATGATGGATACCGTACTCAACCTAGGCATTAACGATCGGGTCGTCGAAGGCCTTGCCCGCCGCACAGGCAATGAGCGCTTTGCTTACGATGCCTATCGTCGCTTTATTGACATGTTCGGCGATGTGGTGATGGGCGTCCATCACGAACACTTCGAAGCCGTACTCGCCGCGCTCAAAAAAGAAAAGGGCGTTAGCGAAGATACTGAGCTGGACGCCGAAGCGCTCAAAGAACTGGTGCGCCGCTACAAAGAAGTTTACCGACAGCACACAGGCTCCCTCTTCCCAGAAGACCCCTACGAGCAACTCTACCGGGCCATCAACGCGGTCTTTGAGTCGTGGAATAGCGAGCGTGCCATTAAGTACCGCCAAATCCACAAAATCCGGGGCTTGTTGGGGACGGCCGTCAACGTGCAGGCCATGGTCTTCGGCAATATGGGCGAGCGAAGCGGCACGGGCGTCTGCTTTACCCGGAACCCAGCAACAGGCGAAAACGAGCTCTACGGCGAGTTCTTGATTAACGCGCAAGGGGAAGACGTCGTGGCAGGCATCCGCACGCCCAAGAGCATTTCTGAAATGAAGCAGGTCATGCCCGAGCTTTATGAGCAGCTTGTACGCCTGGCCCGCCAACTCGAAGAGCATTATAAAAACATGCAGGACATCGAGTTTACGGTCCAGGAAGGGCGGCTCTTTATTCTGCAGACGCGTAACGGCAAGCGTACGGGCGTGGCAGCTGTTAAGATTGCGGTCGACATGGTCGACGAAGGTCTTGTGGATCCCAAAACAGCTGTGCGCGACCTCGTAGAACCAGCCCACTTAGACCAGCTCCTGCATCCACGCTTTAAGTCGGAGACGGCTTACAAGGACCGGGTGATTGGCCGCGGCCTGCCGGCTTCGCCTGGTGCAGCTGTAGGCCAGGTGGTCTTTACCGCTGAAGATGCCGAAGCGTGGCGGGCTCAAGGCAAACGCGTTATCCTTGTTCGCATAGAAACCAGCCCAGAAGACGTAGGTGGCATGCATGCTGCCGAAGGCATCTTAACCTCCCGTGGCGGCATGACCTCGCATGCTGCCGTTGTCGCTCGCGGCTGGGGGAAACCCTGCGTAGCTGGCTGCGGCGACATCGTGATCGACTACAGCACCAAGACGTTCCGCGCGGGCAACGTTGTCGTCAAGGAAGGCGACTGGATCTCCATTAACGGGTCGACGGGCGAGGTGATTCTAGGACAGGAAGCATTGGTTGAGCCCTCGCTTTCTGGAGATTTTGCCCGCTTTATGGAGTGGGTCGATCAGTTCCGCACCCTAGGCGTCCGCACCAACGCCGACACGCCGCAAGATGCCCGCAAGGCTGTTGAGTTTGGCGCGGAAGGCATCGGCCTATGCCGTACCGAACACATGTTCTTTGAAGGCGACCGCATCCTGGCCATGCGGGAAATGATCCTGGCCACCACACTCGAAGAGCGGCGCGCTGCCCTAGCCAAGCTGCTGCCCTATCAAAAAGAGGACTTCCGGGGCATTTTCCGCGAGATGGCGGGCAAGCCGGTCACCATTCGCTTGCTCGATCCCCCACTTCACGAATTTCTCCCCCATGATGAAAAAGAGCAGCAGGAGTTGGCTCAGCAGCTGGGTATTCCTGTGGAAACCGTTCGGACCAAGGTTGAGGCGCTTAAGGAATTCAACCCGATGCTAGGCCATCGCGGCTGCCGCCTGGGCATCACCTATCCAGAGATCACCGAGATGCAAACCCGGGCTATTCTAGAGGCCGCGCTTGAGCTTAAGCAAGAAGGGGTCGACGTGCGCCCCGAAATCATGGTCCCGCTTGTAGGCACACGGGAAGAGCTGGAACACCAGCGGCGCGTGATCGAGGAAACTGCTCAGAAAGTCTTCGCAGAAAAAGGCGATCGCATCGACTTTCTCGTAGGCACAATGATCGAGGTGCCACGAGCAGCGCTCTTGGCCGACCAGATCGCCGAGGTAGCCGAATTTTTCTCGTTTGGTACCAATGACCTCACGCAGCTGACCTTCGGCTACAGCCGCGATGACGCTGGCAAGTTCCTCCCCTACTATGTCGAGCAAAAGATTCTCAAGGACGATCCGTTCCAGACGCTCGACCAGGAAGGGGTAGGCCAGCTGGTGCAGATCGGTACCGAACGCGGTCGGAAGACGCGGCCTTCGCTGAAAGTGGGCATTTGCGGAGAACACGGCGGCGACCCGGCCTCGGTAGCCTTCTGCTACAAAGTGGGGCTCGACTACGTTTCGTGCTCTCCCTTCCGCGTTCCCATCGCCCGCCTAGCAGCTGCCCAGGCTCACTTGCGTGCCGAAGCGCAAAAAGAAAAGAAAGCCGTGATGGTCGATGTGTGAGAGCGCAAACTGGCCTTAAAAAGCACCACCGCCGGGTCTTAACGACCCGGCGGTTTTTTTGTCGTCATCAAGCCCTCAGCCCTAGTTAGCGCCTTGGCGCCAGCTGCGGCAGTGGGCTAGCGTATTGCTCGGCTAAGAGCCGATCCTGAACGATCTGGTGTAACCGCTGAAGCGCTTTGGGATTACGAGCATAGGCTTCTAGACGACGAGCCACCATGGCGGAGTCCATGCCATAGCGTGCCCAAACCGAATCGCGTAGTGCTGGCGCTTCGTCGCCCACCACGGCCTTTCGCGCAGCAAGCAAATGCAACTCAACAAGCACCTCAGCCAAGGTGCTGTCTGCAGAGGTCGTCTCGTAGGGCTCATCTGCACATCCAGCCAGCAGCAGCCCAGCGGCTACAACACCAATCCATAGCTTCCTACGATCGACCATATCCTCATCCAACCGAATGTACCCCCAACAAGAGGCTCAGGGGATCACTTTATTGAGGGGATACTCAATAATCCCTTCAGCACCGGCGCGTTTGAGCTCAGGAATCAGGCGACGCACTTCTTTTTCTTCGATGATCGTTTCAATAGCCACCCATTCTTCCCCGTCAGAGGCTAGGGGAGAAATGGTCGGGCGCCGCAGGGCTGGCAGCATCTGGATAATTTGCTCTAAATCCGCTTTACGAGCATTCATTTTCAACCCTACGCGATGCTCCGCCCGAATAGCGCCTTCCATGAGCAACGCAATGTTTTCAATCTTGCGGCGTTTCCAAGGGTCTTGCCAGGCTTGTTTGTTGGCGATAAGCTGCGTGTTGGACTCCATAAGCACTTCCAGAATGCGCAACCGGTTCGCCCGAAGCGAAGCGCCGGTTTCGGTCACTTCCACGATAGCATCTACCAGCTCCGGACACTTGGCCTCGGTGGCGCCCCAAGAGAATTCCACCTCGGCCTCTACGCCACGCTCGGCCAGCCAGCGCCGGGTCAGGTTAACGACTTCTGTGGCAATACGCTTACCTTGTAGATCCTGCACAGACCGAATGTCGGCGTCTTCTGCTACCGCAAGTACCCAACGCACCGGCCGCATGCTTTGCTTGGAATAGATCAGATCGGCTACCGTAACCACATCGGCGCCTGTTTCCAGAACCCAGTCTTTACCCGTGATGCCCGCATCAAAAACCCCCTCTTCCACATAACGGGCCATCTCCTGGGCGCGAACGAGCATGGCGCTGAGCTCTTCGTCGTCCGTAGAAGGAAAATAGGAGCGTTCACTAACACTGAACTTAAATCCTGCTTTTTCGAGCAGTTCCAGCGTAGCCTGTTGGAGGCTGCCTTTAGGCAGTCCTAGGCGCAGCACGCGGCGCGTCTGTGTCTTATCTGCCGCTGTGGTTACTGCAAAAGCTGTTTCTGTAGACATAGTGGATTTCTGGGTTTACCTGTTAAGGTATTGCTGGTTGTGCAGCCGCTTCTTCTTCACGGGTTCGAAACGTGTAGGCAATCGCCTCCATTTGGCGTAAAAACTCCCGCTTTGTAAAGCCTGGAGCAAAGACCATCCCGTCGATCATGTAGATGCGGCCACTGGCCTGGTCGTAGAAAGCGTAGTTCACAAACGGACCGCCCATACCGGCTGGCAAAAGCTGGCCATCTGGCATAAGGGTTACCATGTGCCACAGGCCGCGTGTTTCATAGCCATAGCGGCCTAAAAAGTTAATTGCACGCGTCTCTAAGGGCTGGCGGTAATCGATTTGGACAAACCCTCCTGCATTCCCCTGCAGGTAGTGCCGAGCGAGCGAGTCTCGGGTGGCATAGATCCAGGCCGGAGTCAGTTTGGCTGGATCAGCGCCTTCTTCATAGTACACAAACAGGCTTCGCCAGGTATCGGGCAGAATGCGTCGCAGCCAGACAAACCGGGTAGTATCAATAGCAATCAGATAGTCGTGCTGGACGTTAACAGCAAAACCATGATGGGCCATCAGGGTGTCTTCGAGCGCCTGTTGGCGACCTTTTTCAAACATTTCGGCCGTAAGCCGCTCGCGGCTGGCTTCTGCAAAAGCTTCGCGCAGGCGTAGTGCACCTTCACGGATAGCGGCTACAAGCTGGGTATCGGTTGACGCTACAATGAAATACACCAATTGTCGCCGGCGCCACAAGTCATGCCGCGGCACGATCGCGGCTGTTCCCTGCTGCACCACCTGCAGCGCTTCGGCAGAAAAGGCCTGCTGCACCAGGCGTGACACGCGGCCAGAATCACTCAGCGCAGCCACAAAGAGGACGTTTTTAAATTTTTTCACCTGATTCAGCGCATCTTGGGTTCGGGGCTCAAGCGGGCGTAACGTAAAAAGCGGTTCTGGATTGGGCAGCGTTTGTACATAATAGCCCAGGGCAGCACGCAATGCGTCACCGACCGGCCCCTGCCACAACGCTGAATCGATCACTACCTGGATTTCGCCTTCTTCCCCAAGAGCCAGCGGCCGATAATCGACGTTTCCACACCCCCAGATCCCCACCAGAAATAAAGGCCAAAAAACCAAGCGAAAGGGCATGGGGATGACCTCATGTTTATGACACAATCGCCCTTAGAACGTCCACAGCCAACCTAAGTGCCCTTTTAAGAAGCCGGCACTGAAGTACCATACTTGAGTTCATGCACAAATCGCTGCACGGCTTCCAGTCGATCTACGAGCGACAAGCCCGCATCGTCCCACAAGCGCTCTACAAGCCGAATCAGCGCTGAGCCTACGATAAATCCATCGGTATGTCGACCTAAGCGCAGCGCATCTTCATGTGAACGAATGCCAAATCCCACCAGCAACGGATTACGTGTAACCAGCTGACGTGCGCGTGCTAAATAGGCCTCGATGGCTTCGTGGCTTTGAAGCGTACTGCCTGTTAGGCCCGTTATGGATACGGCATATACAAAGCCAGTGGCTAACGCATCGATCTGCTGGATGCGCTCGCTTGGCGTATTGGGTGCAATAAGGTAGACCATGGCCAGACCTGCTTCTTGGGCAGCTTCGGCCAACGCTTCGCTTTCTTCAGGTGGAAGATCGGCCAAAATCAACCCATCCACGCCTGCCTGCGCGGCATCCCGGCAAAACGCCTGCATGCCATAGCGATACACTGGGTTGACATAGCCCATAAGCAGCAACGGGGTCTGGCTACGCGACCGAAAAGCCTCGGCCATGTGTAAGACATCTACCAGACGGATTCCATGACGCAGGGCGCGTTCGCTGGCGCGCTGGATGGGCACGCCTTCGGCCAAGGGATCGCTAAACGGCATGCCCAGCTCAATGAAATCGGCCCCAGCCTCATCAATGACTTTTAGAAGCTCAAGCGTACTTTCCGGATCAGGGAATCCCCCGGTCAGAAACAGTCCCATAGCCTTCTCCCTTCGGGCTCGCAGCGTTGCGAACATCGATTGCAAGCGGGTTATCATAGGTTGTTTGTGCACTTACGCTCCAGGTAGCGGGCAATGGTACCCATGTCTTTGTCGCCGCGGCCAGAAAGATTCACCACCACGACAGCATCCGGGCCTAGTTCTTGGGCTAAACGGGGCAAAAAGGCAATGGCGTGGGCTGTCTCTAGCGCTGGAATGATGCCCTCGGTACGCGCCAATAGTTGCACCCCTTCGAGTGCCTCTGCATCGGTGGCCGTCACATAGGTAACGCGACCTAAATCCTTGAGATAGGCATGTTCTGGTCCTACGCCGGGATAGTCAAGCCCAGCCGAGATCGAGTGGGCCAGCAATACTTGGCCATCGTCGTCCTGTAACAGGTAGCTCAAAGCACCGTGCAGAATGCCGGGTCTGCCGCAGCTCAGGGTAGCTGCATGACGACCCTCAAGTCCCTCGCCTGCGGCCTCCACCCCATACATACGCACGCAGCGATCGGTAAGGAAAGGATAAAACAATCCCATGGCATTGGACCCCCCTCCCACGCAGGCCACCAGCGCATCAGGAGTCTCCCGTCCCAGTTGCTCAGCCAGTTGCTGCCGCACCTCATCGCCAATGATGCGCTGAAAATCCCGAACGATCATTGGATAGGGATGGGGCCCGACTACCGAACCAATGAGGTAAAAGGTATCGTGCACATTGGTCACCCAGTCTCGGATCGCTTCATTGGTAGCATCTTTTAACGTACGACTTCCGCTTTCGACCGGCCGTACTTCGGCTCCCAAAAGCTGCATCCGTAGCACGTTGAGCCGCTGGCGCTCCACGTCCTCAGCCCCCATGTACACGATGCACTGCATCCCGAAGCGGGCACAAACCGTTGCGGTAGCCACGCCATGTTGCCCTGCGCCGGTTTCGGCAATGATGCGCTTTTTGCCCATGCGCTGGGCTAGCAGAATCTGCCCCACGGTGTTATTGATTTTGTGCGCGCCGGTATGGCACAGGTCTTCTCGCTTCAGAAATACACGCATCCCGCCCAGACGCTCGCTTAAGCGTGGCGCAAAGGTTAGCGGTGTAGGCCGCCCCACATATTCACGCAACAGCGCGGCATAGTCCTCCCAGAAGGCCGGATCCTGTCGCGCTTCAGCATACGCTTGCCGCAAGGCCTCTAGGGCTGGAATCAGAATCTCAGGGACAAAGGCACCACCATACGGTCCGAAGTGACCACGGACGTCTGGGGCTTCATAGGTAAATGCAGTGTCTAGGTTGACCGATGCCATAAAACTGCTTTGTCTTTAGCCAAAGGCTTCTTGCTTAAGCTGGGCGCGCAGGGCATGAAACACCTCAAAAAAGTGCGCAAGTTTATCTAGATCTTTCTTTCCCGGCCTGGCCTCCACACTGCTCGACAAGTCCACGCCCAGCGGCCGCATGGTGCGCACGGCTTCTTGGAGGTTATGCACACCGATGCCGCCAGCCAGTAAGATGGGAAAATCGGCAGCAAGCTCACGTGCCACACGCCAGTTGAACGACTCGCCTGTCCCCCCCCATAGGTTCGTTTTGTGCGTATCGAGCAAAAAGTAGGCAACCCAAGGTTGGTAGGGTTCCATGAGGGCACGGAGCTGTTCGGCCGAAGCATCGTGCACCACGTGAATGGCCTTAATGACCGGTGCATCGATCTGTGCACACCACGCTGGCGGTTCGGTACCGTGTAGCTGCACCATTGTAAACCCCACTTCTTCGATCGCTCGATTAACCGCCTCAGGCGTGGCATTCACAAACACCCCTACTTTTTCGGGGCCGTGGATCCATTCAATAATTTCTCGAGCCACCTCTGGTGCTACATAACGAGGGCTTTCAGGATATTGAATAAAGCCCAAAAAGTCTGCCCCTGCTGCAGCGCAAAAACGCGCATCTTCTAGATTCGTGATGCCACAAATTTTGACTTTAAGCATGATGTATCCCTCATGAACCTACCAAGCGCAATACTACTGGCCGCTCTAAGCAGGCCTGCAACTCCTGCCGTAAAGCTTCCAACGCACGGCCTGGCTCCAGCGCGCGCATAAACGTCTCCCCAATAAGAACAGCATCGATGCCGTTACGACGCAAGTAAGCCAGCTCTTCAGCCGTACGCAACCCGCTTTCGGCTACCCGTACGATGTGCGCTGGCACGCGCTGAAGCACCCGAACCGCCTGGGTCACATCGACCTCAAAGTTGTGCAGGTTGCGATTATTGACCCCTAAAATCTCGATCCGATCCAGGTCAAGCTGGTCCAGCTCTGCTTCTGCATGCACCTCTACCAAGCACGAAAGCCCTAGCTCAGTGGCCATGTCGTAAAGTTCATGCAGTTGCACTGGGTCGAGTAGCGCTGCAATAAGCAGCACCGCATCAGCACCATAGGCACGCGCTTCAATGAGCTGGTAGGGATCGAGGATAAAATCTTTGCGCAACAGGGGAAGATCGACCGTGCGCCGCGCGGCTTCCAAATGCTCCAAACTGCCTTGGAAAAAGTCTGGCTCGGTGAGAACCGAAATGGCGGCAGCCCCATACCATTTGTACTGTTGGGCAATGTCCGATACGTTAAATTCGCGGCGTAGAATACCCTTCGAAGGCGAAGCTTTTTTAATCTCTGCAATGATGGCTAACTCGTCCGTGCGCAATGCTCGGGCCAGCGGTAGCGTGGGACTGTGGTAATGAGCGCGTTCTTGCAAGCATGTGATAGGTATGCGGCGTTTGCGCTCTTCAAGACGTTCGCGAACGGTTTGCGCAATGCGGTCTAAAATGGTCATGGCGGCTTCCTCCTGGCTACAATGAATGTTCTCGGACAACGTGTATAGGCGATGACTTACCTTGGCCCCAGCGGGGCCAGTAGACACGCCGCCCGAGAAATCGTTCATCGTGGCAAAGGCATCGCCACAATGGGCCAGGTGCCAAGCGCAAGTCTGCTGTATCCATAGCCTTTCCTTAAGCCGCTGGTTGCGTAGCAGCCGATGCAGACGCTAGCTGACCAGATACCTCGATCAAGCGTTCCAAACGCGCGCGGGCAGCCCCGCTGTCGAGGCTTACCCGTGCTGCTTCCAAGCAGGCTTGTAGGTCGTCGCCAAAACGACCGCTTACGTAAAGGGCATAAGCCGCATTGAGCAGTACCACATCGCGGTGCGGCCCCGGATCGCCAGAAAGTACTTGACGTAGCAATTTGGCATTGGCCGTCGCATCGCCACCGCGCAACTGTTCCAGCGGTACGCGTGGTAGCCCCAATGTTTCTGGCTCAATGCGTCCAGGACGTGGCACGGCATCGCCTAGCCGATACTCATACGTTGCCGTAGGCGCCGAAAGTGAGAGCTCATCGAGCCCATCTTCGCTGTGCACGGCGACCACATGTTCGGCTCCCAACCGCGCCAGGATCGCGGCCATCGTTGCCGCCACCTCGGCACGGAAAGCCCCCACTAGCTGCCGCCGCACACCGGCTGGATTACAGAGCGGCCCCAAGATATTGAAAAACGTCCGCACGCCCAGCGCCTTGCGCACGGGCATCACATGGCGCATGGCCGGATGAAACTTTGGAGCAAAGACAAAGGCGATGCCGGTTTCTTCTAAGCAACGCTCGACCCCCGCTGCATCGAGATCGATCACGACCCCTAGGGCTTCCAAAACGTCGGCCGATCCGGCCTGCGACGAAACCGATCGGTTACCGTGCTTGACCACCGTAACACCTGCACCAGCACACACAAAGGCCGCAGCTGTTGAGATATTGAACGTACCGGACCGGTCGCCACCTGTGCCACACAGATCGATCGCATAAGGATCTTCGGTACGCACAGGTACCGCATACTGGCGCATTACGCGGGTAAAGCCTACGAGCTCATCCAACGTTTCACCTCGGGCACGGAGGCCCAGCAGAAAGCCTGCAACCTGCTCAGGTGCGGCTTCACCACGCATCATCACATGCATGGCCGCCTCTGCCTCTTCCTGCGAAAGCGTGCGGCCTTCGGCCAAAGCCGTCAGGTAAGGATGCAAAGGATTCATGGTTGGGTTGCTGTAAGCGTCTGAGACGCGAGAGGCCACATCTTCACCTGGCGCAGCCAGTTGGCTATTAGGCGTGGCCCTTCGGTAGTGAGCACACTTTCAGGGTGAAACTGCACCCCTTGAACTGGATAGTGGCGGTGGCGTAGTGCCATGATCACACCATCTTCGGTCCACGCCGTAACTTCCAGCACCTCGGGCAGCGTAGGCCGATCTACTACCAGCGAATGATAGCGTGTAGCGGTAAAGCCTTGAGCTGCGCCTTCAAACAGCCCTTGCCCGGTGTGATAGATCCGGCTTGTCTTGCCGTGCATCAGCGAGGGTGCATGCACCACGCGACCGCCATAGACTTCGCCAATGGCCTGATGGCCCAGGCATACCCCCAGGATAGGCGTGGTTGGCCCTAGCTCAGCAATAACCGCTTCGGTAATACCCGCCTCGGCTGGGCGCCCCGGTCCTGGGGAGATCAGAATGCCCTCAGGCCGCAAAGCCCGCACTTCTTCCACGGTGATGGCATCGTTGCGCACCACACGCACCTCGGACGTATACCGACCCAGCAAGTGGACCAGGTTGTAGGTAAAGGAGTCGTAATTGTCGATAACCAAAATCATATCGCCTCCGGACGATACGTCGTGTAGTTCAGCCCAACCAGCTCACGCACTTGCTCCATAATTTCCTGAGCCCGCTGCCGCGCTTTGCGCCCCCCTTCACGCAATACATCCATCACATAATCTGGATGGCGCAGCAGCGCACGCCGCCGCTCGCGGGCTTCAGCAAAATGCGCCTCAATAAGCCGAATCAGTTCTTTTTTGGCCTCGCCATAACCGTAACCGCCCTGTCGGTAAGCGTCTGCAATCCGGCTGCGCGTGGCTTCGTCGGCAAACAGCTTAATCAGGGCGAACACGTTGCAGCGCTCCGGATCCTTAGGCGCTTCGAGCGGCGTAGAGTCGGTCACAATCGCCATCACCTTTTTGCGCAGCGTTTTACCCTCGTCGAAAATACCTATCGTGTTGCCATAGCTTTTCGACATCTTGCGCCCATCAATACCAGGGACAACCGCCACTTCTTCCCGAATGAGCGGCTCTGGCAACGGGAACAGCGGCTGGTCTGGTGCACAAAACGTACGATTAAAGCGCTGCGCAACGTCGCGGCAAATCTCGATGTTTTGCTTCTGATCGGCCCCCACGGGCACCAATGTGCCGCCGTAAATCAAAATATCTGCTGCCTGCAAAACAGGATAGTTCAGCAGCCCAGCATTGGCCGGTAGCCCCTGGGCAACTTTATCCTTATAGGCTACGCCTTTCTCGAGCGTGGAGACCGGTATCAGGTTATAAAAAATCCAGGCGAGCTCGGTTACCTCAGGTACGTCGCTTTGCACAAACAGCGCGGCCTTTTGGGGATCAAAACCCAGTGCCAGATAGGTAAGCGCTGCCTCGAAAGTGTAGCGCCGAAGCGCCTCACGATCGGCAATGGTGGTCAGGGCGTGATAGTTAACAATGAAGAAGTACGACTCATACTGCTGATGCAGTTCGATATGCTGACGAATCGCCCCAAAGTAATTGCCTAAGTGCAGCTCACCTGAGGGTTGGATACCCGAAACCACAATGGTGCGCTGCTTCAAGCCACCTGTCGACAGGGCATGCTGCTGGATCGTTTCTGTCGAAACCGTACTCATGATGCTGCAGCAAAGGCTGGTTTCGGATAGCGCCGCGCCACTCCCTCTAGGTAACGCAGCCGCTCTTGGCTATGCTGCGCTACCAGGTTGAGGATGGCTTTGGTGCGGATTTGATGGTTAAGTTTAAGCTCAGCCTGCACTAGGGCTAACAGCTGCCGCTCAGCCTCCAACAAGCGATAAATCATTTCAGCTGGATCACTCCCTAGATTGAAGTCGCTGGGCTCCGTATCCACCCCACTGTAGGCCGTACCTCCAGCGCTAAAGACCACCTCAGCCAGTTTGCCTACATCGGCGCGCGCGATTTTTTGAAACTGCTCCAACTGTTCCACCACATCGGCCTGGCCAAGTGCACGGATGACGTAATCGTGCTGGTGATTGAGTGCAATATGCGCACGAATCAGCGGATTAATGCGTTCGACGGTTTCTTGGCGGGAAAGCGACTTGCCGATGCCGCCTTTGTTGAAAATCAGTTCTTTGAGCGAAGTCATGGTTGGTTTAGGGTTGGTTGCATCAAAGTAAACCGGACGCTGCAATGCGCATCGCCTCGAGCAGGGCCCGAGCTTTACTCACCGTCTCCTCATACTCCCGGTCAGGATCGCTATCGGCCACAATGCCCGCTCCGGCCTGAACGTAGATCGTGCCGTTGCGAACGACCATCGTGCGGATCGCAATGCAAGTGTCCAAGTTCCCCGAAAAGTCCATGTACCCAACAGCTCCCGCGTAGACGCCTCGCCGCGTGGGCTCTAGCTCATCGATAATTTCCATCGCTCGCACTTTAGGAGCACCACTAACGGTCCCCGCTGGAAAACAGGCAGCCAACGCATCAAGCGCGTCGTGCTGGCCATCTAACTCGCCGGAAACCAGTGAGACCAGATGCATTACGTGCGAATAGCGTACTACAAAGGCAAAGCGCTCCACCTGCACCGAGCCAAAACGACACACGCGCCCTAAGTCGTTACGTCCCAGATCAACCAGCATCAAGTGCTCAGCCTGCTCTTTAGGATCGGCCTCGAGTTCAGCCTCAAGTTGCCGATCTTCCTCAGGTGTACAACCACGCCTACGCGTGCCCGCAATAGGCAGCACTTCAGCCCGGCCTTGCTCGACGCGCACCAGCACTTCGGGCGAGGAGCCTACCAACGCCAAATCGCCAAAATCTAAGAAAAACAGATAGGGCGACGGATTAACTTGGCGCAGTGCTCGGTACAAATTGAAGCGGTCTCCAGCAAAAGGCGTGGCAAAGCGTTGCGAAAGTACCACCTGAAAAATATCGCCTTCGTAGATGTACTGCTTGGCCTTACGAACAGCTTCGCAAAAAGCCTCGCGCGTAAAGTTCGAGCGCAGCGGTGCCTCTGGAAGCACAACCGGTGCCGGCACTTCGACAGGAGTGTGCACCAAGGTTTCAGCCAATGCATTCAGCCGCAGAACGGCATTCTCATAAGCAGCGCGCAGATCCGTGTCGGGATCAACAAACACACCAGCAATAAGCACAAGCTGATGACGCACGTGATCGAAGGCCACAACCGTATCATACAAGCCCCAACGTGCATCTGGCAAGCCCAGTTCATCCGGGGGGGGTGCAGGCAGCCGCTCTAGCTGCCGTACCATGTCATAGCCCAAGTAACCCACCGCTCCCCCTGTAAAGCGAGGGAGTTCGGGTAGGTGCACCGCATGATAGCGCCCTAACAACCGACGCATAAGGGTAAAAAAGTCTGCATCAACCCTCTCCACAGTGCCTGTAGCCATCTCTTGCTGGTAAACCTGACCGCCGCGCACCTCAAGCATTACGTACGGACGGACCCCTAAGAAAGAGTAGCGCCCAAGCGTTTCCCCCCCTTCGACGCTTTCCAGCAAAAAGCCAACTGGATTTGCCAACCGCAGCTTGAGAAAAGCCGAAACCGGCGTCAATAGATCGGCGCTTAACCTCCGGAAAACCGGCACAAATAAGTGCGTATAGCCGGCTGCTCGGTGCGTATCGACCAGCTGTTGAAACGCGTCGAACGTCATAGCTCCATAACGAAAAAGCCCACTGCAGATCTTGCAGTGGGCCGCTTATTGTCGCTGTATAAAGTGTGTCGTCTAGGCACGCGCGCAGCCCACTGCGGAGGCGGTAAACCACCACCAACCAAAATAGTGGGCGCTATGGTAAGCAACGTGCCGCATCATGGTTTTAAAGATACAGCAATCCTAGAGCCATTGACAAGAGGCTCCTTTAAAAAATCGGCAAACGGAGCCAATGCTTTAAGGCGCAGCCCGCTATCCCTCAAGAAGACCTACCGACACCCTTGCGAGCTTGCCTGCAGCCCTCCTCGCAAAGGCCAGCTACCACGAACGATCACCCTATCAATAGGCTTGAATGCGCAAAGCCTCATGGATCATAGCCCCACCGAAACTTCTCTAAAACGAAACAGCTGCAGGACTTACGATGGCTGCCTGCACCCATCCAATCGCAGTTGCGATGCAGCAAGCAGCATGAAACGTGCTAGACTACACTTACAGCATTAGACGACCCAAATTGTAACTTTTACTCTTTGAGACTTGACTGTGTGTGTTATTAAAAAGCGGCTTGCTTCACCTGTACAACTGGTATGCTATCGGGTGCGACAGCAAGTCCGGATTCGTCATGGGCTTTTTGATTTCGAGTTATTTGGCACCAGTATTCTTGTTACAGCTTAGATAGCCATACCCAAACAATAACGGGTGGAAGCGGATTAGGTGCGGTCTGCAGGCAGTACTGGTGTGGTTTTTGGCGCCTTACCTTTGGTGCAAGTCTTAGCGTATTGCATAGGATCGGCTGTGTTGTTAGGGCCTACCGCGGCTTCTCTTATCTTTGGCGTATCGACAACCAGGAATTGGCACAACAATTCGGTGCAACGGATCAGGATGTACAAGCTGCATCTACGAGTATGGCGCTGGAGAGGACCCGTTTTGCAACAAAGGGCTTTCAATGCGTGGCACGGATTATCCCATCGTACCCGAGAAAGTAGCGTGCAACAAGATCTGCGCAATCTTCTGTGAATCCCTATGGCAGGCAGCCTATTTACCGCATGACAATGGAACCACTTCCTGTGTTTGGTCTTTGCGTTGTGAAAAGCAACCGCTTATCCAAAGAGCTATGGCGGGCGTTCTAGGTCACTTGGCCGTCTTAGCAGCATTTGTAGCCTGCATTGTAGCCGGGGTAGCATACGTGCAGGCTGCGCGCCGCCCAGATGTGATCGACTGGTTGCGCTTGGCGCGGGGAAGTTGGAGCGTAATGTTTGGGGCCACCCTCATCGCAGCAGCCGCGCTGCTCTACCTGATTCTTACCCATCAGTTCCAGTATGCTTACGTCTACCAATATTCCTCTCGGGAGCTGCCGCTGCACTACCTGATTTCTTCGTTTTGGGCCGGACAGGAAGGATCGTTTCTGCTTTGGATACTCTACGCAGGACTAGTAGGTTTTGGCTTAATGCGCTGGTCAGGCCGATTCGAAGCCCCGGCAATGGCCATCCTAGCGCTGAGCCAAGCTTTTCTGCTCTCGATGGTTGTAGGGCTCAAGCTAGGGCCTTTAGCCATTGGCTCGTCGCCCTTTCAGCTTTTGATCGAGCGCTTTCCAGATGCCCCCATCTTTCGTCAAAATCCAGGCTTTGTGCCAGCCGACGGCAACGGACTCAACGACTTGCTGCTTAATCCATGGATGACGGCCCATCCGCCAACGCTTTTTGTAGGGTTTGCGGCCATGGCAGCGCCGTTCGCGCTGGCTGCAGCTGCACTTTGGCAGCGGCGCTACCGCGACTGGATCCGCGTGGCCATGCCTTGGATGCTCTTTGCTGTACTTGCCCTCGGTGTGGGCATTCTGCTGGGCGGGTACTGGGCTTATGAAACACTTTCGTTTGGTGGATACTGGGCCTGGGATCCTGTTGAAAATTCCTCGCTGGTGCCCTGGCTGACCGGTGTAGCAGCACTGCACGCCATGCTCATCCAGAGGCGCAGTGGCCGCGGGTATAAGATGGCCCTGATGCTCAGCCTTGCTAGCTACGTGCTGGTGATCTACTCAACGTTCCTTACGCGTAGCGGTATTCTGGGCGATATTTCCGTGCACTCCTTTGTCGACTTGGGCTTGCACAATCAGCTTCTCCTCTGGATTTTGGCAACGGGACTGCTGGGGGGCGGCCTATTGGTGATGCGCTATCGAGAGCTCCCTACCCCAAACAGCGAACCTGCAGTTCTTTCGCGCGAAGCGCTGATTTTTACCGGTGCATTACTGCTGACAATCACGGCCTTGGTCATTCTGGTGGGCACCAGTGCACCCATCTTAGGCCGCCTGTTTCGGGACAATCCAGCCAGTGTAGCCCGGGCTTTCTACGATCAGTGGACATTGCCCCTAGCCGTCGGCTTTACGTTCTTGATGGGCGCAGCGCAGCTCGTCTGGTGGCACAAGATGGAAGTAGCCCAGGCCCATCGGCTGCTATGGCGACCCCTAGGGCTGTCGGTAGTAGCCACACTGGCTGTACTACTGCTCACCCCGTTTGTGGAGCACACCGTAGACCCTATGCGCGTGACCCCAGGCAACGCCATGACGCAGGCTAGCCTGATGATTGGGCTAGAGCAATTCTGGCAGGCTTACGGCTTTAGCCTACTTTTGCTTCTTCTCGTTTTTGCTGCCTTTTTTGCTTTTTTTGGCAATCTACAAGTGCTCTGGCGCATAGGACGAGGTAATCCCCGACTGGCCGGTGGGGCGCTATCGCATATCGGACTGGGTGTCATGCTACTAGGCGTGGTGGCTTCAAGTGGTTTTAGCCTGCCACTACCCCATCGGGGCGTGCCGCTAGCGCTACGCGACGAAGAGCGTACAAACTTTGTCTTGGTACGTGATGAAGCGCGCCGCATCGGTGGCTACACAATCCGCTACGAAGGCCGCGGCCTTACGCGTGAGGGGCACACGTACTATCAGCTGAACGTCACTGATCCAGATGGCCGCAGCTACACGCTGCAACCGGTAGCTTATCAGAACCGCCGTGGCGAGTGGATCTTGCACCCCGACATCAAGCTGTCGCTCTGGAAAGATTTGTTCGTGGCCGTTTCGCCAGCCGAAATGTTTGCCCAGGACTCCACTGCAGCCCAGCAAGGAGGCGAGTTGGTAGTGGCTCGTGGCGACTCGGTTGTGCTCGGCCGCCAAGAGTTTGCACTGCGCTTTGTAGGATTTGATACGCAGGTGGATACCAGCCTCGTGCCCGACAGCACCGCAATTGCTGTAGCCGCCGTTTTGCGCGTAACCAACCTGCGCACCGAAGAAACCCGCACGCTGCGCCCCATCTATGTCGTTCTCCACGATCGCTCCGTGCAGTACGTCCAGACCCGCGTGCGCGACTGGAACCTTTCGGTCACGTTTACTGGCATGAACGTCAGCTCAGGCGAAATTACGCTAGCCATTGAAGGTGTCGACGTCATGCCCGAAGACTGGGTTGTGGTACAGGCCTATGAGAAACCCCTGATTAACCTGGTCTGGCTGGGCTTTCTGCTACTTAGCGGTGGCATTGGGCTCGCACTCGTACGCCGAGCTGGCGAGCTTCGCCAGACCCTCCGTCGCCGCTTCTAGGACTTCTTGCACCAGGCGCTGTCGAATTTCCTCGCGCCAGGCTTGGTTGAGCAGCGCATAGTCGCGCGCCTGCACCTCAGCATCCACATGCTGCACGCACAAAAAGCCATAATCGACGGGCGACAGGCTATGCAGCGGGGCACTGCTCAGGTTAAGCAATCCACTACGCCCTAATCCCAAAAGGAACGAGCCGTAGCGCTGGCCCAACACGCAAGCTGTTCCGTCGGCCAGCTCTAGCCGTCTCAAGTCTACATGGCGATACCATCCCGGATCAACCGCGTCCAGGTAAGCTGCGCCACGAGCAGCCCGCTGGCGGGCTGCTTTCCAGGAAACTGCGTTGTCACGTCGTTTCCACCACAGCATGACTAAGGACGGGTAAAGCTTAGGTCTATTGGCTCGGGGTGTTCGACCCAATCTGCTACAAAAAGGTTCGTCTCGCGCGACGCTTCGCCTCGGGCATTGCGGTTTGAGGCAAAAACCAGCCGTCTGCCGTCGCGGGAAAACATCGGAAAAGCATCAAACGTGCCGGAGTGGGTTACCTGCGCTAAGCCAGTACCGTCCAGATGAATCAAAAATAGATCGAACAGACGCCCCCCTTTGGTGTGATGATTAGAGGCAAAGATAATGCGTTTCCCGTCGGGATGGAAGTAAGGCGCCCATTGGGCACCTGGGAGGTGGGTTACGCGCCGTGGGTTGCTGCCATCTGCATTAGCCACGTAGAGATCCATTTCGGAGGGTTCCACCAGTCCTTGCGCAAGCAACTGCCGATAACGTTTGGCCGCTTCACCAGTGGGTCGGCTAGCACGCCAGACAATTTGGCTGCCATCTGGGGAAAAGAATGCACCGCCGTCATAGCCCAGTTCCTGCGTCAGCTGAAGCAACGCGCCTGTTTGCAGGTCGTAGCGCCAAAGCTCCAGGTCGCCCGAGCGGCTCGAGGTGAAAACGATATAGCGGCCGTCGGGCGAAACCGTAGCCTCAGCATCGTAGCCAGGCCCGCCAATGAGCAGCTCAGGCGGCGCACCGGTAGTATCGGTAACGTAGATGTCGTATTCGTACAAAGACCAGACGTAGCGACCTTCGACCGAACGGAGAACTGGCGGGCATTCAGGTCCGGCTGCATGCGTCGAAGCATAGAGCACGCGGCTGTTCGGGAGAAAATAAGCACATGTGGTGCGGCCGCGCCCGGTCGAAAGTAGTCGATAGCGCTGCCCATCGGCCAGCGGTTGCCCGTCGGCGCGCATTAGAAAAATCTGGTCACACCCTTGTGGATTGATGGCGGTCCAGTCACTTTGAAAAACCAAGTAACGATCATCATAACTCCAGTAGGCTTCAGCATTGTTGCCACCAAAGGTCAATTGACGGATGTTGCGCAAATGCACTTCGCCGGGAAAGCGCAGCGAATCGGTTGCAGGATCATAGTCTGCCCTCTTAGAAGATGAATTAGGCATGCAGGCGGGAAGGGTGCCCAAACAACACACTAGAACCAGTCGTACTGACAGCATGGCATACCCGATGGTGTTGGTCCGAATCTTGACAGTTACCTATGCCGGTTTTCTTGATCCATTAACCAGCGTCGAAGAACAATGCAAGGTACAAACGTGGCCGTCTATGAGGTAACAGATTTTCAGCAGGACGTGCTGGAGGCCAGCTATCAGATACCGGTGCTAGTAGACTTCTGGGCGCCGTGGTGCGGTCCTTGCCGCATTTTGGGTCCGGTCTTGGAGCGGCTGGCGCGAAAACATGCTGGTCGTTGGAAGCTGGTCAAGGTCAATACCGATGAGCATCCAGAGCTGGCAATGGCCTACGGTATCCGGGGCATTCCAGCAGTTAAGCTTTTTGTCAACGGCGAGGTGGTTGGCGAGTTCGTGGGGGCTTTGCCGGAACATGCCGTTGAGCAGTGGTTGGCTGAGGTGTTGCCTAGCGAAACGAAAGCGTTGCTCGCGCAAGCCGAACAGCTTCTGGAGGAAGGCAAGCTGCGTGAAGCTGAACCCCTAGTGCGGCGGCTGCTGGCTGCAGCGCCCGAAGAAGACAAAGCGCGGGTGCTCCTAGCCCGCATTCGGATTTTTGACAATCCAGACGAAGCGGAGCGCCTGCTGGAAGGTCAAGATGTGGCCGAAGCTGGCTATCTGCAGCAAATTGAGGCCATTCGGACGTTGGCTCGGCTGCTGCGCCTAAAGCATCAGCCGGAGGCACTGCCCGAAGGTCCAGGTCGCGCCTTCTATCTCGAAGCCATCGAGGCACTTGCGCGCAAAGACTTTGACACGGCTGTAGAGCGACTGATCGATGTGCTGCGTAAGGATCGTTATTACGACAACGACGGTGCTCGAAAAGCGGGCGTGGCGATCTTCACGCTTTTGGGCAGCCGTCACCCTGTCACGCAGCGCTGGCGCCGCACGTTTGACATGTGGCTCTACTGAGGCCTCAAGGTCCGCTTAAGGCGCGCATGAGCGCATAATAAGTACGAACGGCTTGCACGTATTCGTCGATAGGCACGCGCTCGTCAATGCCGTGCACGGTAGCCAGCAGTGCTGGCGTAACACGCACCCCGATAAAGCGATAGACATTGGGACTGAGGACCGTAAAGTAACGGGCATCCGTTGCGCCGGGCACCAGGTACGGTGCCACAACAGGTGGCGATTCGGCCCGAGCGCGACGGATGCTCTGAGCAATGCGCTGAAAAGCTTCGCTGCTTACATCAGATACCGGCGAAGGGTCAAAGGCCCCGGTTTCGGTCTGCCGCATCGTAATTGGCAAGCCCTTCAGCAGCTGTTGTACGTGCAGCGTAACACTTTCAACCGTCTCGCCTGGAAAAATACGGAAGTTCACCACAGCACGGGCGGTCGTCGGCAGCACGTTCTCTTTAACGCCAGCTTCTATGAAGGTGGGCGCAAACGTAGTACGCAGGCTGGCATTGCCGGCAGGCGAACGCGCCAGCTGACGCGCCACAAGAGGCCCAAACAGCCACAGGTTGGCTAGCACCAGGCGCATATTCCAGGCGGTATAAGGCGCAAGGTGCTCTAGCAACCTACGGGTGGGTCCTTCCAGCCGAATCGGAAATGGGTTTTCAGCCAGCTGAACCAGTGCATAGCTCAACACGCCAATAGCCGTCTGCGTAGGTGGCGTGGAAGCATGCCCACCCGGAGCTGTAGCCGTCAATTCCAGACTAAGATACCCCTTTTCAGCCACGCCTACCAAAGCTACCGGTTGGCGGACGCCCGGGATCATATCTTCCACAATAAAACCACCTTCGTCAAGCACTGCGATCAAGACAACCCCGCGTGTAGCCAGCAGCTCGGCAATCTGGCGTGCCCCCTGCTGGCCGCCCACCTCTTCATCATGGCCAAAAGCCAAGTAGATTGTGCGTACCGGCTGGAAACCTTCGCCCAGCAAGGTCTCGGCGGCCTCTAAAATGCCCAGTACCCCAAGCTTATCATCAAGTGCTCCCCGTCCCCAAACATACCCGTCGGCCACAGTACCTGCAAAGGGCGGATGCGTCCACGCTTCAGGCTGAGCTGCTGGCACCACGTCTTGATGTCCCAAAAAGAGCACGGCTGGGAGCGTGGTATCTTGCCCTGGCCATGTGTAGAGTAAGCTTAAGCCGCCAACGACTTCTCGTTGCAGCTGGCGATGTACCCGCGGAAAATGATGCTTTAGATAGGTCTGAAAATCCCAAAAGGCTCCGCTATCGAGCTGCGCCGGGTCTTGATGCGTAATGGTAGGGAACTGCAGCGCCCCAGCAAAACGTTGGATCAACGCCGGGGTGTCTACGGCTACAGAGAGAGGCTCTGGCGGCACCATAAGCTCGGCCTGCTGCCCGACCTGCCAGGCGCGCACGAGCAAGAACATCGTTAGCACCAGCAGAAGACCGAGCGCGCCGACCAGCATCCGAAGCAGCAGTTTGCGCATAGCCTTTTTAGGCAGTCTACTTAAAGGAAGATAGGCAGCGGCTTAGCGCTGCGCAACGCGCGGCCAAGGGATGTGGCTTTAGGCCAGCCGATAAAATTGCTTGCCAGCAAGTTGTCGCACTAGACCTTTAAATTCGAGCTGCAGCAGGTAGGCCAGCGCTGTTGAAGGGTCCATTCCGGTGCGTTCGCACAGGTTGTCGATATGCATGGGTTCTGGCCCAAGTGCCTCATAAAGCTGGCGCTCCAGACTGCCCAAGGAGGAAGCAGCACTAGGCGTCTGCGTGACGGTTTTGGTTGCCCCCACACCTAAGGCTTCAAGCACGTCGTCAGGTGTACGCACCAGTTGCGCCAGGCTATCCCGGATAAGCCGATTGGGGCCAGCGCTGGCGGGATTGTGCAAGGCGCCTGGAATAGCCAGCACGTCTCGGTTTTGCTCTAGTGCCAACCGCGCCGTGATGAGTGCACCACCGGTTTCATAGGCTTCGACGATGAGCACTGCACGAACTAACCCACTAATGAGCCGGTTGCGACGTGGAAAGTTGGGTGCATCGGGAGCTGTCCCCAGAGGTAGCTCTGAAATCAAGGCACCTTGTTTGAGGATGGCTCGAGCCAAGGAGGCATGCCGTTCTGGATAAATGCGGTCTACCCCGCAACCCAGCACGGCTAGCGTGCGCCCATGGGCCTCAAGCGCACCACGATGCGCCATAGCATCGATGCCGTAAGCCAGTCCACTCACAATGGTTACGCCCTGGCGGGCCAGCTCAGCAGCAAACTGCCGAGCCAAACGAAGGCCATAGTCCGTAGGCCGTCGCGTGCCTACAATAGCTACAGCCAGCGCATCGTCTGCCGTCAAGCTGCCGCGCACCCAAAGCAGTGCTGGGGGATCGTAAATCTGTCGCAGCGCCGCTGGAAAGCGTGCATCCCAGGCTGGAATCAGTGCTGCGCCAACACGCTCGGCCTGTTCAAACTGCGCATCGACAGCATCCCAGTCAGCAAACGCGGCAATCCGGCGGGCCGTTTCGGTTCCAATTCCCGGCACGCAAACCAGCGCTTGTAGCGGGGCATAGAGGGCTGCTTGCGCGGACCCAAAACGTGCCAGAAGCGCTCGAATCCGTCCAGGACCCACACCCGGTACCAACGAAAGCGCCACCAGTGCCCGCAGTTCTTCAGGCGAATTCTCCGAAAGGTTTGCCATATACCGCTTACAGGTTTTCTCTTTAAGAAACCTGTAAGCATGGGGTGTTACGCAGCTGGTTCAGCCAAGTGGGCCATGCGTGCTGCTTGCAGTTGGCGCCACAGTCCCTCTTTCAGTGTCTCTAGGCCGATATGGGCCACAGCGCTCACAGGATAGACGGGTAGATCTGCAGGTAGCTCCGCCTGCAAAGCAGCAATGCGTTCTTCGCGTGCTGCTTCCGGGATTAAGTCGAGCTTGGTCAATGCAAGTGCCCGCGGCTTTTCCAGCAGTGCGGGATTGAATGCCTCAAGCTCAGCCAAAAGCGTGTTATAGATGGGTAGCACAGCTTCTTCGACAATAGGAATCACAAAAAGCAATACGGCATTCCGTTCGATATGTTTTAAAAAACGCAATCCCAGACCGCGCCCTTCGTGCGCTCCCTCGATGATGCCTGGAAGGTCGGCCATGACAAACGACCGAAATTCGCCCACGTAGACCATCCCAAGCACAGGCTCTAGGGTAGTGAACGGATAGTCGGCAATCTTTGGACGCGCTGCAGAAATCGAGGCAATCAGTGTGCTTTTGCCTGCGTTTGGGAGGCCTACCAAGCCCACATCGGCCAGGAGCTTAAGCTCTAGGGTAATGTGCTTTTCTTCACCTGGCTCACCAGGCTGGGCGTATCGGGGAGTTTGGTTAGTGGGTGACCTAAAAAAAGCATTTCCTTTTCCCCCACGCCCACCTTTGGCAAGCAGCAACCGTTGACCTGGCCGCAGCACTTCTCCAATGACCTCACCGGTTTCCGTAATGCGTGCTACGGTACCCAACGGCACACGGATAATCACGTCGCGGCCGTCACGACCTTTTTGGTTTTTACCTGAGCCAGGCTGACCGTTTTCCGCAAAGTGATGTCGGTTGTAGCGCAGGTCCAGCAGCGTATAGAGATGCGGATCCCCTTCTAAATAGACAGATCCCCCATCACCACCGTCGCCGCCTGCAGGTCCACCCTTAGGGATATACTTTTCCCGTCGGAATGCAACAGCGCCGGCTCCGCCATGGCCACTGCGTACCGTAATGGTGACGTAATCGACAAACTTCATCCTTGCTCTTCCCGTCGATTGCAGCGTTCTGAACGCTTGGAAAGCAAGCAGGTTTTCCTGAACCCGCTACGCAGCGGTGCGTTCTAAGGCTAAAGCAGACCTATGGCCAACGTGCACCCCAAACGCGTTTTGATCTACACCGACGGAGCTTGCAGCGGCAACCCAGGTCCTGGCGGCTGGGCCGCTATCTTACGGTTCGGCCATCACGAAAAAGTGCTTACAGGTGCCGAGCCCCACACGACCAATAACCGGATGGAACTCACCGCAGCAATTGAGGCACTGCGTGCACTCAAAGAATCTTGCGACGTTGAGCTGCACACGGATAGCGATTATCTCGTTCGTGCTGTTGAAGAAGGGTGGTTGGAGCGTTGGCAGCAAAATGGCTGGCGCACGGCCTCTCGCAAACCGGTAGAAAATCAGGACCTGTGGCAAGCATTACTAGAAGTCATGCGCCGGCATCGGGTCCGTTTTGTTAAGGTCAAAGGTCATGCTGATGACGCGTTAAACAACCGTGCCGATCGATTGGCTGTAGAGGCTATGCGCAAGCTAGAAGCCGCTATGACCTCTTAAGCGAGCATGCGCACCGTTCACCTTCGGTTTTATGCTAGTTTGAACGACTTTTTACCAACACGCTGGAAGCAGCGAACCTTTACATTGGGTTTTGCAGGGCAACCTACGGTGCGCGAAATCCTGGTTCAGCTTCAGATTCCTCCCCCAGAAGTCGGCTTCATTTTGGCTGAGAACCAGGCAGTAGACTTCGACTATCGCCCGCAAGAAGGTGAGCGTGTGAGTTTTTATCCGATCTTTTATGAACTCCTTCCAGGATCGCCGCTGAACGCGCTTCCTCCGGAGCGTCCGCCCCGTTTTTTGCTGGATACGCATTTAGGGCGGCTAGCGCGCTACCTGCGCATGTTGGGTTTTGACGCTGAACACTTTCCTGCACCTGACCCTGGTGATGGTGTGCTAGTGCACCGCGCTGCGCAAGAGGGGCGCGTTTTGCTCACCCGTGATCGCCGACTTCTGGCCCGTAAAGCCGTCCGTTACGGCTATTTTGTACGGGCTACCGCACCCCAGGCGCAGCTGGTTGAAGTTGTAGACCGCTTTGCGCTACACACGTTGATCCATCCCTTTAGCCGATGCCTATGCTGCAACGTGCAACTCGAGCCGGTCGAGGCGCGCGCGGTAGCGGCCCAGCTTCCTACCGGAGTCCGTGGGCAGTACACGGACTTTTACCGGTGTCCCTCCTGTGATCGCGTCTACTGGGAAGGGTCGCATCACGCCCGCATGCAACGCCTGATCGATCAGGTGGTGCGCAGCCGCAGCACCTAGTCGATACGGCAGCATTGTCCTCGCCCGGCTAGGGCCTCAGCAAATGCTTCAGGAAAGGCGTGTGCGTGTGAGCGCGGCACTTCAATAAGCAGCTCGGTGGCAGCGCCGTATTGGGTTTCGCAAATCCGGGCACCGGTGCGTTCAAGCAGCCGCATTACCGGCGCTGTATCTGCATAAGCGAATTGTAACCGAAAAAGCACCCTAACGTGCTGCTCTACCACGTGCACCTGATCTAAAGCCAAGGCCGCTGCCGCAGCATAAGCACGCGTAAGCCCACCGCGTCCTAACTTAACGCCGCCGAAGTAACGGGTTACAACGACCAACGTGTTCGTTAGGCCATGGCTTTCGATTTGACGCAAAATCGGCAGACCGGCCGTACCTGAGGGTTCGCCATCGTCGCTGTAGCGGAACACAGCGCCTGTGGGTCCTAGCCGGTAAGCCATGCAATGGTGCGTGGCAGCATGCTCGCGCCGCCGCACAGCCTCAAGGTAAGCCCTTGCTTCCGCTTCAGAGTTTATGGGAAAAACCTCAGCAATAAAGCGCGACCCCTGCACACGCAGCTCAGCACACGCTGGTGCTAACGCGGTGCGATAGGTGTCACCTTCGGGACTATCCATAAAGGTTACGCAACCAGCACAGCCTTATAGGGTCCAAAAAGGCAGCAAGCATGTGCGTGCCTGGGAACGATCGTGCTAACGTCACAGCAACACCTAGCGCTACGCCTTACGGTCAGCGCTGCAACAGTAGGGTTACCCCTGAAGCTCTGTGATCAGCTGAATCTCGCGCAGCACACCCTGCACACGGAAGCATTCTTCAAAGGACCCTTCGTAGACAGCGGCCTTCCCTTCGGTATGCACCTTCCACGTAAGCGCCTCAGCTTCAGGCAATGAACAGCCTGTAGCTTTCATAAGCTGAAAAATCACCTCGTCAAAGGTATGCACATCATCGTTGTAGAGGATCACGCGCCAAGGAGCATCCAATCGGGTTTCCTCAACGGTTTCAACCGTTACTTCCCTTTCTGGATTTGCGTGAGCCCACACGTGTTGCATCCCCATAGCGATGCTGTCGGATTTTACCCGGCAGGTGTAGCGACATCAAGCGGCGTAACCGTTACGTGAAAATCTTCCATGACCGGATTAGCCAGAAGTTTCTCAGCAGCCTCACGGGCAATGCGCTCGGCTGCTTGAGCAGTTGGCGTGTCAATCCAGAGCTCTACCACTTTGCCCATACGCACTTGCGTTACGGCAGCATAGCCTAGGTTGTGCAGCGCGTGGTGAACGGCCTGACCTTGTGGGTCTAAGATAGACCTACGCAGCGTAACAATAACGGTTGCTTTAAACATGATGGCGGTTGGGGTTAGGATCCGGTTGTGGCGTTTCTGTTTCCAGCGGTGTGTTCAAAATGGCCTGTACCAGCTTGTAGATGGACCGGCCAACGCCGTGCAGGATATATGCCGTAAGCACCAGAAGCAAGCCAATCTGCTGCAAAAAGATAATAAGCACCAGGGCTAGTCCGTAAGCTATCGATTTGTGCGGATGGTGGCGCAGGTAGGCTAAGCTGGGGCGCGGAATTGCGTCAAAAGGGATGGTGGTAACCATCAAAGCGGAGAGCACAAAAACGATGGGGATCAGGACCGGGAAATTACCTGGGGCTAGCCTTCCTAGCAAATCTACGCCTTCCGCATTGAGCACCAAGGCCACGAGTGCAGCTGCTTGCGCAGGGATAGGAAGTCCTTGAAAGTACTCTCGCTTTTCACCGTCGAACTGCACATTAAAGCGCGCTAGGCGTACGGCGCCACAGACCGCGGGCAATGCTGCAATGATAAGCCCTAGAGCACCAAACTCCTTAAGGCTAAATGCATAGACCAGATAAGCTGGGGCCACGCCAAACGACACGATGTCGCTTAGGGAATCGAGCTCTACGCCAAAGGCACTGGTGCCATTGGTAAGCCGTGCCAGCATACCATCGAGCATATCAAAAAAGCCGGCCAGCACAATCAACCAGCAGGCATGATCGAAGCGGCCTTCATGGATTTGTGTGATGGCGAGAAAACCGCTGAAGAGGTTCATCAGTGTAAAGAACGAGGGCACAGCGGCACGTGGGATAGGCCGTCGACCGTGCTGGCGACGCAAGGCTCGGTAGGCCCGCAGGCGTGCCCGAAAGTGGCGTTGTTTTTGGCCGTGTCGGTCTCGGTTCCAGCGTGCCCGCAGCATAAAGATTGCCTATGGGTTGTGTTCGCGTTCTAAATGCGCTACTTCAGCCTCTGCAGCCGTAGGTAGCCATCCCAGCACGGTTTCGCCTGCCCGCACGCGATCGCCTACTTGCACCTTCAGCGTAACATGAGGAGGAACCAGCACATCCATCCGTGAGCCAAACTTAACGATCCCAAAACGCTGGCCAGCCTGAACTGCGTCGCCTTCTTTCAAATGAAAAACGATGCGGCGTGCCAAAACACCTGCAATCTGCTTAAACAAAATTTTGGTGCCACTGGGGTGGCGAAGCCCAATCTCGGAACGCTCGTTCTTTTCACTTGCCTTGGGATGCCAAGCCACCAAATATGCCCCAGGCACGTAACGCACCCACTCGATAACGCCCTCAGCCGGCACACGGTTGACGTGCACGTCCAGTGGCGAAAGAAAAATGGAGACGCGGCGCGCAGGTCCCTGCAAATATAACGGCTCATAATCAACCTCCACCACCTCGACCACCTTCCCATCGGCAGGAGCTAACACTAAGCGAGAAGCGTCCTGGGGCGGCTGGCGATCCGGATCCCGGAAGAAAAACACGACAAACAAAAGCAGCAACACAGCACATCCTATGCCCACAAAGCGCCAAGCGCCAGGCAACCACACATAGGCACTCCCAGCAGCAAGCAACGACGTGAGCGCCGCTCCAGCAACTAGGGTATATCCTTCAGGGGCCAACATGGACGTTTATCTGAGCTTAGGCTTACGTGAAACCCCTACCCGCCCTTCGCGTTCGCACCTTCGCTGTTAAAATTATGCGGCCTAAACGTCAATGCCCCGCGTTTCGTTCTACACACTTGGCTGCAAGCTGAATTTTGCGGAAACCAGCACGTTGGAGCGCGATTTTCTGGCGCACCAGTATGAAGTTGTGCCGTTTGGTGAGCCGGCCGACGTAACGGTCATCAACACGTGTACGGTTACAGCCGAGGCTGAGCGCCAGTGCCGGCAAATTATTCGCCGCGCTATTCGCCAAAATCCAAACGCCTTTATCATCGTAACTGGCTGCTACGCGCAGCTTCGGCCAGAAGAAATTGCCCGCATCGAAGGCGTCGACGTCGTACTGGGCGCGCGTGAGAAGTTTCATCTTTTTGAGCTTATTGAGCGCTTTCAAAAAGGGGAACAGACTCAGGTGGCCGTTTCCTGCATTGACGACCTCCAAGAGTTTGGCCCGGCATTTTCTTCTACAGAGCGCACGCGGGCTTTTCTTAAAATTCAGGACGGCTGCGACTATGTCTGCTCGTTCTGCACCATTCCCAAGGCACGAGGCCGCAGCCGTTCACAGCCCATTGAAGCTACGGTAGCGCAAGCACGACAGCTTGCCGAAATGGGTTTTCAGGAGATCGTGCTTACAGGCGTCAATATCGGCCTCTATGGCCAAGAGTTTGGTGTAACGTTGCTTGATCTGCTCCGAGAGCTAGACCGTGTTGAGGGGATTGCGCGCTATCGCATTTCGTCTATTGAACCCAACTTGCTCAGCGACGCAATCATTGCGTTTGTAGCCAGCTCACGTGCCTTTATGCCTCATTTCCACATGCCGCTCCAAAGCGGCGATAATGTGGTACTGGCCAAAATGCGTCGGCGTTACCAGCGTGAGCTTTATGCCGAACGCGTCGCCCGCATCCGAGAGCTCCTGCCTGATGCTGCTATTGGCGTCGACGTGATTGTAGGCTTTCCAGCCGAAACAGCTGAACGCTTTGAAAACACCTACCGTTTTTTGAATGAGTTGCCCGTCACTTATCTGCACGTGTTTACCTACTCGGAGCGTCCCGGCACCGCGGCTGTAGTGCAGCTTGATCGTATGGGAGGCACACCTGTCCCCAAAGCCGAGCGCTCTCGCCGCAATCGCATGCTGCAAATCCTTTCGCATAAAAAACAACACGCCTTCTACGCACAACATCAAGGACAAGTGCGACCGGTACTTTGGGAAGGCACAGAAAAGCACGGTTGCATGTACGGCTACACCGACAACTACATTCGGGTGCAGCGTCCCTTTGATCCTCAACGGATAGGCCAAATCGAAAGGGTACGTTTAGGCGCTTTCGCTCCTGACGGCACGCTTATGGCCGAAGCGCCGGTAGAAAATTCAGCCGTTTTCGCATCCTAAAAGACATCTTCTAAGCGTGCTGCAGCGCTGCAAGCCACCGGGCCGAGACGGCGAAGCATTTCGCTGCATTGTTTGCTTCCGGCACAGTGCTGCCCTAGCAAGTTTCTTTTTGGTGCACTGGCATGCGGCTTCTTCCCCAGCTTACCGGTCTTACGGAGTGGCAATGCTGGAGCTGGCGTTTGTCCAAAGGGTTTTTTATAACAAAGCGGGCCTGCACGGCCTTAAACCGTGCAGGCCCGCTGCACCCCAAGGTCTGCTTTATCGACTCAGGTACAAATTGCGGATAGCGTAAGGCCGGCGAAAATGTTCATCCGTGAGCGTCTCGACAAATGCGATCGCCTCGCCGGTCGACTTCATTTCGGGGCCCAGCTCTTTCGGGACCTCGGGGAATTTATCCCAAGAAAAGACCGGCTCCTTGATGGCATAGCCTTTGAGTTTAGACTCCAGCAGGCCAGCTTCCCGAAACTCCCGGAGCTTGCGTCCTAGCATCAGCTGCGTGCCGATTTTTGCTACCGGCACACCAGTGGCCTTGGCCACAAACGGCATGGTACGTGAAGCGCGCGGGTTGGCCTCGATCACGTAGACCACATTATCTTTGATCACCATTTGCACGTTGATCAAGCCCACGACGGCAAGCCGCCGAGCGATGTCTTCCGTATAGCGCCGAATCGTAGCCTGCACTTCTTCTGAGAGTGAGTAAGGCGGCAGCACAGCAGTTGAGTCGCCAGAATGCACACCGGCTGGCTCGATATGCTGCATAATACCGGCGATCCAAACCTCTTCACCGTCGCAGGCCGCATCGACATCGACTTCAATGGCATTTTCCAGGAAGAGGTCAAGCAGGATTTCGTTGTCCGGAAGCAGCTTCAGGATGTTGCGCACGTAGCGCTCGACCTCTTCCTTATTGATGGCAATCCGCATACCCTGTCCGCCCAAAACATAGCTAGGCCGGATCAGGATGGGATAGCCGATGCGTTCGGCTACCTCGACGGCTTCGGCCACCGTTCGCGCCGCCCCATAGGGGGGATAGGGGATTTCCAGTTCTCGCAGAATCCCAGAAAACTTACTTCGCTCTTCAGCCAGGTCCATCATGGGGAAGGGGGTTCCCAAAATCGGAATGCCGTGCTCATGCAGCTTCTTAGCCAGCTTGAGCGCGGTTTGCCCCCCAAGCTGCACGATTACGCCTTTAAGCTTACCGTGTTGGTTTTCGTGCTCGATGATATCGAGCACCCGCTCCCAGAAGATGGGTTCGAAGTAAAGTTTATCAGCCACGTCGAAGTCGGTCGACACCGTTTCTGGATTGCAGTTGATCATGATGGCCTCGTAGCCCATCTCCTTGGCGGCCAGCACGCCATGCACGCAGCAATAATCGAACTCAATGCCTTGACCGATGCGATTGGGTCCGGCACCCAAGATGATCACTTTTTCGCGATCGGTAACCTCACTTTCAGTTTCGGTCTCGTACGTGCTGTAATAATAGGGCGTTTGCGCAGGAAATTCAGCCGCACAGGTATCGACCAACTGGAAGGTGGGCGTAATGCCCAGGGCCTTGCGGCGTGCCCGTACATCGTTTTCGGTCACATTGCCTTGGAGCAAGTAGGCAATTTGCACATCCGAGAAACCGTACTGCTTAGCCAGTCGCAGCAGGTTAGCATCGAGCTGGTCAAGCGTTCGCCGTTCCAGTTCCCGCTCGATTTTGACGAGGTCCTCAATTTGGTAAAGAAACCAGGGGTCAATGTAGGTGATGTCGTGGATTTCTTCGACCGAAGCGCCTAGGCGAAAGGCATTCCGAATCTGGAGCGTGCGGTCCCAGTAGGGTTTTTTGAGGCGAGTACGCACCTCTTCGCGCGGCGGGTCTTCCCGGTCAGCGCCTAGGCCAGCATAGCCATTCTCCAGGCTTTGCCAAGCCTTTTGGAGAGCTTCGGGGAAGGTGCGACCGATGGCCATAACCTCGCCTACAGCCTTCATCTGGGTGGTAAGCTCTTCATCGACCCCTTCGAACTTCTCAAAATTCCAACGTGGAATTTTTACGACCACGTAATCGATCGAAGGCTCAAAGCAGGCGCTTGTGGTGCCGGTCACATCGTTGGGCAGCTCATCAAGCGTATAGCCCACAGCCAAACGGGCCGCCACTTTGGCGATGGGATAGCCGGTAGCCTTTGAAGCCAGTGCCGAAGAGCGCGACATGCGCGGGTTGATTTCAACAGCAATCATACGGCCGGTGTGCGGCTCGACAGCAAACTGCACGTTGCATCCACCAGCGAACTTGCCAATTGAGCGCATCATCTTGATGGCAGCATCGCGCATGCGCTGGTACTGCTTATCGGTGAGCGTTTGCGCAGGTGCTACCGTAACCGAATCTCCTGTGTGAATGCCCATCGGGTCGAAGTTCTCGATGGGACAAACAATGATCACGTTATCGTTTGCATCGCGCAGCAGCTCCAGCTCGTACTCTTTCCAGCCGTAGACGCTTTCTTCGATCAGGACTTGGTGTACGGGCGAGAGCTCTAAGCCGCGCATTACTTTGCGATCAAATTCATCGATCGACCAAACAATGCCGCCGCCAGTGCCTCCCAAGGTAAACGAAGGTCGGATAACGACCGGCAACCCTCCCAGCTCTTGAAGGATTTCTTTAGCTTCAAGCAAGCTGCGCGCCGTCCGGCTTCGGGCTTGGTCGATCCCGATTTGTTCCATCAGATCACGAAATCGCTGGCGATCTTCGGTTATTTGAATCGCCTCGATATCCACGCCGATAATCTCGACGCCCATCGCCTCCCAGAAACCTTCTTCGTGAAGCTGAGCCGCTAGGTTAAGCGCGGTCTGGCCGCCCATAGTGGGCAGCACAGCATCGGGGCGCTCTTTTTCTACGATGCGTCGAATCGATTCAGGTGTTAGTTCCTGGAGGTAGACCCGATCGGCGGTGATCGGGTCGGTCATGATCGTGGCTGGGTTTGAGTTGACCAAAATCACCTGGTAGCCTTCTTTACGTAGGGCACGCGCAGCCTGGCTACCTGAATAGTCAAATTCGCACGCCTGTCCGATAACAATCGGACCAGAGCCAATGAGCAGAATCCGCTGAATGTCGGTCCGCTTAGGCATACTTTTTTGCGGTTTGTGCTTGTGTTGGGCGGGGTGACATTTAAGCTAAGACCTTCTGGGGCAGCACCACCTGGCGATGTGCCGCAATCAGTGCAAGAAATTCATCGAAGAGGTAGCGGCTGTCGTGCGGCCCAGGCGAAGCTTCGGGGTGATACTGTACCGAAAGCCCGGCAAACGACTTAAAGCGTAGCCCCTCGACGGTTTGATCGTTGAGGTTTACATGCGACACGTCAGCGTGGCGCGGATCTACCGATGCGGGGTCGACAGCGAAACCGTGATTCTGCGTGGTTACTTCTACGCGTCCAGTGCGCAAGTTCTTGACCGGATGGTTGGCGCCGCGGTGGCCGACGTACATCTTGTATACCTTAAAGCCTAAGGCCAACGCCATCAGCTGGTGGCCTAAGCAAATGCCAAAAATGGGCAGACCCGTCTGGATGGCTTCGCGCACGCGTGCAATGGCCTCAGGCATTGCCCGAGGGTCACCTGGGCCGTTTGAGAAAAACAGCCCGTCGGGTTCCCAGGCAAGCACTTCGTTGAGCGGCGCATAACCTGGGAAAACCCGCACCGTGCAGTCCCGCGCTTGAAACATGCGCAGGATGTTTAGCTTGCAGCCGTAGTCAAAAACGGCAATGCGCGGCCCTGAGCCGCTCGAGAAGTCGTAAGGATGCTTCGGCATCACATAGGAGGCCAGCTCCAAACCGCTCATCGAAGGCAGGCTCCGGGCTTTTTCGACCAGGCGCTCGTCGTCTAGGTCGATCGAAGAGATGACCGCGTTCATGACCCCTTGGGTACGGATATGGCGCACCAATCGTCGGGTGTCGACACCGGAAATGCCTACCAGCTCATGACGTCGCATCCAGTCTTCCAGGGAGCCATCGGCCAAACGGTTCGAGTAGCGATGCGAGAAGGCACGGACCACTAGGCCAGCGACCATAGGACGGGCTGCCTCCATGTCGATGTCCATTACCCCATAGTTACCAATATGGGGATAGGTCATCATCATGATCTGACCGTAGTAGGAAGGGTCAGTCATGATTTCCTGGTAGCCCGTCATGCTGGTATTGAAGCAGAGCTCCCCGCCGGTTTCGCCCCGGTGTCCGATAGCAATGCCAGTCACCACGGTACCATCTTCCAGAGCGAGTTTGCAGGGGTCCGGTGTCGGGTGCACTAAGGGTATCATGACGGCCACAATGGGTTTGAGGTTAAGGGGAACGGGTACAAAAAAGCCTTCCCCCTTGGGAAGGCTTTAGCCACCATCGAATCGTCGAAATACCGCGTGTTCAGATCCAGAACCGTCCACCGTTTAATGCCGTTTCGGCGAGCAAACGATTGTGCGGCATGTAGGTTTCGGGAAGATACAACGTTTGCTTTAAGGAAACCAACCGTCAGCGCTTCCTAAGGTTTTTTTTCATGAAGTTCCGTTGCATTTGTTGAACGGAACGCGCACGGACCGGTTCAAGATAGGGTTATCTCCAAGATCCCTATGTTTTTCGTACGCTTTTATCGCGAGCGCGCTGCTTACCCCTTGCGCCTTATGGCCAGCCTGGCCTTTACGCTGGGGCTTTTGTTGCTTCTGATCCATGCCTGGCCTAGCAGGCATCAAGTACACGCACCGGTAGCTTCGAACCTGACCTCCGAAGTTATTGCTTTGGAGATCATGGTACCCACTCGGCAGGCCCGTTCTGCTCCCCCTCCCCCAGCCCCTCCAATTCCCGTTGTCGTACCAGAAGAAGTGCTGCTTGAAGAAATAGACATCACCCAGGAGCTGATTCCGTTTGAGGGTGCGGGCACGGGTCAAACCCTGGGAGAAGAAGCTGCTGAGGCGTCAGGGGTGGGGGCTACGCGAGCTGCACTTGAGATTGGGCCCAAACCCATTCGCTTTGTGGAGCCAGAATACACGCGCGAGGCGCGGCGCGCTCGCATTCGAGCTGAAATTGTGGTTGAGGTGCAGGTTACCGCTTCTGGTGAAGTCCAGCGCGCTACGGTTGTCGAGCGCTATTTACTTTTTCCTCAGCGCCAAGCGGTCGATACGATTGGCTACGGCCTGGAAGCAGCAGCACTCGCGGCTGCCCGAAACTGGCGCTTTCGACCGGCAATACGCCAAAACCGTCCTGTAAGCAGCACCACCCGCATTACGTTTACTTTTGGCCAATAAGGCCTTTAGTCCAAATCGACCCAGCGTGCATCTTCAATCTCTTCCCAGGGACGGCGCCGCTGCTGCCTCTCGGAAGGCAAAGCGGGCGGCTGTAGGTCTTCCAACATCGCGCGTACCAAGTTTCGCCCGCTGCGCCAAATCAAGTAAAGCAAGACAATCCAGACAACCAGCTTTAACATCGCTATTCTTCTATTGCCCGCGCAGGCCGAGGGTTAAAGTAAGTGATACCGCCATAGCGGCGGCGTTCTAAAATCTGTCGCACCAGTTCCTCGAGGTCCTCTTGATGCCGCACGAAGTCGATCTGTGTGGCATTCACGATCAACAGGGGCCCTTTAGTGTAATGGAAAAAATAGTGGTCATAAGCTTCGCAGAGCGCCTCCAAATAGTGCCGCTCGATGCGCTGCTCATAAGGTCTTCCTCGCTTACGAATATTTTCCAGCAACCGATCCGGTGTAGACTGCAGGTAAACAACCAGGTCCGGTGTAGGCACGTTCGGCTCCATAAGGGTATAGAGCGTCTCATACAGGTGCCATTCGTCTCCTTTGAGGTTGATACGGGCAAAAATGCGGTCTTTATCAAACGCATAGTCACTCACGACAAACGGATAAAACAAGTCCCGGAGCAGCAGCTGCTTTTGCTGCCGAAAGCGACTGGCGAGAAAACTGAGCTGCGTGTGAAAGGCCCAGCGTTCGGGGTCCTCATAGAACCGCGGCAAGAAGGGGTTGTCTTCAAAAGCTTCGAGCACGAGTCGGCCGCCAAACCTTTCGGCCAGCAAACGTGCCAGCGTAGTTTTCCCTACCCCAATAACGCCTTCAATGACTAGGTAACGTAAGTCTTCTGGGACGTGCGGCGGCGTCGAGGCAGTCATGATGGGTGTAGGCTTGTGCTTAGCTTTCTAGCAAAACGCCCAGACGGTGCAAGGGTGCCCGATCAGGACAACGTGCCAGTAGCATCGCCACGGAGGTGCAAAACGGGGCGGGAACATAAAACTCAGGCGCTAAATCTGCCCAGGGCTGCAGCACAAACCGGCGTTCGCTTAGTCGCGGATGTGGAATCGTTAGCGTAGCCTGGCAAAGCGTTCGCTGCCCGTAGGCCAGAATGTCCAAATCCAGTGGGCGAGGCGACCAAGGCGCGGTGCGCTGCCGTCCTGCTGCTGCTTCTAGCTGGAGACACAAAGCCAGCAGGGCTTCTGGTTCCAGCAAGGTACGTACCCAGACGACCGCGTTGAGATAATCGGGCTGCGGCTCGTCTGCTAAGGTATGGGCTGCACTTTCATAGACCGGTGAACACGCAACCAGCTCGATGGCTGGATGGCGACGTAAGGCCGCCACAGCAGCCTGCAATTGCACAAGACGGTTACCTAGATTGGCTCCTAGCCCTAGAAAAACGGACTCACGCATGCATTGCAAACTCAACGCGGGCATCAGCCGAGGCCTGATGGCTTGCCCAGCCTTACTTGACACGTAGCCTGGAGTTTCACGAAAGAAAAAGCCTACAGCCTTGCAAAGCTGTAGGCTTTTCTCCCCATCCTGCGCGCAGCTGCAACCGTTCTCCTATGCGCACGGCAGACTTCGATGGGCAGGCACTTGTTTAATCTATCGGCCCTAGAGCGCTTTTCTTAAGCGCTTTTTCCTAGGGGTTACCCTGCAAAGTGCTTGCAAAGGGCGTAATTTTGCATGCGCTATGACGTAGCTATCTGCACTATGCGTATGGATTTCACGCTTGGCCTTGGCTTACTTGCGGCTACCCTAACGACTTTAGCTTTCTTGCCCCAGGTCGTCCGAACCTGGCGGCGTCGTACAGCCGACGACCTGTCGGCCGGAACGTTTTTGCTCCTTTTCACCGGGATTGTGCTTTGGCTGCTGTACGGCATTTTGCGCAAAGATCCGGTGATCATTCTGGCCAATGCCATTGGCATGACCCTGGTAGGAAGTCTATTGGTGATGATCTGGCGTTTTCGACGTCGCTCGCTTAGTGGCCTCCCACAAAGACCGTCTTGATATTTACGAATTCTCGTATGCCAAAGACCGAAAGTTCTCGACCGTAACCGCTTTCTTTGACGCCACCAAACGGCAAGCGGGGATCGCTCCGCACAAAGTCGTTCACAAAGCAGCATCCCGCCTCCAGCGCTTCACGCGCAATCCGTTCTCCCCGTGCTTCATCGCGGGTAAATACCGCTGCTCCCAAACCAAAAACAGTGTCGTTAGCTACCTGGATGGCCTCAGCTTCATCCCGCACTGGAATCACGGCAGCTACAGGACCAAATAGCTCTTCCTCATAAGCAGGAGCGCCTTTAGGCACATCGGTCAGCACCGTGGGCGGATAGTAAGCACCTGGCCCTTCTGGGATAACGCCCCCAAGGAGCAGCCGAGCCCCACGCTGCAGGCTCTCCTGGACCTGGCGGTGCAATGCATCCCGCAGGTCATGACGTGCCAGTGGTCCCACCTCGGTCCCCTCATCCATCGGATCGCCTACCCGAGCTGCCCGCATATGCTCAACCAGTAGCTGTTCAAACGGCTCACGCACCGCTTCGACCACAATAAACCGTTTGGCGGCAATGCAACTCTGGCCAGAATTGATCAACCGGCTTTTGGCGCAAATGGCAGCAGCCTGCGCCACATCGGCATCTTCTAGGATGAGATACGGGTCACTACCGCCCAGCTCCAGCACGGTTTTTTTGAGTGCTGCCCCTGCTTGGGCAGCTACGGCGCGCCCAGCTGGCGTGCTCCCGGTCAGCGTTACTGCCCGAATGCGCGGATGCACAATGACCTGCTCCACCTGATCGCTGCGGATAAGAAGCGTGCGAAACAGGTGTTCGGGAAAGCCTGCCTCCCGAAACAATGCTTCAAGTGCTAACGCACAACCCGGCACGTTCGAGGCATGCTTCAACACGGCCGCATTACCAGCCATTAGGCTTGGCGCAGCAAAGCGAAACACTTGCCAGAAAGGGAAATTCCAGGGCATGATGGCCAAGATAACGCCTAGCGGTTCAAAAGCCACGTAGCTTTTGCGCGCATCGGTCGCAACTGGCATCGGAGCCAGAAAATCCGCTGCTTGCTCAGCATAATACGTGCACACCCAAGCACATTTTTGCACTTCGGCCCGGCCATCCCGAATGGGTTTACCCATCTCTTCGGCCATCAGGCGTGCGTAATGATCTGCGCGTTCCCGCAGCAGCGCTGCTAATCGAAGCATAAGCCGAGCGCGGTCTCCAATGGACACCCGTCGCCATGCCAGGAACGCTTCGTGCGCTTGCTCAATAGCCTGCTCGACCTCGTCCCACGTCATGCCCTCGTACACCCGAAGCTGCTTCCCTGTAACTGGGGAAATCACAGGAAACGCGCTGCGCACCGTCACTTCACCCATGGTTTTACCTCAAGCTCGTTGAACAGATAACCCTAAAAGTATATGGATGAAACGCCTAATCGATCCCCTTATGGGAACTTACATTGGGTTTAGGCAATTGTGTGCCCGTTACTTTTTAGGACAAATGTATCCCTAAGCCTAAAATGTCTACCATGTTTTCCCGAGCTTGCGAATACGGTTTACGGGCTGTCTTATATCTAGCAACGCTGAACCATAACGGGTACATTTCCATTCGTGAAATTGGGGAACAGCTTCAAATCTCAGTGCCCTTCCTAACCAAAATCTTCCAAAAGCTTACGCAGGCCGGCCTGATGCAGTCGCTGCGCGGCCCTAGTGGAGGCGTCATGTTTGCCCGCTCGCCCGAAGAGATTACGCTGTTTGACGTCATTGTGGCTATCGACGGCCCGGCCCTGTTTACCGAGTGCGTGCTCGGCCTACCAGGATGTGGCGAAGCCGTTCCTTGTCCTCTGCACGAACGCTGGAAAGATGTGCGCAACCCGATCCGCAACCTGTTTGCCACTACCACGCTAGCCGATATGGCCCGCCGCATTCGCGAGGCCAACTTGCGCCTTATACCTTAAGCTCCATGCACTTCCTGCTAAAAAGCCGCAAAAGCTCGGTGAATCTCACTTTTTAAGACTTTTAACTCCTATTTTCCTTTTATCAACGCTAGTACGCTGCCTGTAGGGGTTTACCTGGCAGCACATGTAGCAGTTTGCCGACAACGCATGGCTAACAAGCCCTGACAACAAAAAAGCCGCGCAGTACAAATTTTATGTCAAAGACAAAATTATCCTTAAACCTAAATGATCAGTCAGAGTGGTCGACAGGCGCTAGCAGCAATGCAACTGCTGGCGCAGCACAATGGGCGGCGTTTTCTAACCGTTCGCCAGGTCAGTCAACGTATTGGGGCTTCTCCCCATACCCTAGCGCGCATCGTGCTACGCCTAACAGCTGCTGGGCTGACCGATACGCTACGCGGCCCAGGTGGAGGTGTTCGCCTGGCCAAAGCTGCTCAGCAAATCACCCTGCTCGAGGTGGTAGAGGCTGTCGATGGGCCTCGCGTGTTCGAGCGTTGCCTGGTGGGCTTTGGACCTTGCAACGAAGCCCACCCCTGCCCGCTGCATCTGCTTTGGTTTCCATGCCGCCAGCAACTTCGGCAACTGCTGGCCGAAATGACCCTGGAAGATTTGCTCCATCCTCACGCTTCCCGTAAACCTTCCACAACAAGTCCTTCAGAGAAATGAAAACGTTGGTTTGGTCTCTTGCAGCTTGTATGATGAGCCTGACGTTGACGGCCTGTGGCCCTCAGCAAACAAATTCCTCCAACCCTTCGGCAGCCGCATCGACGGCACAAGACCCTGAAGCACTGGCTGCCGAAATCGGTCCAGTTAAGCAGCTAACCCTAGCTGAGCAGCTTGATGCAGCGCTAGCGCAGCAAGGCGAGCAGCTCTTTAACACCTACTGCATCGCCTGCCATCGACTCGAGGAGCGCTTCATCGGTCCGCCGCTGGGCAACGTTACCCAGCGACGCGGTCCGGTGTACCTCATGAACATGATGCTCAACCCCAATGGGATGATCCAGCGCCATCCCGTGGTCAAACAGCTCGTATCGGAGTACGGCACGCTCATGACGGATCTTAGCCTGACCGAAGAGCAAGCCCGTGCCATTCTCGAATACCTGCGCCAGGTTGGCGCAACCTCTTGATGCATTCCACCTTCAAACCTAAGCCTAGGAGGTAAGGCCATGAAACGCAATGTGCTCTGGCTAGCTAGCATAGCCGCTGCGGCTGTGCTCTTGGTTGGATGTCGCGGCGGTGCGCAGCGCGGCGGTGAGCTAATCAGCGATGACCCCATGGAGATCGCTCGGGCACGCGGCCTTAGCCCGGCCGACGTCGTCGCGGCAGTCAAAACGTATCAGCCCACAGGTAAGCATGACGAGTATCTCCTGTTCGCCTCGGGGGGACACTCAGGACAGGTGCTGGTCATTGGGGTTCCCTCGATGCGCCTGCTTAAGGTTATCGGCGTCTTTACACCAGAACCCTGGCAGGGCTGGGGTTTCTCTAAAGAAACCCGTGAAGTCCTCCGGCAAGGCGCCTTTGAGGGTAAAGAGCTTACCTGGGGCGACGTGCACCACCCCGCGCTTTCTGAAACCAACGGCGATTATGACGGCCAATTCCTATTTGTCAACGACAAGGCAAATTCCCGCATCGCCGTGATCGATCTGCGTGACTTTGAGACCAAGCAGATCGTCAAAAACCCACTTTCGTTAAGTGACCACGGCGGTGCTTTTGTAACCCCAAATACCGAGTGGGTCATCGAAGGCGGGCAGTATGCAGCACCGTTCGAGGGATATGCCCCGATTGAACAGTATCAGGGACAATATCGAGGGCTGGTCACCTTCTGGAAGTTTGATCGGCAACGGGGACGCATCCTGCCCGAACAGTCTTTTGCGCTGGAACTACCCCCCTATTGGCAGGACTTGTGCGATGCTGGTAAAGGCGTAAGTGAGGGCTGGGTATTTTGCAATTCTTTGAATACCGAAATGGCTACAGGTGGCGTCGAGAAGGGCAATCCGCCTTTTGAAGCTGGTGTCTCGCAGCGCGACATGGACTACCTGCATGTTATCAACCTGCGTAAGGCAGCTGAGCTGGTAGCAGCAGGACGCACGCGCACAATCAAAGGCTTCAAAGTTCTACCGATCGAAACCGCCGTTGCCGAGGGCGTGCTTTACTTTATCCCTGAACCCAAGAGCCCACATGGCATCGACGTCTCTCCGGATGGGAACTACTTGGTTGTCTCCGGAAAGCTTGACCCCCATGCCACCGTCTTCAGCTTTGAGAAAATCCAAAATGCTATTGCCAGCCAGCGCTTTTCAGGCCGGGATGACTATAGCGTGCCGATTTTGGACTTTGACGCCGTCGTAGAAAGCCAAATTGAGCTTGGGCTGGGTCCGCTGCACACCCAGTTTGATCCTAACGGATACGCCTACACCAGCCTCTTTTTGGAAAGCGCTGTCGTGCGCTGGACGCTGGGTGGACCCTGGACCGAAAAGCATGGCCGAGATCCCTGGAGCGTAGTGGACAAAATCTCGGTCCACTATAACATCGGCCACTTGGTGGCTGCAGAAGGCGATAACGTCAACCCTGACGGCCGCTATCTGGTGGCCATGAACAAGTGGTCGGTGGACCGCTTTAGCAACGTTGGACCGCTCCTGCCCCAAAACTTCCAGCTGATCGACATCAGTAATCCCCAGGGGCCAATGCAGCTCCTCTACGATATGCCTATTGGCATCGGAGAGCCACACTATGCTCAGATCATCAAGGCCGACAAAATCCAGGCATGGGAGGTTTATCCTGAGGTCGGTTGGGAGCCGACAACACAAGCTGCCCATCCCCATGCGGTCAAACCAGGTCAAGAGCGCATTGAGCGCCGAGGCAATACGGTAGAAATCTGGATGACGGCCACCCGTAGCCATTTTACCCCAGAGCATGTGGAAGTGCGTAAAGGCGACCGCGTGATCTGGCACATCACAAGCATTGAGCGCGCGCGGGATGCCACGCACGGCTTTGCGCTGCCCGGCTACAATGTCAATTTGAGCCTAGAGCCGGGCGAAACGCAAACGATTGAATTTGTAGCTGACCGCGACGGCGTGTTTACCTTCTACTGCACCGAATTTTGCTCGGCACTCCACTTGGAAATGGTCGGCTACTTCTTGGTGCGTCCGTAAACCCTTGGGGGTCGGGGCCTGGAAAACCCCGACCCCCAAGTTTACCCCAATAAGACAGGAATCATGACGTGGCTGTCTAAAATCATCGGACCGCGCATCCCAGATTCGGTCCTGCAGCGTGAGCGGCGTCATTTCCGACGGCCGACACTGCTGCTCAGCGCAGCGGCCCTGCTGCTACTCATCTCGATCTTTTTCCCTTACTGGCGCATCCGGCTTTATGCACCCCAATACCCCGGCGGCCTGGTGGCTAAGGTATACGTGAACCGTGTCGAGGGCGACGTGCGCGAAATCGACGGCCTAAACCATTATATCGGCATGCGGCCGCTTGAAGAAGCGGCCCAGCTTGAACGCTCCTTAAGCATTTTTCTGATTGCAGCCATGGCACTTTTGGTAGGCGGAGCGATTTACATTCATTCCCCGTGGGCGGCTGTACTGAGCCTACCTGCTTTACTTTACCCACTGGTCTTTTTGGCCGACCTGTACTATTGGCTTTGGAGCTTCGGGACCAACCTGGATCCTAAGGCCCCCTTAAGCAGCTCCGTCAAACCGTTTGTTCCTCCTCTGCTGGGCGAAGGACAGGTAGGGCAGTTTCGCGTCGTCGCTTTCTGGGACATAGGGCTTTGGATGGCCATTGCGGCCTCCATTTTGATCGCTCTTGGCCTGTATTACCACCGCAAGGCTTACAAGCCGTTTTACGATGCCTATGTGGCTCAGGCGAGCACATAAAACGTGGGGCCTGCTTGTGGTCGTGCTGCTTGCGCTGCCTCTCAAGGCGCAGCCGGTTGCCTCATTGCAGGACCTGCTCAACCAAGCCCAAGCAGGGGATACGCTGCGCATCAAAAGCGGCCTCTACGCCGGTCCGGTGCGTATTACCAAACCTATGGTTTTGCTAGGTGAGCAAACGCCCATAATCGACGGTCAAGGGCGCGGCACTGTGGTTACCATCGAAGCACCCGATGTCGTCCTGCAGGGCTTTGTCATTCGCAACTCAGGCCGCGTGCTCGACCAAGACGATGCCGGCATTCTTGTTAGCGCCCCCCGCGTGACCATAGCCGACAACCGAATTGAGCATGTACTGTTTGGGATCTACCTGCGCCAGGCCGACTCCTGCCGCATCGAACGCAACACAATTACCGGAGACCCTAGCCTCGAAACAGCGCGCCGGGGCGATCTTATCCGTCTCTGGTACAGCCATAATGTCCACATCTTGAACAACAGGATTCAACACGGACGCGATGTGGTCATCTGGTTTTCTAAAGGTGTTGTGCTGAAAGGGAACACAGTCACCCTGAGTCGCTACGGCCAACATTTCATGTACAGCGATAGCGCCCTCATCGAGCAAAACCGCATGTTGCACAATTCAGTGGGCGCCTACCTGATGTACAGTCGGCACCTTGTGTTTCGAAAAAACCTGTTGGCCTATAACCGGCATGCCTCAGGGATTGGCATTGGCCTGAAAGACATGGACCACGTCGTGCTCGAAAGCAACGCGGTCATCGACAACCAGGTGGGCATTTTTGTGGACTCCAGCCCACGGGCTCTGGATGCTCAAATCCACTACAACCAAAACGTACTGGCCTATAACGACGTTGGCTTGCAAACTTTAGGTCCAGCACCCCGGAGTCTATTTGAAAACAATAGTTTTATCGAAAACTACGAACAGATAGATATCCTGGGGGGCGGCCAGTTCACGGAAAGCATTGGAAGCTTTTGGCGACAGAATTACTGGAGCGATTATCGTGGCTATGATGCAGACCGTGATGGGTTGGGCGAAGTGCCTTATCAGGCCGTAGCTTTGTTCGACGCGCTCACGGACCAAACGCCGGCCTTGCGCTGGTTTGCGTTTAGTCCCGTCGTCCAAGCGCTGGAACTGGCCGCGCGCGCCTTCCCCGTGATGCGCCCTGTCCCCAAGCTTACCGACCCACAGCCGCGGCTGCGGCCGATACTTCCAGAGGGCCTGCCCGCAGCCAAGCAGCAGCCTAGCACGGCACTGGCGCTAGCTGGCTTGGGTTTGCTGCTACTAAGCATCCTAGTGATGGGCAAAGCCCGCTTGCAACCTTTAAGATGAACGTGATATGGCGCTACTGCAGATTGAGCGTCTTACGAAGCGTTTTGGCGCCGCCAAAGTACTTCAGGAATTGTCGGTCACTGTCGAGACTGGCGAGCAACTGGCCTTATGGGGGCCTAACGGTGCTGGTAAGACCACACTACTTCGGTGCATCCTAGGCCTGCTCCCTTTTGAAGGCACAATTCGCCTAAATGGCTACGACGTCCGGCGACAAGGGAAAGCCGCGCGCCGGCTTATTGGCTTTGTACCCCAGGAGGTGGCGTTTTACCCAACGCTAACTGTGGGCGAAACCGCAGCTTTTTTTGCACGCTTGCGCGGCTTGGATCTCCAAGCAACCCGCCCACTTCTAGAACAAGTGGGCTTAGCAGACCGCATGCACCAGCCAACGCGCACGCTCTCCGGGGGACAACGGCAACGACTAGCCTTGGCGCTGGCCCTACTTGGCGACCCCCCTTTGTTGCTGCTCGATGAGCCTACAGCCAGCCTAGACGTGCGCAGCCGCAGCGAGTTTCTTACTTATTTAGAAGCCTTAAAACAGCAAGGCAAAACGCTGATTTTTGCCACGCACCGCTTTGAAGAAGTTGAGCAGCTGGCCGGACGCGTCTTGTTCCTTGAAAACGGTCGTTTAAAAGCCGATACAAGCCCGACTTTGCTCAAAAAACACCTGTTTCACGTTGTTCCGCACGTGCGCCTGCGGTTGCATCTTCCTGAAACCCAACACGCCGACGCATTGCAGACGTTGCGCACGCAAGGATTTGAAGCCCGCACGAATGGCCACGGTCTGGAGGTGCGGGTTCCTTTTGACCAAAAAGCTTCTCCCTTACTTCTGCTTAGCCAAGCTGGCTTTGAAATCACGGACTTTGAGCTTCATGCCTAACCACAGCCATGATCTTGCTGCATAACGTTACGCCGAAAGTTTTTGGGTTGTTAGCCCGTAAAGAGCTGCACGACGCACTGCGCAACCGGTGGTTTGTGCTCTATACGCTGGTTTTTTCTCTGCTAGCGCTGGTGCTTTCTTGGATGGGCCTGGCCAGCGGACAGCTCTACGGACTAGCCGGTTTTGGACGCACAACCGCAAGTCTCATCAACTTGGTTATGCTCATTGTGCCCCTAATGGGACTAACGCTGGGCGCGCTAAGCTTAGCTCTCGAGCGCGAGCAAGGCACCCTGCTCTATGTACTGGCCCAACCGATCACGCCCGCCGAGGTCCTACTGGGCAAACTGCTCGGGCTGGCGACAGCCCTTACGGCTACGCTGAGCATTGGTTTTGGCCTGAGCGGACTGGTGCTTGCTTGGCGAGGCAGCACCATAGGGCTAGGAGCCTTCCTGGGGTTGCTGGGATTAGCGATCTTGCTAGCACTTTTCAGCCTGAGCTTGGGATTATTGTTTTCGAGTGCTCTCCCCCGCACTGCCGCAGCCCTTGGCAGCGCGCTGTTTGCCTGGCTACTGCTGGTTTTCTTGGGAGATCTGGGTCTGCTAGGCTCGGCCTTGGTCCTGCGCATGCCTATTGAAGCGCTTTTTACACTTTCGCTGTTAAATCCGCTTCAGGTGTTTAAGCTTGCGGCCATTTTGCTCCTGCAAAGCGACCTTCAGGTGCTAGGTCCAGCTGGACAGTATGCCATGCATATCTACGGCCTGCGCCTACTCCCCCTTTCGATTGGACTGTTGGGTCTATGGACCTTGGTGCCTTTATTGCCCGCTCACCTATTTTTCCATCGCCGCGGTGCGCTATGAAACGTTGGTTTGTGCTTCTGTTGCTGTTTGGCAGCTGCCAAAGCGGGGCAGATTTGGACCAGCCACCCACGTTTCGCTTTGGCTATGACAGCTGCGACTATTGCCGCATGCTGATTACCGAGCCGCGCTACGCAGCTGCCCTACGCCTGATCGATGGCCAGGCTCGGCGCTTTGACGACATCGGCTGCCTTTTGCACTACTTGCAAGCACACCCTAGCGAACCCCAGGCACACATTTGGGTGAACGATTACTTGCAGGAACGCTGGCTGCGCGCCGAAGTGGCGCTGTACGTACAAAGCGACCGGCTAACTACACCCATGGGCTATGGCATCGTGGCCTTAGCCGATTCGATAGCTGCCGAAAGCCTAGCCCAACAGCTCCATGCTCCTGTGCTGCGTTTTGAGCAGCTTCGGGCTGGATTCCTCCCCCACCCGTAGCCTACCGACCTGCCACAATCAAGTCGCGCAACATTTGGGTTTCCTCTTCGAGCTCTTCAAGCCGAGATTTAACGATATCCCCAATACTGATTAGGCCTACAAGACGCCCATCTTCCACCACCGGGAGATGCCGCACGCGGCGGTATGTCATTTGGGCCATTACATCGCGGATGGAATCCTCAGGCTTGCAAAAATGCACTGGACTGGTCATCCATCGACGAACTGGATCTTCCAAGACGGTAGCACCCTTTTCAGCCAACCCACGCACAACATCCCGCTCGGAAAAAATGCCAATCATCCGCGCCCGATCATCAACGACAGGCATCGCACCAATTTGGTGCTGCCGCAACCGACGCACTGCTTCAATGACCGGCGTGCCCGCATCAACCGTAATCACTTGAAAGCCTTTGCGTTTAAGCACAGAACGGACGTTCCTCATGGCGTCCTCCTACAACGTTTTGCGGACGGGGTTGTAGGACCCTATACGCCTAAATTTCGCGTAGGATCTACCCAAGTTGTTTTTGTTTAAGCGGTTTGTTACCTTCGCTCTGCATCGCAAATGCGTATGCTAGCCGTGCTTCCTGAAGCCCTAACGCTGACGCTGCGCCCACAATCCCGTCTGGATTTTATCGACATCACGGCGCTTTTGTACAAACAGGCTCCAGCGTTTCTCCAGACCTACCGCTACGGCCTTTATTATTCCTACCATACAACAGCAGGCTACCCAGAACAGCGGCTATGCGAACGACTAGGTTATCGACGCGAGGCACTGGAGGCCTTTTTTCAAACGTTTCAACATCTTTTTCCTCCGGAAGCCGGCTATCGCCATGACCGCCTGGAGCTCCGCCAAGAGTTGAGCGAAATACAACGCCGGCAAGAACCCCGCAACGCAGACGCACACCTGACCTTTATTGGAGCTGGACTGCTGCCTGGGGCCGTCTACCGTCACCTGCCGGGCAAACCTGTCTATTTTGTTGACCTCGATGGCGTCTATGAAGGCCACATGCGGACCCGCACCACCACCGTGGTTGGCTTTAACCGCGCTGAGCTATTGGCGCGGCAACACTTCCCCCTCCCTATGCCTTGCCATCGCATTGCTTCGGTTAACCTGTGCGACAGTACGCTGGGCTTTTGGGAAGCACTGCAAAGCTGGCTTCGAACATACCCTGTATCCTACGGCCGCCTGGATCTGATGCTCCCCGCCGAAGAAACCCATGCCGCATTGACCGTCAACGAATACGAAACCCTACTTATGCGCCACGACCTGGCCGAAGTACTCCGCAACCCGTTTCGCTTTATGGCCCAAACAGGCTTACATGCCCTGCAGAACCCGCACGCTGTTCCGGCCAAAGTACTTAACTATGCAAAATACGACCTGCTGCGCCTAACCAACGAGCTCATCGACAAACTACACCTGCAGGAATCCTTACTCGAACGCGTCTTGAACAAATTTCTGGCCCTATCCGCTGCACGCTTTCTACGCATGAAACGCTCGGTTACCCTACTCATCGGCCCCAATGACCAAGGCCAGCCTTCGCTCCATCGGGGCCGCTACCAAACCCCTATCCTGATCCAGTGGGAGCGTGCGCCGCACGACAGGCGCATTGTGGAAGCCCGCCTTTATCAGTTTCGCTAAGCCTTACAACCCAAACGACTCGCCACAGGCACACGTACGCACCGCTTGGGGGTTAATGAAGTGAAATCCGCGCCCTTCAAGCCCATCGGTAAAATCCAGCGTAGTCCCCTGAAGATATAAATAGCTGCGCCGATCAATGATAACCTGAATACCGTCAAACGTGGACCTAAGGTCATCCGCTTGCGGCGCAGTATCCCACCCCAGCTCATACGTCAATCCCGAGCAGCCGCCAGGCACCACCGCAATCCGAAGCCACGTCTGCCCCAAATCCACCCCTTCCTGCGCTGCCACCTCCCGAATGCGCGCTAAAGCGCGTTGCGTAATCTGCAACTCCATAGGATTTTCACAATAGCAACGTACACCATGAATCCTAGCCCTTTACCACAAAGGGCAACCTTGCACACGCTCGCCAGTTCCCAATCGAGGGAACGTTCTGTCAACCTTATGGTTTGTAGCTAAGCGTTGACACTCCAGAGTGTAAACTTTCATTTACATCTGTTATATTACGGCCTCTTTTATAGGCCACAGTCCTGCTTTGACAGGTGGCATGCGGCTTGCCTGCAAAGACAGTCCTACCGATGGCACCCTAACTGTTTCGAGGTCTTATGAGCGACACGGCATACCTACACGAAGTAGCCCAGAGCGATTACAAATACGGCTTTACGACCGATATCGAGGTCGAGAAAGCCCCCCCGGGCTTAAGTGAAGCGACAATCCACTACATTGCGGACCGGCGCGGGGAACCCGACTGGATGCGGGAGTGGCGGCTGCGGGCTTTCCGTCATTTTATGAGTCTGCTGGAACGGTATGAGGAGACTTATCCCCGCTGGGCGCACCTCAAATACCCGGATATCGACTTTCAGGCGATCAGCTACTACGCGGCACCCCAGCGCAAACCACGCTACAAAAGTCTCGACGAAGTAGATCCTAAAATTTTGGAGACGTTCCGCAAGCTGGGGATTCCGCTGGACGAGCAGATGCGCCTGGCGGGCGTGGCTGTCGATGCGGTGATGGACAGCGTGTCGGTAGCCACCACGCTTAAAGATGAGTTAACCAAACATGGCATCATTTTTTGCTCGATGGGCGAAGCGATCGAGCATTACCCTGAACTGGTCCAGAAATACCTGGGCTCGGTGGTTCCCTACACAGACAATTTCTTTGCTGCGCTAAACTCGGCGGTCTTCTCGGACGGGTCGTTTGTCTACGTGCCGAAAGGGGTGCGCTGCCCTGTAGAGCTCAGCACCTACTTCCGCATCAACGCGCAGGGTACGGGCCAGTTTGAGCGCACGCTGATTATTGCCGATGAGGGTGCTTATGTAAGCTATCTTGAGGGCTGCACGGCCCCAATGCGCGATGAGCACCAGCTTCACGCAGCTGTAGTAGAGCTCATTGCGCTCAAGGATGCAGAGATTAAATATTCGACCGTACAGAACTGGTATCCTGGGGATGCGGAAGGCAAAGGTGGTGTGTACAACTTTGTCACCAAGCGTGGCATCTGCCTAGGTGAGAATGCCAAAATTTCTTGGACGCAAGTTGAAACCGGCTCGGCCATCACTTGGAAGTATCCTAGCGTCATCCTCAAGGGGGATAATTCGGTCGGAGAATTCTACTCGGTAGCCTTTACCAAGGGCTATCAGCAGGCCGACACCGGTACCAAGATGATTCACCTAGGCCGCAACACGCGCAGCACGATTATTTCTAAGGGCATTGCAGCGGGCTACTCCAACAACAGCTACCGCGGCTTAGTCAAAGTAGCCCGTACCGCTGAAAATGCCCGCAATTTTTCCCAGTGCGATTCGATGCTTCTGGGAGACCGGTGCGGTGCTCACACGTTCCCTTACCTAGAAATCGAAAATCCCACGGCTCAGGTCGAGCACGAGGCTACGACTTCGAAGATCGGCGAAGACCAGATCTTCTACTGCCTGCAGCGTGGCCTAAGCGAAGAGACCGCGATTAAACTGATCGTCAACGGCTTTTGCAAAGAAGTGCTAGCCCATCTGCCTATGGAATTCGCCATGGAGGCTCAAAAACTGCTGGCCATCGAGCTAGAAGGCAGTGTGGGCTAATCGGTTAGTGCATTCCCTTAAACCCTAAAGAACCTTATCCCTATGGCACTCCTAGAGATTCGAAACCTACATGCACGCATCGAGGACAAAGAAATCCTCAAAGGTGTCAACCTGACGGTCAATGCGGGCGAAGTGCACGCCATCATGGGCCCCAACGGCTCAGGCAAGAGCACATTGGCCTCGGTCTTGGCTGGCCGCGAAGACTACGAGGTCACCGAGGGCGAGGTGCTCTACGACGGCAAGAATCTGCTGGAAATGGAGCCCGACGAGCGAGCCCGTGAAGGCGTTTTCTTGGCCTTTCAGTACCCGGTCGAGCTCCCGGGCGTCAACATGGCAACGTTTTTGCGTGAGGCCCTGAAGGCTATCCGCGAGCATCGTGGCCTGCCGCCCCTGGGTCCGGCCGAGTTTCTGCAGCTTTTGAAGGAAAAAGCCGAACTCGTGGGGCTTGATCCCAGCCTAAAGCAGCGCTCGGTCAATGAAGGCTTTTCGGGTGGAGAAAAAAAGCGGAGCGAGATCTTTCAGCTCGCCTTGCTTGAGCCGCGGCTGGCCATCCTGGACGAAACCGACTCCGGGCTCGACATCGATGCGCTGCGCACAGTAGCCGACGGCGTCAACCGGCTACGTACTCCAGATCGGGCCTTTGTCGTGATCACACACTACCAGCGCTTGCTCAACTACATCGTGCCTGACTACGTCCACGTTATGGTCGATGGCCGGATTGTACGCTCCGGCGATAAAAACCTGGCGTTGGAACTCGAAGAAAAAGGCTACGACTGGATCCGCGAAGAAATCGGATTTCCTGCCTGAATACGCTGCAAGTTATTGGATAGATCTATGACCACCCTAACAGCAACTTCAACGCGTCCTGAAGCACGCTTCCTGCATGCCTTTGAGCTGCAGGGCGATGCTGCATTCAACGGTAGTCATGCTTACCTTTCGGAGCTTCGGCGTAAGGCCATTGCGCGATTTGAGGCCCTAGGCTTTCCTAGCCGCAAAGCCGAAGCCTGGAAATACACCCCGATTGCTCGGGCACTGCAGCATGCCTACACCATTCAACCAGCGCCCCCACGACCCAAACTTAGCGAAGCGGACTTAGCGCGGTACGCTATTCCGGAACTCGATGCCTATCGTGTCGTGCTCGTGAACGGCCAATGGGTACCGGAGCTCTCCACGCCGGCCGCAGCACTGCCCCAAGGCGCTGTCCTTACCAGCCTGCAGCATGCAGCACAAGCCTATCCCCAACTGTTTACGGCCTACTTTGCCCACAGCCTGGACTACGAAAACGAGCCGTTCTTAGCGCTCAATTTGGCCTTTGCACGGGATGGGCTCTTTTTCTACCTCCCACCCCACACTGCTTTAGACCGGCCAGTGCACGTGGTGCACTTGATCGATGTTGAGGAAGACCTTTTCTTGCAGCCACACCACGTCATTGCCATAGCCCCGGGCGCATCGCTCCAACTCCTCTACAGCGGTCATACCCGGAGTGCTACACGCACCTTCACCAATGCGGTAACCGAGGTTTTTGTCGGGCGTGGTGCCCAGCTTGCGCACTACGATCTACGCCTGGAGGGTGAGACGGCCTCGGGCATCTACAGTACGCAAGCTTATTTAGAACAGGAAGGTCGCTACACCAACCATACGCTGACGCTAGGCGGCGCTTTGGTGCGCAACAACGTGTACGTTCGTTTCGATGGCGAAGCAGGTGAGACGCACCTTTATGGGCTTTTCCTAGGGCGCGGCACCATGCACATCGATAACCACACGATGATCGACCATGCTGTCCCCAACTGCGTTAGCAACGAACTCTACAAAGGTATCTTAGACGAACGTGCTATAGGCGTCTTCAACGGCAAGGTGCTCGTCCGACCTCATGCCCAGAAAACCAATGCGTACCAGTCAAACAAAAGCATTCTGCTGACCGAAGAAGCCCGCATGTACTCCAAGCCCGAACTGGAAATCTACGCTGACGACGTGCGCTGCACCCACGGCGCTGCCTGCGGTCAGCTGAACGAAGAGGGCATCTTTTACCTGCGGGCCCGCGGGCTTACCGCGCAAAAAGCTCGGGCCCTAATGCTACTTGCCTTTGCCCGTGACGTACTTGACCAAATTGCCCTAGAACCCCTACGTGCTTACCTTGACGACCTGGTAGCCCAGCGATTTGGCGCCTAAACTCAATGGTTTGCCTTATGCCTGCCCCTGTTGACCTTACTGGACTCGAGACGCGCTTCGACGTAGCACGCGTGCGTGTAGACTTTCCAGCACTGCACCAACGCGTCTACGACGGGCGTCCGCTCGTGTACCTGGACAATGCGGCAACCACCCAGAAACCTCAGGTGGTGATTGATCGCATTCGGGATTTTTACACCCGAGAAAACGCCAATGTCCACCGCGGCGTCCACTACCTGAGCCAACAGGCTTCTGATGCTTATGACGAAGCCCGCCGCCTGGTGGCTGCTTTTATTGGGGCGCCAGATCCGGCACAGGTCATCTTTACGCGCGGCACGACCGAAAGCATTAATCTCGTAGCGGCTACGTTTGGTCGCCAGCGCGTGCGCGCAGGGGACGAAATCGTGCTCTCCACCATGGAGCACCACTCCAACATCGTCCCCTGGCAGATGCTGTGTGAAGAAAAAGGCGCGCGGCTGCGCATCGTGCCCGTAGACGCTCGCGGCGTGCTCGATCTAGAAGCACTGGAGCGGCTCTTAAATGAACGTACACGACTGGTCGCCATCGCCCACGTATCCAATGCCCTGGGCACGGTTAATCCGGTTCAAGAAATCATCCGAATAGCACACGCCCGGGGCATCCCGGTGCTGGTCGATGGCGCGCAAGCCGTGCAGCATTTGAAGGTCAACGTAGCTGAGCTAGATTGCGACTTTTACTGCTTCTCGGGGCACAAAGTCTACGGACCCACAGGCATCGGTGTTCTCTACGGCAAAGCCGAGTGGCTTGAAGCTATGCCTCCTTACCAAGGTGGAGGCGATATGATCGAGCGCGTCACCTTTGAACGAACAACCTACAACCGACTCCCCTATAAGTTCGAAGCAGGCACGCCGCACATTGCCGGTGCCCTTGGGCTGGAAGCAGCGCTCATCTACCTAGATCGCTTAGGACGCGAAGCAGTCATCCACTACGAAGCAGAATTGCTCCGCTACGCAACCCAGCGGCTCCAAGAGGTACCGGGCTTACGCCTTGTAGGCACTGCTCCCGAAAAGGTTAGTGTGCTCTCATTTGTCATAGAAGGCATTCACCCCTATGATGCAGGCACGCTACTAGATCAAATGGGAATTGCTGTACGCACCGGGCATCACTGCACACAACCGCTTATGGATTATCTGGGTTTGCCAGGCACCATTCGGGCTTCGTTGGCACTCTACAATACCCGCGAAGAGATCGACGTGCTCGTCGACGCCCTACTACGCATTCAAAAACTGCTGCGCTGATTATGGCTGAAGCTGCTGCCGATACCATCGAAGCCCGTGCCCGCCAGATCGTCGAGGAATTTTCCCTGTTCGACGACTGGATGGGGAAATACGAATACTTGATCGAGTTGGGCAAAACGCTCCCGCTCATTGAGCCGGAGTACAAAACCGATGTATTCCGGATTCACGGCTGCCAGTCGCAGGTGTGGATTCGCCCGGAGTTTCGCAACGGACGGCTTTATTTTCGCGGCGACAGCGACGCCTTGATTACCAAAGGCTTGGTAGCCCTGCTGATCCGTGTTCTTTCAGGACAGCCCCCCGAGGCCATCCTCAATGCGCGCCTGGACTTTCTGGACGAGATCGGGCTGAAGGCTCACCTGTCGCCAACCCGAAAAAACGGCCTGGCTGCCATGATTGAACAAATGCGTCGCTACGCCCAAGCTTACCTACAAACTTCGCGTAACTAAACCTCGGCGGTTACCCCATGTACGTAGCTATCGACAATCAGCTTGGTGATAAGGAACTGGAGCAGGCAGTCATTGAAGCCCTACGCAGCGTCTACGACCCCGAAATCCCGGTCAATATTTACGACCTAGGTTTGATCTATGAAATCCGGATCTTTGAAGACCGGAGCATCTACGTCAAAATGACGCTGACAGCGCCGGGGTGCCCGGTAGCGGGTTCATTGCCTGGACAGGTGGAGATGCGCTTGCAAGAAGTGCCTGGTGTAAAAGAAGCACGCGTAGAGCTGACGTTCGATCCCCCTTATACCATTGAACGAATGTCAGATGAAGCCCGGCTGGCCCTGGGCTGGATGTGAAGCAGCCTTGCCCAAGTGATGCGACACGCGCAAACCATAGCACTAGCACGTAGCCTACTTGCCGAAGGACGCAGCAGGGAAGTAGCCCGCATGTTGGAGCCGCTGATTTCCCCCTTGCCAGAGAACCCCGCAGCGGCAGAGCCGAGCCAGTATGTGATGCGCGCCCTGCTGGCACGGGTTCGGTTGCTACGCCAAGGTGCTGTTGAAGCCGCGCGCGTGCTGCTGGGGCCGTTGGCCGACCTCCCCGTCCGCGAACGCCTATCTCCAGAGCTTCGCGCTGAAATCGCACTTTGGCTAGGCTGGCGCTATGCTTGGCCAGACGCTAGCGACAGTGACCCAGCCCGTGCCTTTAACCTGTTTGTTGAAGCCGAACGGCATTTTACGGATGAGCTGCGCTTGAGCGGGCATCTCTGGGTCCGCATTGGCCAGGCATTGGCCTACCTAACAATCGATGAATATTCCCTAGCCCTTCAGGCGCTCGACGAAGCCGCTGCACTTAAGGAACGGCTCCCTGATCTTGAAGCAGATGTATGGATTCATGACCTGCGGGTTCAAAGCTATGTGCTCACCGGACGTTACCGCGCCGCCCAACGCCATCTAGAACAGCTTACCGGACTTGTTGAACAGCTTCGGGAACCCTTGCTCCAGGGCCGTGCAGCAGCCTACCAGGCACTACTCGAGCAAGCCCGCGGTGGGTCGCCCGCAACCACCCTAGAAGCTGCCGAAGCCGCCGAGGCCTGGCTAGGCGGTCCAGAACCGACCTACCTCTGCTGGCAAGCTCGGAGCTGCTGGCTGGCTACCCTGCGTCGTACCGGACAGTGGACCGAAGCACACCACCTGGCACAACGCTGGCTGGCCACAAGTGCAGGGCCAGCCGCACATCCTGTACGGCTCGAAGCGGCTCAACTAGCCCTGCTTCAAGAAGACGCAGCACGTAGCGCCGACCTGATCGCACAGGTGCTCACCGTGCCTTGCCCAACGCATCCTCGACTCTATGCCGCGCGCGCAGCCTTGCTGGAGAGCCAACGTTACCTGCAGTCCAAACAGCCCGAGCGCGCACGCGAATGGGCCGAACGTGCCTACCAGGCAGCCCATGAACTACGACTAGAGCCGCTTATCCTGGAAGCCCTACTGCTTCAGGCACGTATTGCCTTAGCCAGCGGCAATGCCAAGCAAGCCCAAAGCTTCCTCCATCAGGCGGAGACCTTTGGGGATTATTTTAGCCTGCTTCCCTGGGCTGCCCACCGGTTTTGGCTTCTGGCTGAGCTGGCTCGTGCTGAAGCGCGAAAGGATGAAGCCCGTGTGCAATACGTACAAGCCCTCTCGGCTTTCTCTCTACTTACTGATCGGTATCACACCGCACGCCTGCAGCTTGAAGTCGCCCGCCTGACGCAGGACTTTGATCCGGCACAGGCCCGGGCATTGCTGGAAGCCGCAGCTCAGGTCTTTGCGCAGCTTGGCGTCGAAACCGCACGCCAAGAAGCGCAAAACACCCTCCTTGCTTTGCCGCATCATCCGATTTTTGCCGTACACACCCCTGAAGCTCAATTTGGCGCAGCTCTGGCGCATGCGGCACTTTCGGTCGATCTGGTAGCGGAAACCTGGCTTCAAGTGCTGGAACAACTCTGGCCAGGACGCTGGCTGGCGGTCTACCGTTATCTCCCTGGCACAGGATGGCAGGCCTTGCAACACCACGGAGAGCTGCCCGCAACCCTGACCTTCCCTCACCCCGACCAGGCCACGTACTACACGCAGCAAGCCGCCTGGCTACGGCTACGCCCGCTCCCCGGTGTCGCTTTCTTTACGGCCGCTGCGGTTACCCCAGAAGAGCGCGCAGCTTGGCAAACCCTGCTTGAACGCCTTAAACCTTGGCTTCCGGTGGTCACGTTAGCCTTCGAGCATGCCCTCTTGCGGGCTAACCGGCTTGGTGAAGCAGGGAATGGTCATGCCCCTGAAACCGCTGAGCTGCCTTCACCACTGCCCGAACTGGTCTATGCTAGCTCGGCCCTACGTGCCTTGATTGGACAAATTTACCGTATTCGCAGCAGCCACAGTCCGGTGCTCATTACCGGCGAAAGTGGCACAGGCAAAGAGCTCATCGCACGCGCCATCCATGCCACCAGTGATCGTAGACACGCTCCTTTTGTAGCGTTCAACTGCGCCAACGTACCCCCAGAGCTTATCGATAGCCATCTTTTCGGCCATGAAAAAGGCGCGTTTACTGGAGCGCTGCAGGCTAATCCCGGTGTTATCCGTGCTGCCGAAGGCGGCACTCTTTTTCTGGATGAAATTGGCGATCTACCGCTAGAAGTACAACCTAAGTTGCTACGGTTTTTGCAAGAAGGCGAAATCTTTCCCCTAGGAGCTCGGCGGCCACTACGGGTTAACGTACGTGTGATTGCGGCTACGCACCAAAACCTGGAGGAATTAGTACGCCGAGGCGCATTTCGGGAAGACCTGTACTACCGGCTAAACGTCATTCCTCTACATGTGCCACCCCTACGCGAGCGTCGCGAAGACATTCCAGTGCTGGTGCGGCACTTCCTAAACACCTTGCGACCTCCAGGCGCTCCAGCCGCCTCCATCACCGCCCGGGCCATGGAGGCCCTTTTGCGCTACAACTGGCCCGGCAACGTACGTCAGCTCCGCAACGAAATCGAACGCGCCTTGGCTTTTGTCGCCAGCGAGCCGGCTCCGTTAATCGACCTGAAGGACTTATCCCCTACCGTACAGCAAACCCTAACAGACACTCCGGCACACCTGCCAATACTGTCACGACAGACGCCAACCCTCGAGGCGGGACAACCCTTAGAGGCGGTATTGGCAGGCACCGAAAAAGCCTTGATCGAGCGCGTACTGGCCGAGCACCGCGGCCGCATCTCAGCTGCAGCCCGCAGCTTAGGCCTAACCCGGCAAGGGCTCTACAAAAAAATGAAACGCCTGGGCATTAATCCTGCCCGCTTCCAGCAAACCGCTGTCCCGAATGCAACCGCATCCGCATAGACCAGCCTAACCTGCTTACCATGCAACCCACGCGAAGCCCCGACGCCAGGCCAGCCATCGACGAAGTGCTCTCGATCCGTTTGGACCACGCCGCCATCATGACCACCCAACTGGAGGCGGCCATCGACTTTTACGTTCGATTTTTAGGACTGCAGCTGCACTGCATCGAAGAAGACCCCATTCGTCGCGGGCGACGCCGCGCATTGCTTACCGACGTCCACGATCGCGAAGTGCTCGAACTGATTGAGATGCCTGAGCTAGCCCACCCTACCATCCCAGGCCGAGGAGGGCTACACCATTTAGGCTTTCGCCTGCCACGGGCCGACTGGCAAGCGCTGCGCGCCCGACTGGATGCTGCCGGCTATCCCTACCAAGAAATGCAGCAGCGCCTGTTTGTACGGGACGCCGACGGCCTGGTGCTGGAGATCGAGCCCTTACCTTAAGTATCGGTCGATCGTTTTTGCTGTACTGTGCGAATTCGCAGCGCATCGTCTAGCTCATTAACGTCGCTTGGCCGCACCGTCACGCCGTGCTCGGCCAGTAGCTGACCACACCGGTCAACAGCCGCTACTATACCGTCCACCAGTTGCCCTCGACGAATACCCTGGCGAACTAAATCAACCACTTCTGCCCAGGTATCCGGATCCACCCGTTGGTTGATCCCTGCATCGCCCACTACCTCAACCCAATGCTCAAACAGGGAAACAAAAATCAAAATACCAGTCCGATCCTGCGTACGAAACACCTCTTCTTCTACAAAAGCCTCAAGCGCGCGCAGATGCACCTGCTCTGCCAAACGGGCTTCTCCAATAAGCCAACGCTGGAAGGGCTCGACATAGGCAGCCGCTAATCCCCCTAAACTGCCTGCTAGTAACGTCAAAAGCGCCACGCCCCAACCTGTATGGAACCACGTCGCACCCCAACCTGTGTAGGCAAAAACAAAGATCAGCGACAGCAAAAGCATCAGCGCCATGCAAAGCGCAGCGCCCTTCCAAAGAGCTTCAGGATAGCTTCCACTGCGCACGACCACCACGGGCACAATCTCACCCGCTGTCTGCTGTTCAGCTGCCACTACAGCAGCCCGCACACGTTCAAAATCGGCCTCGGAAAAACGTATCGGCATAGGCTATGGGGTTGAGGTTTCTAATCGGTGAATAATCTGCAGAATGGTATCCGCCTGAGCATAAAGGGGTGAGCGTGGCCCCACCAAACGCTGCACCTTCAGAAACTGTGCCCGCGCCTCCTCAAGCCGATTAATCTGCAGCAGCATAATGCCTAGGTTAAAGTTGGCTTGCACATGCGTTGAGTCCTTGGCCAACACCATGCGCGTCTGATTGACTGCTTCCATCGGATTGTTGGGATCATAGAGATAGGCAATAGCCATATCGGCCCGCACGTCCAGGTTATCTGGCTCTTTTTCGAGAACACGCTGGTAAGCCGCAATCACGCGCTGGGCCAGTGCAGCTTTGGCCGGACCATCGACCATTTCCATCCAGTCGTAGAACAAATTACCCGCTCGTCGCCAAGCTTCTGGGGTGTCAAACGCTTGCGCCAATTCTTCTTGCACCAGAGCCGCTCGGTCTGGACGACCGATGCCAATGAGTAAGTTCACCAGGGCCTGTTGCTTGGCCAAGCGCTCTTTGCCTTTTAAGCGTGCTATTTCTGCCTCTAGCGCAGCTACCTGATCAGCGACCACGGACGGAATTGGCCCAGGTTCTGGCAAAGGCAAAAGCGCCCGAGCGGCCTGAGCCTTATCTACCGGAGGCAATCCACCTCGCCCCCCGCTGGCCAGCGTGATCAAATACAACGCAACAACCAGCAGCAGTCCCCCACCCACAATGAACAAAATCTGCAACGCCTGCAATCCACCGCTTGAAGCTGCCACTCGCGCTGAAGACTGCCGTAGGGGCCGCTCCTGAGGCGCTAGCGGCCGCGCTTTAGACAGCATTGCCCCACATCGGGTGCAATAACGGGCCTCCGCTGCATTAGCCTGACCACACGCCAAACAAACCCTTACCTCACTCCGCACCGGCGTGCCGCAAAGATCACACACCTGTACCCCAGGCCGCAGCCGCGCCCCACAGCTTTCACAAACCGCAGACGTTTCCTCCATAACAGCAAAATCCTCCTTCTAAGCTTGCTATGCTGAACGCACCGATTCCCCAGGAGTTCATGCTGCAAAATCCTGACGCCAACGCTATCTTTGGAGCACTTCTTACTTTTTTGCGCCCACTGACGCAAATTCGCTAACCGATGCTGCACGTACGCTTTACCGGGACCATCGCGTTCGGACTACTTCTGGCGCTTCCATTGCGCAGCCAAACCTCCCCCCTTTGGCAACAGCAGGTACACTACCACATCGATGTCCACCTCGACACCAAGCGCCACCAGCTTCGCGGCACAAGCCGCATTACCTATTTCAACCTGTCTCCAGATACCCTGCAGCACGTTTTTTTCCATCTTTACTTCAATGCCTTCCAGCCTCAGTCGATGATGGCCGAGCGCAACCGGCATTTGCCCGATCCAGACCGGCGCGTCGTGCCTAAAATCTGGCAGCTAACCCCTGAAACGCAGGGCTTCTATCACGTAACCCAGCTCAGCCAAGAAAATCAACCCTTACAGTTTTGGATTACCGACACCGTATTGAAAGCCCGCCTAGCCCGTCCTCTAGCCCCAGGCGACTCGACGGTCTTCGAAATGCACTTTCTTGCACAAGTTCCGCTCCAAACGCGACGCAGTGGGCGGGACAACACTGAAGGCATCGCTTACTCTATGAGCCAGTGGTATCCCAAGCTTGCTGCCTACGACAGTCGCGGATGGCACCCGGATCCGTATATCGGTCGGGAATTTTACGGCCCCTTTGGCACCTTCGACGTGCGCATTACGCTTCCGGCCTGCTACACGGTTGGAGCAACCGGCGTGCTGGTCAACGCCCATGAAATTGGCCGCGGCTACGACGCCATCTCAACCCAAGCGTGGACGCGCTTTGATCCACGCGAAACTGGCCTAAAATGCACCCCTGGGGACTCGCTCACTTGGCACTTTACAGCCGAAAATGTGCATGACTTCGCCTGGGCAGCCGACCCTGACTACATCCATGAAGCCTGGCACGACGATAGCCTAAACGTCACCTACCATTTGCTTTTTCAGCCCGACGTGGCCGAACGCTGGCGCCCAATGCGCCAATGGGTCCCTTGGCTCATGCGCTACTACAGTCGCCGCATCGGCCCCTATCCTTACCCGCAATTTACCGTGGCCCAAGCTGGCGATGGCGGCATGGAATACCCCATGATCAATTTCATCACAGGCCGCCGCAGCCCTTTTTCCCTCCTTAGCGTCACCGCTCACGAAGCTGCACACGAATGGTTTTACGGCGTTCTGGCCTCCAACGAAAACGCCTATGCCTGGATGGACGAAGGCTTTACAAGCTTTATCACTACCCAAGCCATTGCCCACTTTGTAGGCCAAGAACCCAACCACCAGGAAGCTGCACTCAACGTAGTACGCTTGCAACAACTGGGAGTGTACGAACGCCTAAATACCCCTGCTGACTGGTTTGCTACAAACGTGGCCTATGGCATCGCAGCTTACGCAGGAGGCGAAATGCTCCTAGACCTGCTGGGCTACGTCATCTCGGATTCACTGCGCGATGCTTTTCTACAAGCCTACTATCAGGCCTATCGCTTCCGCCATCCCAATCCCTACGATGTCGAAAAGGTGGCAGAGCAACTTAGCGGCCTGCGCTTGGATTGGTTCTTTGAACAACTGCTCAACCGCACCTACACCTGCGACGATGCCATTACAGCCTTGCGCCAAACCGCAACTCCCGAGGGCTGGCGCGTCGCGCTACACCTCAGGCGCCGCGGAACCTTGTTGCTGCCTGTCGATCTGCGACTAACCCTGGCTGATGGACAAACGCAATGGGTGCACGTCCCGCTAGACCTTATGCAGGGCGCTAAGCCAGTACCCAAAGACTGGATCGTAGCCCAACCCTGGCTTTGGACTTTCCCGCACTACACACTCGTACTGACGCTTCCGGCACGGGTCGTGCGCGCTGAGCTGGATCCGCTGATGCGCACGCCAGATCACAACCGCTTGAACAACACTTGGCCGCTTCCACTTCGGTTTTCCTTCTTGCAGCCGCTCTCCTTCGACTGGTCGGCCTACCGGGCTTCTTGGCGCCCCCTGATCTCGTACGCCCATGATTTTGGACCAGGCTTGGGCCTGCAGCTTCGCGGCCGTTATTTCTTTGATCGCCACGAAAGCCTATTCACCTTAAAGCTGTGGCCTACCGTGCTGCTCAGTAATGGGCAGCGGCCAAGTCGCCCCTGGGTGCAGGATCGTAAAGCCTGGTGGAGCGGACTCGACTATACGTTCCGCTACAGTGATCGGCTAACGCCTCAGGCGCGCTGGCACCTACAACTCGAAAAGCAGCTCGGCCTTCTAGAAAACCAGCTGGCGATCACCTATACCTTAGGTCGATGGGCTGCCTTAGGGCGCGACTACGGCCAGCTGACCTTGCGTTTAACACATCAGTATAGCCCCTTAACCCGTGCTTTCTCCTTCGAAGGCGCGCCCGTATGGACTCCGGGCATGCACTTAATATGGACCCACCTCGGCTACACGTTTAGCCGCCCCGAAGGCTGGCTGCACGCACTGATCGAAACGGGCGAGGGCTCCAATGGCAGCGGTGGAACCCTAGGTGTCGTAGACCTTGGATGGCGTCCTATACGCAAGCGCCTACAGTTCACCCTGCACGGGCAGCTCGGCTGGGGCGATGGGCAATTGCCCCCAAGCCGGCTGTTTCGACTAGGCAGTGCGCCCGTTGAAGTGGCCTGGCGCCACGCCGGCTTTCGGAACATAGCCGCAGCGTTTGCCAACGCCCGAAAATCGATCCATTTGGTTCCTCTGGAAGCACCAGGACCCGTGGCCTACTGGCATTCCACAACGCGCGACCCGTTACGCATCAGTGGCAACGTGCTCCTGGCCGGCAACGTGATCCTTGGCTGGGCACCTTTTTTACAGGGCATTGGGCGGCCGCTGCGACTCGAAGGGTTTGGAAGCATCGGCCAAACATGGTTTACCGAACCCACGCTTGCCAGCCGGTATCCGTTCGCCTGGAATCGGTTTTTGGCTGATGCTGGCATCGGTGTGCATTACGCCTTTAGCGAACTGCCAGCCCTTAGTCGCTGGCGCGATCAGTCCGAAGTGCTGCGCGACGTGCAACTGCAGCTTCGCTTTCCACTGTGGGTCAGCCATCCGAAGCTCTTGGGGGAGCATCGTCCCCTTAGATGGCGCTGGATGCTTGGGATCAGCGTTTCACGCTAAACAGCCTCAGATCTGAAAGGCAACAGTGGCCATCATCTCCTCCACGGTAGTTTCGCCCAAAAGCACCACTTCACGGGCAGCCTCTTGGAGGGTCTGCATACCTTCCCTAATGGCCTGCGCGCGCAGCGCGTCTTCGTCGATCACCCCCTGGGCCTCGACAATCATGTGGCGAATCGTCCGGGAAAACCAGAGCGTCTCCGTAATGGCCCGACGGCCTTTGTAGCCTACGCCTTTACACACGGGGCAACGCGCGTTCTGCGCCGCCTTGTAAAACGTCGTGTGCGCGATCTCTTCTTCAGTAAAGCCCAATCGCATCAGCAACACAGGGTCTGGGTCTGGATCAGGCACCCGGCATTTAGGACAGACTTTTCGGATCAGGCGCTGGGCTACCACCAGATTGATCGCATAGGCAATCAAAAACGGCTCAATCCCCATCTTGTAAAGCCGGCTCACCGCACTGGGCGCATCGTTGGTGTGCAACGTCGAAAACGTCAAATGCCCTGTGTTGGCCAGCTTGATGGCCAGCTCCGCCGTCTGCCGGTCGCGCATCTCACCCACCATCACAATGTCTGGGTCGTGCCGCAATATTGCCCGCAGGGCATCCTCAAGCCCCAGCTTGTGGTTGAGCTTGATCTGCCGCACCCCAGGAATGATGTACTCCACCGGATCTTCTACCGTAAGAACGTTTTTACGCGGGCTGACGACCTGGTGGAGGGCGGCGTAGAGCGTGGTGCTCTTGCCGCTACCGGTGGGCCCCGTGACGATCACCATACCGTAAGGCTGACGGATAGCCCATTCAAACCGCTCCAGTGCACGTTCCGATAGCCCAAGCAGGCGCAGGTCTTTGATGACCTTGCGGTCGTCAAGCACGCGAATGACAATCGACTCAGCGCGTATGTCGTAGCTAGCCGTTGCGATAGGCAATACCGAGACCCGGAAGCGAATCAGGTGGTCGTCAATTCGGCGCTGGATAAAGCCATCCTGCGCCTTATCCCGCTCGAAGCGATCTACCCCACCCGACTGGTCTTTGACAACAGCCAGAAACGCTTCGGGATGCACTTTGTCTTCGACGTGCCAGCAATTCAGCTCACCGTCGATGCGAAAGTGGATTTCAACCTTGCGTTCGTGGTTGGGGAAGATGTGGATGTCGGAGGCGCCTTGGCGGACAGCTTCCACCAGCGTGGCCTCGAAGAGGTTGATCAGCTTGGAGCGGTTGATCTCGGCCTCGAGGGCCTCTTCGTCGATCAGCTCGGTTTCGGTGTCGTAGCTGGTGCCTAGGTCAAAGGCAGCTTCTTCACGCACGCGCTCCAGGTATTCGTTGCTGCGCACAAAGGCTTCTTGAAAAAGCTGCTCGATAACGCTGCAAGGCGCATAGCACAGCTCAAAACGGTGCAGCCCCAGTTGCCCTAAGCGTCGGTGCAAATCAGAGCGCGTTGGGTCGTGCGTGGCCAAAATCCAGCGTGGATATTCCAGCTTGGGATCTACATCTTGACCGATAGGCAACACCCGTTCGCGTGCCAACCATTCCCATTGTTCTTGAGAGAAACGCGACTTTATGCTTTTCAAGAACTCGAGCACTTCCCCACGCTGCACCCGGGCCATGCGAAAGCCGTACACCTCTGCAGCCGTAGCATAAACAACCTCAGGGTTGACGCCCTCAAGCTCAGCGAGCACGCGCCATAAGGGCTTAGGTTGACTGTCCTTGGATTTGCGCCAGCGCTCCCATGCCTCGCGGACCTGCTCTTCGCGGACCAGCTCCTGAAACAGGAGCATAATCACCACAGGATCTGAAAGGTTCAGGATCGAAAACGTTTCTGCTTCCGACGCGTTGTCGGCAGCAACCGCTGTTATCGAAGGGGCCACAAAGGGGAGCTTAAAAGAAGGGGATTGCGGCTCGGGCATATGCACTCAACTCTACTGGCTGTAGCCTTCCTAGAAGGAATCGGCTTTTTCGCGTTTTTCTAAACTCCTTACTGCTCACCTAACGCGAAGAAGAGGCGGAGCGTTGAGGAGCATTTTACTCGGCATAAATCATTTTACGTGTCATGCCACCGTCGACGATGAAGGTTTGTCCGGTGATGAATCCGGCCTCATCAGAAAGTAAAAACGCCACCAGCGCTGCCACGTCTTCCGGTTTTCCCACCCTACCTACAGGGTGCTGCGCATGATCGATGGGACGCAGCGGATCGCTTTGACGACGGCTTCGCTTCTGCCAAGCGCGCACATCGATCCAGCCGGGGGCCACGGCATTAACGCGCACTTCTGGTCCTAAGCTGATGGCCATGGCGTGCGTTAGGGCCACTACGCCTCCTTTGGAGGCAGCATAAGCTTCCGTATGCGGCTCTGACTGAAATGCCCGTGTGGAAGCGATATTGACAATAGCGCCCTTGGTACGCCGCAAATGGGGCACAGCAGCCCGCGCGCATAAAAAACACCCCGTCAGGTTCACATCAAGTATGCGCTGCCATGCTGCAAGCGGCAGTGTTTCAAGGGGACTTTGGTAAGGGTGCGCAATTCCCGCATTGTTGACCAGGGCATCCAACCGACCAAAAGCAGCTACAACTTCGGCCACTGTTTGATTGACCTCTGTTTCTTGACTTACGTCTCCGGTAAAGACGCGGATTTTTCCTGTAGTACCGAGTGCTTCCTGGAGCTCGGCATTGGCTTCGACATCCAGATCCAGGCTAGCTACATACCAGCCGTCATGCAACAGGCGCTCGACAATAGCCCTTCCAATACCTTGGGCCCCACCCGTAACCAGAGCTACGCGTTTTGCTTCAGTCATAGGTTCACGTGTTTTTGGTTTATGGAAAGCATGCGGCAGGTTACCTTATGGAAGCGGGTAAACGACAAGGAATCTGTCGATGGAAGCAGCGCTTGTATGGAACGAGTCGTTTCGGGTACGTTCGTTTGAAGTAGCACCTGACGGTCGTCTTACGCTGCCTTTTTTGTTTGGCTATTTGCAAGAGGCTGCCAGTAACCACGCCAAGGCCTTAGGGGTTGCATTCATTGAAATCGAAGGGCGTGCAGTTTTTTGGATGCTCCACCACATAGACGTTCGCATCTACCAGCGTCCTGCCTGGGCCGAGACAGTTACCGTAGCGAGCTGGCCTTGTGGGCATCAAGGGCTAAAAGCTTTTCGGGCTTTTGCGCTGCGCGATGCAGAGCAGCATCTGTTAAGCGAAGCCATTTCTGCGTGGCTACTGGTCGACCCCAAGCGCCGTCGGCCTGTACGCTTGCCCGAAGCCGTACTTCAGCTGCGTCCTACAGGCTTACCCTCTGATGCGGCCACAACCGTCTTGCCCGACATGCCGCCTACACCTCCTTGGGAAGCAACCTTCGGCGTAAGCTATAGCGACTTGGACCTCAACGCACACGCCAACAACACCCGGTACGTGGCCTGGTTGCTCAATGCCCTACCTACAGCTTACCCGGAACAAGCGCTGCGCCGGATCCAACTTACATTCCGAAGCGAAGCCTACTTGGGGGATCAGGTCATGGTCCAAAGCTGGCCTCTGAGCGATGGCTCTCTTCGCCACAGCTTTCGGCGACTCAACGACGGACGCCTTCTGGCCGAAGGCCGTACCGAATGGTCACGCTTAGATCAGTGAGCGGGACTGCCCGCCATCTACGTTTAGGCAGGCTCCCGTAATCAGACTGGCTCGTTCCGAAACGAGAAACGTCACTACGTCGGCCACTTCTTCGACCGTGCCAAAGCGTCCCATGGGTAGGTGTTGTGCAATAAAATGCCGCATACCCTCTGGATCCTCCTGCATGCGACGGTCCCAGCTTCCCCCTGGGAAGCGAATGGAGCCTGGCGCTACGGTATTGACCCGTATGTTATAGGGTGCTAGCTCCAGCGCTAGAATTTTGGCTGCGCTGATTAAAGCCGACTTTGTAGCATTATAGATAGAAAGCCCCGCTCCCCCAGCCTCGCGCCCAAAAATAGAAGCAATAAAAACTATGGCCCCACCCCCTTGTCGTTTCATTACGGGAATGACCGCTCGGGCGCACCTCAGGTGTGCCCGCAGGTTCAGTTCGATCAAATCTGACCAGTCCGTTTCGGTGGTCTCTTCAAACAACCCACGCCGGTTACCCCCGGCATTGCCAACCAGAATATCCACGCGACCAAAGCGCGCCAGCGCAGCAGCTACCAGTTGGTCTCCAGCCTCGGGGTGGGTGACGTCCAAAACCAGTGCTTCGACCTCAGCACCCTGATCTTGCAAAGCTTGCGTTGTAGCTTGCAAAGCCTCGGCCCCACGCGCACACAATACCAATCGGCATCCCTCAGCCGCCAGGCTACGTGCAATTCCTTGACCGATTCCACGGCTGGCTCCAGTCACAATCGCCACTTTCCCTTGAAGTTTAAGATCCATTCCAACACCACATTTTTTATTTTCCCAACTGAAGAAAAAAATCTAACCCCTGAGGATCAATGGCTGAGGCAACAAACCTTTCCTTTGAAGCAGCATTAGAACGCCTGGAAGAAATCGTCCGCCTCCTCGAAAATGGTCAACTAGCGCTGGAGGACTCTATTTCGGCCTATGAAGAAGGCATGCGCTTAGCACGTTATTGTTTGACCCAACTTCGAGCAGCCGAGCTCCGTATTCAGGAGCTTTCCGTCGATGGCAAAGACGTTCTAGAATAATTTATCTGAGGTCATGATGTGGTTTTCAGAACTACCCGACGAAGCCCGCTTGTGGATTTACGCTGCTCACCGCACGCTCTCTCAAGCAGAATCGCAGATGCTTTTAGCACAACTCGGGCCTTTTTTGAAGGCCTGGCAAGCACATGGGCTGCCCGTACGTGGTCAAGCCGACGTTTTGCACCAGCGCTTTTTACTGCTGGCAGGCCACGTAGCAGAAGGGGAAATCTCTGGCTGCAGTATCGACGCCTCAGCGCGCGCGGTTCATGCCGCAGGAGAAGCCTTGGGGATTCAGTGGCTTTCGCCACTTTGGGTCTTTTACCGTGACCCTTCTGGGCAAGTTGTGCACACCTCTCGAGGCCAGTTCCGCCAGCGCATTGCTGCAGGAAAGGTAACCCCGGAAACGCCTGTCTTTGATTTATCCCTGACCACCTTAGGCGCTCTTCGGCAACATGGCTTTGAAAAGCCTGCAGCGCAAAGCTGGGTTGCCCGATGGTTTACCTTGAAGCCCCCGGCCTAACATTGACGCTCGCGCCAAGCGCGGCATACCCTTTGTTGCTAAAGGGTTACCCTTTGAGCTCTGGATAACGGAAACCCCGGAAGCGCATGCATCGTCGGAAGTCTTCACAGAGGTACGAACCAACAGCATCAAGCACAATGCGGCCTGTTATTCTGCTGGGAATTTTACTGATAGGAAGCATAACACTGCCCTTGCAAGCGCAGGACTACATTAGCCAGACCGCTTTGGAGGACATTCTGAATAACCAAAACGATGATCTTGATGCTATCCCCGAGGTACACTATCGGTACTATGTCCTGCATCACAGTTCAGGGAATAACGTCCTGGCGCGCAATACGCTTTACAAAGAGCTTGGTGATGGGGACTTAGAACTAGGGCAAAAGCGTGCTCGTCTGGTTGAGCTGCTCAATCGCGTGCTGATTCGCAACCTCAATATTGGCGATACACTGGTCATCCCTAGCCGATTCGATCTGGATTTCCGGGCCTACTCACCTTTTCCGCGGTACTATCCAGGGGGACGAGATTTTGATAAGCTGTTCATTATGGACAAAACCGTACAGGCCTTTGCGGCTTACGAATACGGAAAACTGGTGCGCTGGGGCGTTATCAACACGGGGTCTCCAGAAAACCCTACGCCTAACGGCCGCTTCAACTTCAACTGGAAGGAAGAGTACCGCATCTCTTCGCTAAGCCCACCAGGCGAGCCGTGGGAGATGTACTGGGTCTTCAACTTTCATGATGCACGGGGCATTCACGTCCATCAATATCCAATGCCCACCGGTGGACCTACCAGTCGTGGATGTGTGCGCTTAATTGATGCAGATGCCAAGTGGGTATTTTTCTGGGCAGATCCCTGGAAGACAACGGCTGGAGGCACTGGTGTGGGTTCACGGAATGGCCGAATCCTCAAGCAGGGAACTACCGTGCTGGTCATTGGAGAAGATCCTGTAGGCAGACCTCGGCCTTTCCTCTTTAAGAAGCAATACCCGGTGTTAAAGCTTGTGGAGTTGCCTGCGCATCCTTACGACGTACCTCCAGGAACGCCCCAGCAGGAATACTTTGACCGTCTTCGGGCAGCTGCAGCGCAGGTTTCTCCTAGCTCATCGCGGCGTTAAGAAGCTGCGCGTTTGAGACGAAGGCGGGGCAGTGCTGGGCCTGGTTGCCTAATCAGCGCACTGGAAGAAACAGCCGTTCCCACCGCGGCCGGTGCTGCTCCGCGTCCCAGGAAAAGTAGACCAGCAGCGCTTTGCCTACCACATGATCGGCGGGCACCAAGCCCCAAGCTCGGCTGTCGAGGGAGTTATCGCGGTTGTCACCAAGCACAAAGTAATAGTCCTGTTGGATAATGCAAAAGCGCCCCGGCTGGCCATCGATCATAAACAGCCCATTGGGGAGTGGATAGACCTGATGGTTTTCAAAGCGCGTTAGCAGTTCGCGATAAAACGGCCAGGTGCGTGGAGAAAGCCAGAGCGTGTCGCCGCGGCCAGGAATGTAGTAAGGGCCAAAGTCTTCTTGTTGCCGGGCCAGCTGGGCAGCTTCTCCGCTGAGCAGGGCAGCCGTTGTATAGGGCCGGAGCATTTCCACTTCAGGGCGCTGGGCAATAGTCCGCGCTGCAGCCATTGTGGCATCAAAGAAAAAGAGCCCGGCATGAAAAGCCGAGCGTGAAATGTTGCGTGCGCCAGCCGCTTCAAGCGAATCTAGGGATAGCTCAGTGCCTGTCCGCAGCTGCAACAGCCAACGCTGCTGGGCCTGTTCTGGTGCAGCTATAGGTATGCGGTTAACATACACAATTTTATCATGAATCCAGAGCGTGTCGCCCGGAAGCCCCACCACGCGTTTGATATAATGGGTTTTGCGATCGACCGGACCGGTTTCAACGGGGTAGTTGAACACGATCACGTCGCCCCGTTGGATGTGCGTAAAGCCAGGCAAGCGGAAATAGGGTAGCCTGATACCGGGGATATACCATGCGCTAAAGGGCAGCCCTAGCGACAGGGGCAACCGTGCGCCATAGTGCAGCTTAGAAACCAGCACAAAATCTCCGGCCTGCAGCGTCTGTTCCATGGAAGCCGAGGGAATCCGATAGGCTTCCAAGGCCAAAAGGCGAATCAGTAAGGCTAGTCCTGTGGCCAGCAGTAATGCAACCAGCCAGTCACGCCCTCGTCTACGCCAGCGCGCACCCTCAGCCACTGTCTCTCTCTCCCGAGCAACAAAGACCTCCTGCGCCATCAGCACCACGACTTAATGAATGCGCGTAAACAACCGTTCAAAGCGCGGCAAATGGTGTTCGCCATCCCAAGAAAAATATACAAACAAGGCTTTCCCCACGATATGATCCATTGGGACGAATCCCCAGAAACGACTGTCTTCAGAGTTATCCCGGTTATCACCCATAACAAAGTAGTAATCCTGCGTAAACGTGTAGGTGGTCGCTGGCTGTCCGTCAATCAGAAAGGTTCCGTCCGGCTCCCTGCCTGTAGTATGTCCTTCGTAGCGTCGGATAACGGGTTCGACGATCGGCCAGTTGGCTTCTGTAAGGGCAATCGTTTGTCCGCGTGCTGGAATAATAATGGGACCGTATTGATCGGGAGAGTATCCTTTCCCTGGTGGATACATAAGTTCACTATACTGAGGGCCACTAGGCAGCACAAAAGGCTCAATGCGTTCCACGTAAGGCCAACTAGCCATGGCTGCAGCTGCGGCCGAGGTGGCCACCAGAAGCACTTGGCGCGGATCTGGTGTAGGTTGTATTTCTTCAATGCCAAGCTCTCGCAACCGCACTTCCGGCAATACCACACGCGGGTCGGTCTTGATGACGCGCCATAGCTGCTGCATGGTTGGCCTAAGGGGCTGGGGTTCGCCGTTGACGTATACCATCTTGTTTTGAATCCAAAGCGTGTCGCCTGGCAATCCGATCACCCGCTTGATATAGTGCGTTTTCCGATCGATCGGCAAATCTTCAGGGGGGTAATTAAAGACGACCACATCTCCCCGTTGAATGGAGGTAAAACCTGGCAGCCGCGTATGCGGCAGCGTAAGTCCCTTGACGTAGATTTTGGTAAACGGAATGCCCAAAGAGATGGGCGTGCGCACGCCGTAGTGCAGCTTAGAAACAAACAGATAGTCGCCCACCAGCAGGGTTTTTTCCATAGAAGGTGTGGGAATGCGGAAAAGGTCGAAAAAGAACGTGCGCACCACGAGCATAACCACCAGCGTGAAGCCCAACGCTTCCAGCCATTCCCGCAATTTGCTTTTGGGTGGGCGCGACTGGCCGTCAGTGCTGGGCCCTAACGGAACATCCGAGCGACGCTGCTGCCTCTTGGCGCGCCGCGTTGCCGATTCAGGTTGCGTCGAGGCCAAGGTTAGGTTCCTCATGTTTGTCTAGGAAACGACGAAGAAACGCCGCTCGTAGGCTTCGGTTCACTCTGTGGAAATCACAGGAGGTCTTCCCTGAAGGCTTCGCGGCGCACGCATAGGACGTAGCCAGAAGTCCCGTCCGTCAAAGCCGGTTACATACCAGGTGTCTGTTTCTTTTTGGAAGTAGTAGTCCGCAAAAGCTGCGCGGCGCGGATCTGTGATCAGTCGGTCCAAAAGGGCTGCCCGCAGCTGCTTGAGCTGCTCTCGATAGCGCGGTGCACTGGCCACCACGATGCCCCGCTCAAAAGGTCCGTTAACATCCAGCACGCGTAGTGGGATAGAATCGTTGAGCACAAACCAATACTCAAACTGGATGTATTCCTCTCGTGGGCGGCGTTGGTAAAGCTCGGTCTCGGCTAGCGTGCGGGTTGGAGCTCCGAAATGCGCCTGCAGTCGGGCCCGAAGCTCAGGCGTAGGTAGCGTATCCAGTGGCGTCCAGCCTTGACTTCCCAAGTAAGCCCAGCCATCTTGGCCAAAGCGTCGTTGAAACCACGCCTGCTCGTAACGACGCACCACATGGTAGTGATGCAACGCAAAGGGTGTCCTTGACGCAGAGGCAGGGGGAGCTTTAGGTGCCAGCACTGGATAGCGGACGTGTAGCGCAAGAGGAAGCGGCTCAGGCGGACGCACTGGCAGCCGGAACCGATTACGTGCTGCTTCCTGCTGCAGCCAAGCAGCGTGATAAGACCACACCAACTGGCGATGAGCTTCAATGCGGCGCAATAGTTGCGTCAACTCGGCCTCCTGTGCCCAGGCCCACCGTAACCCTAGGCTAAGCGTCCATCCCAGGCCCCAGCATAGCCACCATGTACGTGCAGACCGCATCAGTCATTGACCGACAAGACAGCCAGGAATGCTTCCTGCGGGACTTCTACCCGGCCCACTTGTTTCATGCGCTTTTTGCCCTCTTTTTGGCGCTCCAACAATTTACGCTTACGCGTTACGTCACCGCCATAACATTTGGCAGTAACGTCTTTGCGTAAGGCTTTGATTGTTTCTCGGGCAATCACGCGTGAACCAATTGCTGCCTGCACAGCTACGTCAAAAAGTTGCCGTGGAATCAATTCTTTTAGGCGTTGCGTCAGCTTGCGCCCCATCTCGTAGGCCTTACTGCGATGCACTACCGTCGAGAGCGCATCGACGGGCTCACCATTGATCAATATGTCCAGTCGCACCAGATCGCTAGGCCGGTAGTCAAGCACCTCGTAATCAAACGAGGCATATCCTCGACTTAGACTTTTTAGCTTATCGTAAAAGTCGAAAATGATTTCGGCCAGGGGCAGCTCATACTGTAGGTTGACACGCGTGCGGTCGAGATACTGCTGGTTCACATACACGCCCCGTCGATCTTGGCACAGTTGCATCAAGGCGCCCACGTATTCGGTCGGCGTAATGATATCGGCGCGCACGTAAGGCTCGCGAATCTCGGCAATCTTACCTGCTTCTGGCATTTGACTGGGGTTGTCGATGGTCAGCACTTCGCCCGACTTTAGCACTACCTGATACTCAACGTTTGGCACAGTCGTTACGATGTCCATGCCAAACTCACGTGCCAAGCGTTCTTGTACGATTTCCATGTGCAGTAGGCCAAGAAAGCCTACGCGGAAACCAAATCCCAGCGCGGCCGACGTTTCTGGAATAAAGGTGAGTGAGGCATCGTTAAGCTGCAGTTTTTCAAGCGAAGTGCGCAGCTCTTCGTACTTGTCTGGGTCGGTCGGGAAAACCCCACTGAATACCATGGGTTTGACCTGCCGAAAGCCTGGGATGGGCTCGGCGGCAGGACGATGGGCATGGGTGATGGTATCGCCTACCCGAGCCGAGCGAATATCTTTAATGGATCCAATGATGTAGCCGACTTCTCCAGCCCGCAATGTCTCCACTGGGTAACGATCTAGGCGCAAAATGCCGATTTCTTCGGCCAGGTATTCTCGATCGTTCGACATAAAGCGAATGCGGTCGCCGGTACGGAGCGTACCGTCAAAGACGCGCACGTAGACAATAGCGCCTCGGTAGGTGTTGAACACCGAATCAAACACCAGTGCCCGTAGCGGCGCCTCCGGGTCACCCTTAGGAGGTGGAATGCGCTGCACCAGGCGTTCCAACAGTTCTGGCACCCCCTCGCCGGTCTTTGCACTGATGCGCAGGATGTCTTCCGCCGGCTCACCAATGAGATCTTCAATCGATTGCGCCACCTCGTCGGGCCGTGCATTAGGCAAGTCGACCTTGTTGAGTACGGGGATAATTTCTAGATCGTGCCCCAAAGCCAGGTACAAATTCGAGATCGTTTGCGCCTCGATCCCCTGCGAGGCGTCGACAACCAGGATGGCGCCTTCGCATGCCTTAAGTGCCCGTGACACCTCGTAGGTAAAGTCAACGTGGCCTGGGGTATCGATCAAGTTGAGCACGTACTCTTGTCCATCGCGGGCGCGGTATGTCATGCGCACAGCGTGGCTTTTAATTGTAATCCCCCGCTCCCGCTCCAGGTCCATGCTATCAAGCACCTGGTCTTGTAACTCTCGCTCCGAGAGCGTACCGGTCAGCTCCAAGAGCCGGTCAGCCAGCGTGCTCTTGCCGTGGTCGATATGGGCAATGATGCAAAAATTGCGGATATAGTCGCGGTAGGCGTTCATCGTTGCCATCCACCACTGGAAGCCCAGAAAACTTGCTCCAATAAAACCTCCTATGCCTTGGGGTTCCCTACGCACCCGCGTTTATTTGTCTTCCACAGAAGGACCCGAAACGGGTGCTTCGATCGGAGCAGTAAGCGACGCTTGCTGCTGCCAGCGCGCATGAAAGGCTTTTTGGAAAAGAAACAGACCTACGACACCTACGACAATGGCCATGTCGGCCACGTTCCAGATTGGAAACAGGGCTACATAGGCGCCGCCAATCCAGGGAATGGATTCAGGTAAATACCCACGCCAAAGGTCAACGTGGATAAAATCGACAACGCGGCCGTGAAAAAATCCGGCATAGCCGTAGAGCAGGCCATAAAACATGCGATCAATGATGTTGCCCAGTGCACCGCCTAGAATAACCGCTAAGCTAGCCCGATAAGGGCCGTATCCTTGGCGAATGCGGTACAGATACCAGGCAATGAGCACCGTGGCGATCACGGCCAGCACCGTGATCGTTCCTTGAGGACCAAAATTGATCCCAAAGGCCATCCCGGGATTTTCGGTATACGTCAACTTGAGCCAGTCCCCCAGAACCGGGATCGACTCGCCTGGATACATGGTCTGTACGACCAGCACCTTGGTAAGCTGGTCAAGGAGCACAACAAACAGCGTAATCCAAAGGATGCGCATAAACAGCCGGGCGCTGCAGACGGTGAGGTTATTTCTTTTGTTTCAGCTTAGCTTCAATTGAGACTTCGGTATGGGGCACGGCTTCCAGTCGCTCTTTGGGGATAGGTTTTCCGGTTACCTTGCAAATACCGTAGGTCTTGTTTTTAATTCGCTCCAGCGCCCGATCCAGATACCCGATGTATTTTTGCTGGCGTGCGATCATTAAAAACAGTTTTTCGCGCTCCATCGCGTCCGTGCCCGCATCGGCCATATGAAAACTATAGGGCGAATCGTTGCCTGCCTGCTCCCGGGTGTCTTCCAGCTGCGCTTTCATGCGCTCAATATCTTCTACCGCCTGGCGCCGGCGTTCCAGGATAAGCTGTCGGAAGTATTCCAGCTCTTCGTCCGTAAAAGGCGTGCGGCGCACTTCAGCGGTTTCTTGTTCTTGCGGCGTTTTTTCAGGCGTCGCCGCGGCTTCCTGCTCATGCCGCTTTTCCATAGTGGTATCGCTTTCGGGTTGATCGTTTTAGGGAGTAGCCCCAAGCGCTCAAGGATTTTTCCTCTGTTAAGCCGAGACGCGCTGGATGCCTACGGTCAACGTTGTCTCGTCGATGGCGAACGTCTCAACTACCTCACCTGCCGGCTGGTCGGAGGGGTGCAACGCCACGGCCAGTGTCTCGTTCCGGATCCAGTCGGCATGCTGCGCAAGTGCCTTGGCGAGTAATCCATCAGCACGATAGGTCACATGAATTCGATCGGTTACCTCAAAATCGGCCTTCTTACGCAGATTTTGAATCCGATTAATCGCTTCTCGGGCTAGGCCTTCTAGGATTAAGGCCTCATCACGCGACGTATCGAGGGCTACGGTCACACCACTTTCCTGCCCTACTAGCCAGCCTTCCAGTCCTTCACTGCGGATCTCCAGATCTTCTGGCCCAAGTTCGATTGTCTGACCATCCACCTGCATGCTCAGGTGGCCTGTTTGCACGTAGTGTTCGATAGCTTCTTCAGTCAGTTGGGCTACCTGAGCAGCCACGCTTTTCATCAGCTTACCAAGCCGTTTACCTAAGCGAGCGTAGTTTGGCTTTGCTGCACGGCGTACCAAGTGGCTGGTCCCCTCGACGTATTCAATTGTTTTTACGTTCACCTCTTCTAAGATCAGCGGGCGCACTGACTCGACCACTTCGCGGGAAACACCTGGACTGGTCACTACCAGAATGCGGGGAAGCGGCTGGCGCACGTTGATGCGGGCCTGATTGCGCAACGCCAGCACAATCGACACAATGGTACGGGCCAGCTCCATGCGTTGCTCTAGCGCTGCATCGATAGCAGCCGTCTCGACCTTTGGGAAATCCGCCAAGTGCACCGATTCGGCGCCCGGCATCTCGCTACCTTCTTGCAACGCCCGATAGAGCCAATCACTGAAAAACGGTGCGATCGGCGCCATCAGACAAGCGGTGGTTAGCAAACATTCATAGAGGGTCTGATAGGCCGCTTGCTTATCACGCTCGTTTTCCTGCTCGCCCGTGCGTGCACTCCAAAAACGCCGCCGCGAACGACGAATGTACCAGTTCGACAGCTCCTCTACAAAACGCTCGATAGCCCGTGCCGCTCGTGTGGGATGGTAGGCTTCGTAAGCTGCCTCAACCTCGGCTACGGTGCTGTTGAGCCGACTGATAATCCATCGGTCGAGTTCAACACGCTCGGCCACCGGCATCCGCACTTTAGGATACGTAAAACCATCAACATTGGCGTATGTCGCAAAAAAAGCATAAACGTTTTCCAGCGTGTTGAAAAAGCGACGGCATGTGGCCTCCAGCTCACGCTCCGAAAAACGCAGGTTTTCCCAAGGGGGAGCGTTACTGATCATGTACCAACGCACCGGATCGGCCCCGTAGCGCTCGACGACGTCGAAGGGATCCACTACATTCCCCTTCGACTTGGACATTTTTTCGCCTTTCTCGTCAAGCACCAAACCATTGACCACAACGTGTTTGAAGGCCACACTGTCCATCACCATGGTAGCAATGGCATGCAGCGTGTAAAACCAACCCCGCGTCTGATCCACCCCTTCAGCAATGAAATCCGCAGGGAACGTCCGCCAGAAAGCCTCTTGATTTTCGAATGGATAATGCCACTGGGCATAGGGCATAGCCCCCGAGTCAAACCAAACATCAATCAAATCGGGTACGCGCCGCATGGTGCCCCCATCTGGCGCAGGCCACGTGAGCCGGTCAACATAAGGCCGGTGCAGGTCGAGCTGCCCTGTTTCAGGGTTATAGGCTTCTGGAGGGAACGTCCCGCCCAACTTTTGGCGCAACTCTTCGATTGAGCCAATGACCTCAATGTAGTCTGGATTGCGGTCGCTTTGCCAGATAGGCAGCGGCGTCCCCCAGTAGCGCCGTCGGCTTAGCGCCCAGTCCACATTGCCGCGCAGCCACTCGCCAAAACGCCCTTCTCCAATGGCCGGGGGATGCCAGTGAATGGTCTCATTGAGCGCAATCATGCGGTCTTTGACCGCTGTAGTGCGGATGAACCAGCTTTCGACCGGATAATTCATCAGTGGTGTGCCTTTACGCCAATCATGCGGGTAGTTGTGCCGGTACGTTTCCTGGCGAAAAAGCAAACCGCGCTGGCGTAAGTCTCTTGCAATTACCCGGTCAGCATCTTTGAACCAAAGGCCTGCTACCAGGGGTGCTTCTTGCGTAAACGTACCTTCTGGCGTAATGGGGTTGATGAGCGGCAGGCCTTCGCGTTGGGCTACTTCGTAGTCTTCAGCGCCAAACGCCGGAGCAAGGTGCACCACACCTGTCCCTTCTTCCGTTGATACAAAATCAGCAGCCACTACACGCCAAAGCGTGCCTTGTGGAAAACGTGCTTTAAAATAGGGGAATAGCGGCTCGTAAGTCTGGCCCACCAGTGATGCTCCAGAAAAAGAAGCCACCACTTCCACGTTCTCATCCCGCAGCACCTCAAGCCGATCATAGGCTAGGATCAGATACTCGGTCCCTTGGTCTGGATCTTCTCTCCGAACCTTCACATAGGTGAGGTGAGGGCCGACAGCCAAGGCCACGTTCGAAATGAGCGTCCATGGCGTCGTTGTCCAAGCCAAGAAGTAGGTCCGATCCGCCCCTTGAACAGGGAAGCGCACAAAGACGCTCGGATCATCTACTTCTTTATACCCTAAGCTCACTTCGTGTGACGAAAGGACCGTGCCTGTACCAGGGCTATACCATTGAATTTTGTAGCCTTTATAGAGCAGCCCTTTTTCGTAGATCTGCTTGATCAACCACCAGACGGTCTCGATATATTTGTTCTCAAACGTAATATAGGGGTGCTCCAGATCCACCCAGTAGCCAATGCGCTCAGTCAGCTCGTCCCAGAGCGCTTTGTAGCGCAGCACGCTGCGGCGGCAGGCAGCGTTGTATTGCTCAACACCGTAGGCTTCAACTTGCGCGCGGCTTTCCAGGCCCAGCTCCTTTTCAACTTCGATTTCTACGGGAAGTCCATGCGTATCCCATCCGGCTTTCCGCTCCACGCGGAAGCCCTTCATCGTTTTGTAACGACAAAAGATGTCCTTAATCGTACGAGCAAGTACGTGATGAATTCCAGGTTTACCATTGGCCGTAGGCGGTCCCTCATAAAAGGAGAACGTCGGAGCACCTTCGCGCTGCGCAATACTGCGCGCAAAAATTTGGTGGGTTTTCCACCAGTTTAGTATTTCACGTTCAATATCCGGATAATGAAACTGAGCAACCTGTTTAAAGCGCTTCATGCTCACGTTTATCAATATCTACGTCCTAAGCTGCGTTTAAAATTACGCATTCTAGATGCCTAGCGCCGAAGGCCTTCCCGTTAAGAATGCGGGAGAAACGTTCAGACGGGCTTTACTCAATGCCAAGCTCAAAGCGGGCGCGTAGGCGCACAACGTGCAATGCCAAGGCATTGCGCAATTCGTAAAGCGCCTCATAAAAAGCGAAGTAGTGCGTAGCCTTCATGTACGGGGCTTGGCGCATTTCAGCGAGCATGTCGAGCGCTGCGTTGGCAGCGGCCAGCGCATCGCGGGTGCAGACAATATTACCCCCTAAGGTCTCGCGCTCGTAGCCCAACAGATGCCCTTGTGCCAAATGCCAGGGAATCTGAAGCACCTGCGCGCAAAAGTGCACCAGCGTACTATCTTTCATGTGGCCTGGCAAAGCATCGGCCCAAGACAGAATGCGTTCCCCCAACCTCGTAGCCTGGGCATGCAGGGCATAGTAGGCCGCACTTTCGGGTAGAGCGAACGGCTCGTCTTCTTCCTCCCCATAAGGTGCTTCTGGGAACAACTCATCTCTTAGCTGTGAGACATGGCCAATGGCTTCTTCATCCCAGCCTTGCGCCCTCAAAAAAGCTTGCAGGCGCATGCGCCAGTGCTGGATAGCCTCCGAGGTACGGGGCTCAGGATAGGGATGCTGCCGCACAAAAGCAAAGTAGTCCTCCAGCAAGCGATGCATGCGGGACCGCTCTGCGCGCAAATAGGCCTCCCATCGCGCTTCGTCCCATAACTCATCTTCCCAGGCCCCCATAGTAGCCTTAAGATTAACTTGAAGACGCCGTGATCTGCTGCCCAACCGTTTCAACCACCGCTTTCATCAAGCGCGTTAAGCGTGGCTGCGCTTCGTTAGCAGCCTCAATAACAGACGCTAACGATAGCGGCTCTAGTGCATCAGGGAAGCACTCGTCGGTAATGACAGAAATCGCCATCACGCGCAAGTTCATGTGCCGCGCCACAATCACTTCAGGAACCGTACTCATCCCTACCGCATCGGCACCAATCAGGCGCAGAAACCGATACTCGGCTTTCGTTTCCAGGTTAGGACCTAGCACAGCCACGTACACACCCTGCTGCAACTTAATGCCCAATTCCAACGCTTTTGCTTCAGCCAAGCGGCGCAACTCCGGGTCGTATGGCTCACTCATATCTGGAAAACGCGGCCCCCAGTCTGCCACGTTCGGCCCCAGCAAGGGGTTTTGGCCTTGCAGATTAATGTGATCTGTAATCAGCATCAGGTCGCCCCGGCGAAAAAGCGGATTCATGCCGCCTGCAGCATTCGAGATCAGCAGCGTGTCGATGCCCAGCGTGGCCAGCACACGCACAGGGAAGGTTACCTGTTGTGGGGTGTAGCCTTCGTACAAGTGGAAGCGCCCTTGCAAAGCATAGACCGGTACGCCGCTCAGATGGCCCACAAGCAAACGCCCGTGATGGGATTCAACGGTCGAGAGCGGAAAATGCGGGATCTCCTCGTAAGGGATCACCACGTCGGGCTCAACTTCGCGGGCCAACTCTCCTAACCCAGTACCCAGAATAATCCCAATTTGCGGCTGCAAACGGGTGCGTGTGCGGATATAGGCTGCAGCCGCTTCTACCTGAGCGCGATAGGCTTGAACGTCAAACAGCTGGTTCTGCATAGTTAGTCTAGGTCTTTAAGGATTCGACGCAGTTTTTCGTATTCTTCTTGGCGTTCTTCCGCTTCTGAGGCAGGCGATTCGCCTTTTGCCGGTTGCTGCGGTGGAGGTCCCACGATGGTGTGCACTTTCCAGGCCCGCGGGGGCTCAGCTGGCGTCTCAGGTGAAGGTTCTGTGACGGGCGGTTGCGTCTGGAAAGTAGCAAAGCGCGGGATCATAGCCTCAGAAGCCTCTTCCACCACATCCGGGCCGGCAGCTTCTGCTTCGTCTTCCGCTGGAGCTTCCGGTGTCGTGGAGACATGCGCTGCCTCGGCTTCAGGCGTGGTCGCAACCTCGGGCACCGGTACTTCTGGCTGCGGAGGTAAGGCAAGGATTTCTTGCTCTCGTGCCTCAAATTTGCAAAGCACTTCGAGCTCTGCATTGAGCCAAGCCCTCAGCCGTGCTAGGAGCGCATCCCGACGCTCTACCAGGTCGGCCAGCTGTTGTTGCAACCGATGGCGCTCTTGTTCGGCCTTCCATCGGATCTCATCGGCCTGTGCGCGGGCTTCGTCCAGCAGCAATTGGGCACGCTGCTCGGCCTGCTCCAGCGTTTGCCGGGCATTTTCTCGGGCCAATTGGAGGGCCTGCTGCAGTGCCTCTTCGATATGCTGGTAGTGTGCTAGCTTTTCTTCAAGTTCCCGGACGCGCTCCGCCTGGCGGCGATGCTCTTCAAGCAGGGACTGCCACTGCTCGGCTACTGTCTGCAAGAAAGCCTGCACTTCGGTGACTTCGTAGCCCCGAAACGCGCGCGTAAACTCTTGCTTGCGAATGTCCAGCGGAGTGAGTTTCATGATGTCGACCTCGGATGGCTGGCATAATAGGAAGATAGGAAAAAAAGCCCTCCGCTGCACCCCATCTCCTTAGACAAGGCGCGGACCAAATAGCGCACTGCCAATGCGCACATGCGTTGCGCCTTCTTCAATAGCCACCTCAAAATCCCCACTCATGCCCATAGACAGATACCGGAGCTGCACCCGTGGATTACGCCGCGCGTCATACGTTTGGGCTAGCTGTCGCAATAAGCGAAATTGCGGACGCACGGCTTCGGGATCGTCGGTTGGGGCAGCCAGTGTCATCAGGCCACAAATTTCCAGGTGTTCGAAGGGCGCCAGCGCGTCCAAAAAGTCATGCACAGCCTCGGGAGGCAAACCGAATTTTGTAGACTCTCCGGAAACGTTCACTTCTACCAGGCAAGGCAACCGGCGCTCAGCCTGTGCTGCCCGCTGCTCTAAGGTTTCGGCCAGACGCAAATTGTCCAGGCTGTGCAGCCAGTCTGCATGAGCCACGACCTCCTTAGCCTTGTTGCGTTGCAAATGGCCAATCATATGCCAGGTAATCGTCCCTCCTTCAATGTGCCCCGGCAAAACGGCTGCCTTAGCCACCAGTTCCTGCACTCGGTTTTCTCCAAAATGACGAAGCCCAGCCTCAAAAGCAAGTTGTACTACCGAGACTGGGAACGTTTTGGTCACGCCAATCAGGATGACTTCATCTGGACTTCGCCCAGCACGGCGACAGGCCTGGACAATACGCTCTTGGATGCGTGCCAGGCGATCCCGAAACGTGGCCGCGTCCAGCAGAGAAAGCTCAGTCATGGCATGTTCATTTTTTCGCTTTCCAATGTTAAACCCCGAACAAAAGGTTCCGTGCAGGAAACCGTATTTTGCACCCTGGGGTTGGGAAATGTAACAGAGAATCTACTCAGGTTGAAACATGAGGGCTTACGACGCTACACCCAATGCCCTTATGTGGTGGTACGAAACCGGCACCCCAGACGTTACGCTGGGTTTGCGTATGCGCCTACTGCACCACGAGCGCACGCCTTATCAGCTACTAGAAATCTATGAGCATCCCTTTTTTGGGCGCGTTTTGGTTCTGGATGGCAACTTGCAAGTAACCCAGCGGGATGAGTTTATCTACCACGAAATGCTAACGCACGTACCTCTGCTGGGAGCCTTGCCCAAAACGCTGCAAGAAGCCTCGGTGCTGATCATCGGTGGAGGGGATGGCGGTACGCTCCGAGAGGTACTGCGTCACAACTGGGTTCGCCGGGTGGTAATGGTCGAGATCGACCCGGTGGTCATCCAACGCTGCCAAGAATTTTTAGGCTTTCATGGGAATTATCAAGATCCTCGTGTGACCCTACACATTACCGATGCCGCACGCTACGTAGCCCGCCCAGAAGTCCAAGCACAACCGTTTGATGCCATCTTAGTGGATTCGACCGATCCGGTCGGCCCAGGCGAAGTGCTGTTTACCCCTGAGTTTATCCGCAACGCATATGCCTGCTTAAAACCCACTGGGGTCTTTGCCCGGCATTTGTGCATGCCCCTGTTTGACGGTCCTATCTTGCGGGAAGGGGTAGCCCGCCTCCGCCAGGTGTTCCCTACAGTTGAAGTCTACCAAGCCACCATCTTTACCTATGTCGGTGCCCAGATGGCTTTTGTGGTCTGCACCAAAGACGGCCACTCCGCCAAGAAGCCCCAACGTCTGTGGACCGGGCGCTATTACAACCCCGACGTTCACCGCGCGGCGTTTGCCCTTCCCACCTGGTGGCATACAGAGCTCATCGCCAACGCCGTCGCTACAACGCCTTGATTTCACTGATTAGCTTGGTCAGCGACTCTCGGGCATCCCCAAAAAGCATCCGTGTATTGGGCAAGTAGAACAGCTCGTTCTCAATACCCGAGTAGCCAGGACGCATGCTTCGCTTAAGCACCAGAACGGTCTTAGCACGGTCTACGTTCAAAATCGGCATCCCATAGATCGGACTACTTTTATCGTAGCGGGCGGCAGGATTCACCACATCGTTCGCCCCAATTACTAGCGCCACATCGGCACTCTCAAACTCATCGTTGATTTCGTCCATTTCATAAAGCTGGTCGTAAGGCACGTTGGCTTCAGCCAACAGAACGTTCATGTGGCCCGGCATCCGCCCAGCTACCGGATGAATAGCATACTTAACTTCAACGCCTCGTTCCTGCAGTAAATCGGCCAACTCGCGCACCTGATGTTGCGCCTGCGCTACAGCCATGCCATAGCCTGGTGCAATAATCACCTTGTTGGCATAAGCCAGTAAAATAGCCGCATCTTCCACCGTAGCCTCCTGCACCGTCTTACCTTCAGCCGTCGCCACAGCACTTCCTTCGCCAGCCTCGCCGCCAAACCCTCCCAAGAGCACATTCAGCAACGAGCGGTTCATTGCTTCGCACATGATACGCGTCAGAATCAAGCCCGAAGCACCCACCAGCGCACCGCTCACGATCAGTGCCGTGTTATCTAAGACAAAACCGGTCGCAGCAGCCGCCAAACCAGAGTAAGAGTTCAAGAGCGAGACCACCACCGGCATATCGGCTCCACCAATTGGGATCACCAGCAGCACACCCAGCACCAGGGCTAGTCCAGCAAGCGCGACCATCCCACCGACAACTGGATCAGCAATCAGTGGAAAGGTTTCGGCCCCTGCGATCACAAACCCCATCGACACCAACGTGCCCAGCGCAACCAAAAGCGTCAGCAGCCGCAACCCGGGGAACAGCACTGGGTTGCCCGTAATGTAGCCCCCCAGCTTGCCGAAAGCTACGAAGCTTCCCGAAAACGTAACCATCCCAATGAGTATGCTAAGCACCACGGTGATGGCCAATTGCACGTCAAAGGGCGGCTGCTCCACAGGAAGCGGTAGTAATGCAGCCAATCCCGTTGTTTCTGGGATGAGATAGCGAGCCACCTCGGCAATCGCCACCAGGGCAGAAGCCAATCCGCCAAATCCGTTAAATGCAGCCACCATTTCGGGCATCGCCGTCATGGGCACACGCAAGGCTAAGACAGCCCCAATGGCGCTGCCAAGCACCAGCCCAGCGAGCATCTCGATGGGCGTGATAATCCGATGCAAAAACAACGTTGCCACCACCGCCAGCAACATCCCCAGCGCCGCAATCAGATTGCCCCCACGGGCAGTTTTAGGAGATTGAAGACGCTTCAGGCCAAAAATAAACAGGGCGGCTGCAATCAAATAGCTAAGATCAATCAGGGTTGTTTTCATAGCGCAAACATGCTTACGTACCCTTAAGCCACAGAAGCGGCTTGTTTTTCAGAGGCCTGGGCTTTTTGCTCTGGCTGACGGGCTTTGAACATTTGCAACATGCGGTCGGTCACCAAAAATCCCCCGACCACGTTGATCGTCGCCGCAATCAAGGCCAGCAGTCCTAACCATTTAGACCAGGTGCCCCCAATCATACCCGCGACCACCAAGGCACCGACAATCGTAATGCCACTGATGGCATTTGACCCCGACATAAGCGGGGTATGCAACGTTTGGGGCACTTTACTAATAACCTCAAAGCCAACAAAAGCGGCCAGTACGAAGATGATCAGGTTGTCCAGCATAGCTGTTTGGTCTGGTTGCGTTAGGCAGCCAGCAACGCGCGTACGCGCTCGTTGACCACCTCACCGTTATAGGTTAGGCATACCCCACGAAAGATTTCGTCCTCAAAGTTTGGCTTGAAGCCTTCGGGGGTAGCAAACTCCTGAATCATGGCCAAAAGCGTGCGGGCGTACATCTGGCTGGCATGCACGGGCATCTCAGCGGGCAGGTTCAGGGGGCCAACAATCTGGACCCCGTTATGTATTACGGTTTCGCCCGGTTGCGTCAGCACACAGTTGCCCCCGTTGGGCGCAGCCAGATCGATAATCACCGATCCGGGCTGCATGGCTGCTACAGCTTCTTCGGTGATCAGTACAGGTGCACGCCGTCCGGGAACCTGAGCCGTGCTGATAACCACGTCGGCCCGGCCAATATGGGGTACCAGGAGCTGGGCTTGCTGGCGCTGCTTTTCTTCAGCCAGTGCTTTCGCATAGCCCGAAACATCTTGGGCATCGGGCACCTCAAATGGAAGTTCGACAAACGTGGCGCCTAGGCTTTGCACTTCTTCTTTGACCACATCCCGAATGTCGTAGGCCGAAACGCGCGCTCCCAGGCGTCGGGCCGTGGCGATGGCCTGCAAACCAGCAACCCCAGCGCCCAAAACCAGCACGCTGGCCGGACGCACCGTTCCGGCTGCGGTTGTCAGCAGCGGGAAAAACTTGGGCAACAGGTTGGCAGCAATCAGCACGGCCTTGTAACCAGCTACAGCAGCCATAGCCGAAAGCGCGTCCATTTTCTGGGCACGTGAGATGCGGGGGACCAGCTCCATGGCTAGGGCAACAACCCCCTGTCGCGCCAAGCGATCGGCCACTTCAGGCTGATCCAACGGGCTCAGAAAACCAATCAACACACTGCCCGACCGCATGAGGGCAATTTCTTCTTCTGAAGGTGGCTGCACGTGCACCACCACGTCGGCCCCCCAAGCTTCTTCTTGCGAGACCATGCGGGCCCCGACGTCCGCATAGGCCGCATCGGGAAAATAAGCCCCCGTGCCCGCCCCCTTGGCCACCCAGACTTCCATGCCCTGTTGCACCAGACGCCGCACTACCTCTGGAACCAAAGCCACCCGCCGCTCCCCTACCGCCGTTTCAGCCGGTACACCAATTCGTAATGCCATTGCGTCGCTACGAAAAGTTTAAGTTTTCCCCCTTGGGCTTCACAATTACAAACTTCCACCACTTTGGAGCCTAATAAAGCACGAAAGGGCTGCGCTCTGCAACGGCTTATGCTGCGATTGATCGTGGCATCACAAAAAATCAACCATATCTTTGCTCAAAATAGTCCATAAATGATATAAGAGCTTCGACGGCTTCTATTGGGCAGGCATTGTAGATCGATGCGCGCAATCCGCCAACCAACCGATGTCCTTTAAGCCCGATAAGGCCGGCCTGCTGCGCTTCTTCGATGAACTGTTTTTCGAGCGTTTCGCTGGGCAAGCGAAACGTCACGTTCATCTTTGAGCGCGAAGCTGGCTCGGCCGTACCCCGGTAAAAATCACTTTGATCAATGCGCCGGTAAAGCAGCTCGGCTTTTCGATTGTTGATGGCTTCAATGGCTGGTAGTCCGCCCAAGCCTTCCAGCCAGCGCAGCACCTTTTCGACGATGTAAACGGCAAACACAGGGGGCGTATTGAAGAGTTTGGCTGCATGAACGCCATAGTCCAGCATAGGGGGTAGGGGTTGATTGCGGCGCTGCAAAAAGTCTTCGCGCACAAGCACAAGGGTTACGCCTGCGGGCCCCACGTTTTTCTGCGCACCGGCATAGATTAGCCCATACCGCCTGGGATCAATGCGCCGGCTGAGAAAGTCACTCGACGCATCGCACACCAGCGGCACGCTGACTTCAGGCTCAGACGGGAACTGCGTGCCATAGATCGTATTGTTGGACGTAAAGTGCAGATAGGCCGCTTGCGGATCCAAATCCCAGCTTGAGGGATCTGGAATGGCGCAAAACTGGCGATCTTCGCTGCTGGCCGCCACACGCACGCGTCCCACAAGCTGGGCATCCTGAAAAGCCCGTTTCGCCCAGTGGCCGGTGATCAAATAATCGGCCGAGCCTCCTGGGGGCAAAAAGTTAAGGGGCACTTGATAAAATTGCAGCGAAGCTCCTCCTTGTAAAAACAGTACATGCCACGTCTCATCGAGTCCCAAAAGCTTGCGCAAAAGCGATTTGGCCGACTCGGCGATAGCAGTGTATTCAGGCGAGCGGTGGCTGATCTCTAAAATGGAGGTGCCCAGCTGGCGGTACATTGGCAACTCTTCTTTGACTTCAAGCAGCACCGACTCGGGCAGTACCGCCGGTCCTGCCGAAAAATTATACACCCGACCAGTAGCGGTGCGAAATACCGGGGTTTGTAAAGTTGCAGGTTGGGTCATGGCAGGTTCTTGGTTTAAGGGTTCAACGGGATCAATGAAACGGCCAGAACGTCTGGGTGTGCCGCAATGCGGCGAACGACCTCAGCACTTGGGCTTCCGTCAAACCGAATGCGGGCACAGGCTGCCCGTGCTCCAGAGAAGATCAGATTTTCCATTTCTTGGACGTTCCATCCGGCCCGCCGCACTTCGTCGAGCACAGCAGCCAGCACACCCACTTTGTCCAGGTGACGTACCGTCAGCACATGGGTCGCTGGCGAGTGGAGCTCGAGGTTGACGCAGTGGAGCACGCGGCCTGTTTCGGCATAGGTTTGAAGAATGCGCACTACTTCGTCGGCAATGGCTTGCTGCGCCTGCTCGGTAGAAGCCCCGATATGATGGGTGAGGTATACGTTCGGGTGTGCTGCCAATGGATGGTGGAGCGGACCCGACTTGGCTGCTGGCTCGCCTTCGATGACGTCAAGCGCTGCGCAAATTCCACGTTCTTCCAAAGCCCAAGCCAACGCTTCTTCATCAACCAACGTGCTTCGGCTGGTATTGATAAAATAGGCTCCGGGCTTCATAGCCTCAAAAAAAGCGCGATTAATTAGGCGCTCTGTCTCTGGCGTAGCAGCCAGATGAACGGTCACAATGTCGGCAGCAGCTGCTAGCTCGTAAGGGGTACGGGCGCGCACGACGCCGAGCTCTTGCGCCAGCGCATCAGTTAAAGAACGACTCCAGGCGACCACGTGCATTTCGAAGGCATGGGCCCGGCGCACGACTTCGCGGCCAATATGTCCCAAACCCAGCACGCCCAGTGTGCGTCCCTTTAAACCTTTGGCCTTGCTATAAGCTGCTTTGTTCCAGCGCCCTATCCGCGCATCAGCCACGTTGTCCGGAATACGTCGGTCCAACGCTACCATAAGTCCAAACGTTAACTCGGCCACAGCGACGGCATTCTTGCCCGGACAGTTGGCTACAAAAATTCCTCGAGCCGCAGCGGCTTCGACGTCGATGGTGTCAACGCCAGCCCCAGCGCGCACGATCAGTTCCAGCGAGGGCGCCGCATCCATCATGGCAGCGGTCACCTCGGTAGAACGCACCACAAGCACCTGGGGTCTTTCTTTAGAAAGCGCTTCCAAAAGGGCAACATGAGCAGCATCGGTTTGCACCTGCACAGTAAAACCCCGATCTCGAAGCGCTTCCAGACAGGTAGAAGGTAAAACGTCGGCAATCAGTACTTTCATGGCTGTTTTGTAGCTTTTTAGTCGAATACGTGCACCAGCAAACCGCTCCGCAGCTTGGGCTCAAACCATGTAGACTTAGGTGGCATGAGCAGTCCTGCGTCGGAAACAGCTACCAGCTCTTCGATACTGGTGGGGTACATTGCGATGGCCAGCGCTGCCCTTCCCTGATCTACTTCTTGTTTTAACGCCTCAAGGCCCCGAATCCCTCCCACAAAGTCTAGATTAGGATCTGTACGCGGATCAACGATGCCCAAAATTGGCTCCAGAATGTGCTCGTTGAGGCGCGCCACGTCTAACTGATCGGCTACCGTAGAGCGCTGTGTCGGGGGCAACGTCGCCCAATGCCAGCTGCCCGCAAGGTAAAGTGCCACCGTTCCTTTGGCTGGTGGGGTCGGATTGGGCACCTGGCGTATCACATGCATGCGCGTTTCCAAGGCACGTAAAAATGCTTCTGGCGTCATGGGTAGCCGCCGCACAATTCGGTGATAGGGAAGGATGCGCAGCGTATGTAGGGGAAAAAGGACAGCGGGGAAAATCTCGTACTCGGCTAGCCCAGCGGTCCCCACCCCCTGAGCACGCAACTGTGCAGCTGCACGACTAGCAGCTGCACAACGATGGTGCCCATCGGCTACATATAGTCGATTTACTGAAGCAAAAGCTGCGATCAAAGCCTCTGGATCCGGTACGCGCCACACGGTATGGCGCACCCCATCTTCAGCGGTAAAATCATACATCGGCGGTTGCGCTGTCCAGCGGGCCATGAGCGCTTCAAGCGGCGCTTGGGGAGGGAAAGCCAGCATCACTGGTTCAGCATGGGCACGCTGGGCTAGAATGTGCCGTGTGCGGTCTTCTTCTTTATCCGGCCGCGTCTTCTCGTGGCGTACAATGCGCCCGTCCTCATAAGCGCTCACAGGCACGCAGCCAAAAATTCCCGTCTGCACGTGGCGATCCATTTGCTGCCGGTAGAGGTAGAGGCTGGGCACCTCATCCTGAATCAAAATGCCAGCCTCTCGAAAACGCCGCAGGTTTTCTGCCCCTTTCGCATAGACGGCCGGATCATGCTCGTCGGTCCCCTCGGGCAGATCAATTTCAGGACGAATCACATGCAAAAAACTCCACGGCTTACCTTCTGCTAGGCGGCGCGCCTCTTCCGTACGGATCACATCGTAAGGCGGCGAAGCAACCTGTGCCGCCTGATGAGGAACAGGACGCAACGCGCGGAATGGATACAAAAGCGACATCTTCCCTAGCCAACCTGTTTAGATGCGTCTAGTATAAAGCGACGCTGCAAAAAAATCAGCTTGTGCTCTAGCCTAGCGTAGCGATCCCTGGAAACTTCACTTGCTAGAGCAGGGTTAAAGGCCATAGCTTGAGAAACCCAACACCGCGGGGTGGAGCAGCTGGTAGCTCGTCGGGCTCATAACCCGAAGGTCGCGGGTTCGAATCCCGCCCCCGCTACAAAGAAGCGCCCAGGTTGTTAAGCAGCCTGGGCGCTTTTTGCATTTCTTTACATCGTGCAAGGCCCTTCGGCTTAAGTCGACGCAGCGATGGCCGATTCTATGGGTACGTGAACCCCGTGTACCCAAACCTACGATGGTCATGCGCATGCGCAAAATCCAACTGCTTGCTGTAGGACTTGTACTAGTGTTTACAGCGCCAACAAGCCGATTAGAAACAGAGACCGAGGTCACGCCAATTCAGCAGCTCTTCTTGATCAAAGAGCTGAAGCCTGGTATTGAGCGCATTGGCGTCATTTGGGACAAAAATTCTGCCCAGCGTGACCAGGTACTACCTCAACTGCAGCGGGCCTCGGCAGCAACAAATGTTAAAGTGATCGTGGCCGAAGTCACCAGCCTGCAGGAAGTAGCACCCCAGTTTCGAACGCTGCAGCGTGAACATCAGGTGCAGGCCATCTGGATCTTGGAAGATGCCGGGCTGCTGGCTCAGGCTGCAACGCGAAGCTTTCTGATTAAAAATGCAACACAGGCCGGAATGCCGGTTTTTGCGCCTTCTGAGGCCTGGCTCAAAGAAGGGGCCTGCGTGACCTGGAAAAAAGATGCCGATGGCATCCGGCTGCTGGTCAACAAAGCCGTCGCCGAGGCTATGGGCATTACCATTCCACCCAAATACCAGGACCGCACGGCCTTTTTGGCAATGAACTAAATCAACTAAACCGAAAGGCCAATGGCATCGACGCGGACCCATTCGCTCTACACGTGGCTAACGCGCCTGAACCTGCGCCGTCGCTTTATCGTGTTTTTGGGCGGCCTGGCTGCGCTTACGTTTGTACTGTTTTTTGGCTACGCCCAGTATTCTTTGCGCGTAACGGAACGCGAGTTTGCGCAGCGTGGGGAGCTCCTGGCCAAAACCTTGGCCAGCCAGAATGCACTGGCCCTGCTCATGCTGGATGAAGAAGGCCTGCAGCAGGCGCTGGAGCATATGGTAGCTTCCGGAAATGCCCTTGCCGGTGCGTTTTTCAATACCGGGGATTCTATAGTGGCTGCGCAAAACGTGGACGTACTAGAAACTGCAGCGCTAGCCAAGCCCGAAGACACCACCGAAGCGGCGTTGCTAAGCTGGACGCAAACACGGGCCGGCGTACCTGTTCTGGTCGCCCAAGCGCCGGTAACGCTCAATGAAGGCACCCAGTACTTGGGACGGGTGCTTGTTGCCCTACCGGCCGAAGTGCTCCAAGCGCAAAAGCGCACAGGCTTTTGGCTTTCACTCTTGATCCCAGCTTTTATCGCTTTGGTGGCTTGGGGGATTTTGATTATGGTTCAACGCACGGTCGTGCGACCGGTGGATCAGCTTCGCCAAGCTGCACAAGCAGTCGAGCAAGGTAACCTGAGCGTACGCGTAGCCATTGCCCAGCAGGACGAAATTGGGCAGCTTGCGGCCTCATTTAATGCCATGGTAGAGGCCAGCGAACGTAACATGGAGGCCCTACGTGAGCAGCGTGAGGCTGCCGAAACCGCGCGTACCCAGGCCGAAGCCCTACGTCGGCAAGCCGACGAAACCAGTCGCCGGTTGCAAGATCGCTTCCGTCAGATCTCTGAGGTGATCGTTGCCGTTACGCAGGGCGACCTCACCCACCGCCTTCAGGTCCTCGATGACGACGAGGTGGGCGCCCTTATGCACCAGATCAACCAGATGATCGAAGACCTAACGGCCTTGGTTCGCGAAATCCACACCACTGGCAATGCGCTGGCCGAAGTTGCCCACAACGTATCAACCTCAGCAGAGCAAATGTCCGCTGGTGCAAGCAACCAGGCCCAGCAGACCATGGAGGTGGCCACCGCAATCGAAGAAATGACGCGGACCATTGCCTCTTCCTCACAAAATGCCCATGAAGCTAACCGCATGGCACAACGGGCTTCCCAACTGGCTACCAGTGGGGAAGAAATCTTTCGCAAGACCACCGAGGGCATGCACCGCATTGCAGGCATTGTGAAGGATTCCACCCAAAAAGTCATGGCCCTCGGCGAGTCCAGTGCCCAAATCGGTGAAATCATTCAGGTGATCAGCAGCATTGCAGATCAGACAAACCTACTGGCGCTCAACGCAGCCATCGAGGCTGCCCGCGCTGGCGAACAGGGCCGCGGCTTTGCGGTCGTAGCCGACGAAGTGCGTAAACTGGCCGAACGCACCACCAGCGCCACAAAAGAAATCGAGCAAATGATCACCCGGATTCAGCAAAATACCGGGGAGGTTGTCGACTCGATGACGCGTGGCAATAAAGAGGTGGAAAGTGGTCTCAAACTGGCCGACGAAGCCTCCCATGCCTTTGGCGAGATCTTGCACTCGATCAACCAGATGGTGCTCATGATCAATCAGATCGCCTCGGCCAGTGAGCAGCAGTCGGTTACCAGCAGCCAGATCTCGCAAAGCGTTGAAGAAATTTCTTCGGTAGCTAACGAGGTCTCTCGGGCCACTTCAGAGCTGGCTGCTACCGCAAGCATTCTCAACGATCATGTGGTGCAAATGCGTCGTTTAATCGAACGTTTCCGCATCAACCATCATGCAGCAGCCGAGCGCCCCAGAGCCACAACGCTGTCTGTAGGCGATGGGGTGCGATAAATCCCTTACACGTCGAAGGCCGCCTAGCACAGGCGGCCTTCGCGTTTTTACCAAAGTGCGTAAACCAGCAGCGCCATACCACTACCTAGCAGAGCACCGGCCAGCACATCGCTGGGATAGTGCACCCCTCGCCATAAGCGAGCAACTGCTACACTTCCAGCCCAGGCATAGGCAGGTACCGTAACGTAAATAGCTCGGGCTTGCAGGCTCCAAGACGTAGCCAACGCAAAGGCTAGCGCCGCGTGACCCGAAGGGAAAGCATGTGACGTCGGTTGAGACCCCCGCGCCTCGATATCGTCCCACTGCGCAAACGGCCTTGGGCGCGCAACGACGGCTTTTAGAGCCAACACAGCTACTGTAGTACCTGCAGCTGTAAGAGTGATCTGCCAAGCTGCGGTCTCCGGCATCTTGTCATAAAACGCTGCACCCCACGCTACAGCAGTAAGCCCTGCAAAAAAGGGATAGGCTGTCTTATCCACCACTTGCAGATAGGTGCTAAGCGCAGGGCTATCCGTATGATAGACCGTGCACAGCAGCCGTAGGTCTACCGCATCCCTCCCCGTACAGGCCGATTGCGCCTGGGCTGCTACGCTTATCCCCCATGCGCCAATGAAAAGCCACAGCCACCGAAAGCTCATTCTTCTACGTAGAGTTCGTCCATCTCTGCCCGCGTACGCGGGGGTCTTACACCTAGAGCCTCTTTGACCTGCTGCCGAATGGCCTCTTGCGCTTCCACGTGTTCCTTAAGCCACGCCTTGGCGGCCTCGCGTCCCTGTCCAATACGTTCCTCGCCGTAAGCGTACCAGGAGCCGCTTTTTTGCAAAATGTTGTACTCCACAGCCAAATCAACGAGCTCACCTAGCGTCGAGATGCCTTCGCCGTAGATGATATCGAATTCGGCTTCACGGAACGGCGGGGCCACCTTGTTTTTAACAATCTTAACGCGCGTGCGATTGCCTACAATATCGGTGCCTTCTTTGATGGAGCCTACACGCCGAATGTCCATGCGTACGGAAGCGTAAAATTTGAGCGCCCGACCCCCAGTGGTGGTCTCAGGGTTCCCAAACATCACGCCGATTTTTTCGCGCAGTTGGTTAATGAAAATGAGCACCGTACGCGTGCGGTTGATGGTACCGGTCAGCTTTCGAAGGGCTTGACTCATTAAGCGTGCTTGCAAGCCTACGTGGCTGTCTCCCATATCGCCTTGAATTTCCGCCTGAGGCACCAAAGCCGCCACCGAGTCGACCACAATGACATCCAAGGCGCCACTGCGCACCAGCGTATCACAAATGTTCAATGCCTGCTCGCCGGTATCGGGTTGAGAGACCAGCAAATTATCTAGGTCCACCCCCAAGTTGGCCGCATAGCGTGCGTCAAAAGCATGCTCGGCATCAATAAAAGCACAAGACCCGCCCAGCTTTTGGGCTTCTGCCATGATGTGCAGTGCAAGCGTCGTTTTGCCAGACGACTCAGGGCCAAAGATTTCAATGATGCGCCCCCGAGGCACACCCCCAACACCCAGGGCAGCATCTAAAGCCAGCGAGCCCGTAGGAATCACGTCCACAGCAATCGCTGGCGCGTCCCCCAGCCGCATAATGGCTCCCTTGCCGTACTGTTTCTCAATGTGCTTGACGGCCAGTTCCAGGGCTTTGGCCTTGGCCGAATCGTTCATTGCCATAGCAGAGCTCGACTTAACCTTTAAGGATTGTACCTAAAAAGTAAAGAATTTCTTTGCGTTTACCAAGATCCTATGAGTGGGTGTCAAATGTTTGTCACACTACCGCTGCAGGGATGGCTTGCAGCAGATGTTGGCGCAGCAGATCAAGGGCCATGGCTGTAGCCCGCTGTTTAAAGCGCAAACGATCGGCGGGCAGATAATACTGCCGAGCGTAAGCGTTTTGTGCATCGGCAAGGCCAATCCATACAGTCCCTACAGGCTTTTCCGCAGTGCCTCCCGTTGGTCCGGCAATGCCGGTGGTGGCCAAACCCACATCGGCCTGCAGGTATTGTCGTGCGCCCTGCGCCATTTGCACGGCCACCGCTTCGCTGACGGCCCCTTCACGAGCCAATATTTGGGGATCTACGCCGAGCAGAGTAACTTTGACGGCATTACTATAGGCAACAATACCTCCTTGGAAATAGGCCGAGGCACCGCTGATGTCGGTGATCCGATCGGCGATGTGCCCACCGGTGCAGCTTTCCGCTATAGCCAGCGTTTTACCTTGGGCCCGCAGCAGGCGTCCGACCACGGCTTCGAGCGTATCGCCATTGGTGCCTACCAGCGCCGTACCAATTCGGTCGCGTACAAAAGCTTCTAACTGCTCCAAGCGTTGTTGTGCTGTTTCCGCGTTGTGCGCGCGAGCCGTCAGGCGCAGACGCACCCCATAAGGACCTGGCAAATAAGCCAACGAAAGGTTCTCATCGAGCAGTGTTTCAACCCCTTCCAGTTGCTGCTGCAACGCGGACTCGCCTATACCAGCAGTTATCAGTGTGCGCTGTTGCACCACGCGTCGGCCTGTACGGCGAGTTAAACGGGGCAACACGGCATTTTGCATCAGGTGCTCCAGTTCATGCGGCACGCCCGGCAGCGCTACAACCACCCCCTGGGCATCTTCCATCCAGAGGCCGGGAGCAGTACCTACGGTGTTTACCAGGGGTTCAAACCCTTCTGGCACCAGGGCTTGCACGCGGTTGCGCTCCGGCATGGGGCGCTGTCGCTGCCGGAAATAAGCCTCAATCTGGGACAAAATATCTTCGCGCAACTGCAACGATCGCCCTAAGCACATTGCCAGTGCTTCGCGGGTACGGTCGTCATGCGTAGGGCCTAGTCCCCCACAGAGCAGCACAAGGGAGGCTTCCTGACGTGCTCGGCGCAGCGCCTGGCAAATAGCCTCAGGATCATCTCCAACCGTTTCGATGCGAACGAGCTCTATGCCGCAAGCGCTTAGTGCAGCACCAAGCCACGCCGCGTTGGTGTTTATGGTATCTCCCACCAGTAACTCATCCCCAATGGTCACCACAATAGCCCTCATAGCATACGCTGAGCTTGGGACCAGCTATACGGATCGGCCTGCCATTCGGTCAAGACCTTGGCGGTCTCCTCGGTGAGTAAGCCATGCGCTTGCGCCACTTCCAGCAATGCAGCTAGGTTGGTAAGACTGTAGCACGGGATTCCCAGCTGCGCAAAGCGTTCTTGGGCTTCTGGGAAGCCGTAAGAAAAAATCGCCAGCACAGCTTCTACACGGGCATCAGCGGCCAGCAGTGCTTCAGCTGCGGCCCAGGAAGACCCTCCCGTTGAAATCAGGTCTTCAATAAGCACCACACGCTGACCTGGCTCGAGGCGACCCTCAATTTGGCGACCACGACCATGCGTCTTGGCCTGGCTGCGCACATACACCATGGGCAATGCTAAGCGGTCGGCAAGCCAGGCAGCGTGTGGGATGCCTGCCGTGGCCGTTCCTGCGATCACTTCTGGTTCCAGTTTGTGCCGCTGCAGGAGTTGCACAAAGCCCTCGACGATGCTGCGTCGAACCTGGGGATAGCTGATGAGCAACCGATTATCGCAATACATTGGGGCCTTCAAGCCAGAAGCCCAACAGAAGGGCGTCTCGGGTGCAAACGAAACGGCGCCAATGGTCAGTAGCACCGTAGCCACCTGTCGCGCCAGCACATCTTCAGGCGTCATGCCGATCAAGGGTAGTTTGTGTCCAAGTCCCGTAAAGATACCAGAGGCCGGTAGCAACGGTCAGCGCCAACAACGCCAGCAAGGCGATCAGTGGCAGGGAGCTACCCAAAACAGCACGGGCACCTTCGCCGGCCGCACCTGGCAAGCGGCGCAAGACCATTAAAAGCAGCATTCCTATCAGAAACGCCAGCTGCACAGCCGTTTTTGTTTTAGCCAGCGGTAACGTGCGTAAACTTCGGCCGTGCGCCTCGGCCCAAGTTCGCAGCGCAGTCACCAGCAGATCCCGCCCTGCAATAACCCCGACCGCCCACCAGGGCACATGCTTAGGCAGGAGTACAGCTAGGCAGCCAAACGTTCCTAGCACCAGCACTTTATCCGCAAACGGATCCAGGAACTGCCCCAACCGCGTGCGTGCTTTAAGGCGGCGAGCCAGTTTGCCATCTAAATAGTCCGAAAACGCAGCCGCAACGAAAAGCCCCAGCGCCGCCAAGTGTCCAGTAAACGTGCCGTTGAGCAGCAACAGCAAAAGCAGCGGCGTGAGCGCAATGCGCGCAAACGTAAGCGTATTAGGTAAGTAACGCATCCGCGTGGACGTTGGCCCACGAAAGTTTTGCTAAAGAGTACAAACGGCCAAGTGCGCCTGCAAGTTCATCCTGCGGCTACGAGATTTTTATCAACGGCTGCCTGACATTCTGGCACATTTCCATGCACGGCATTGTTCTTGATAAAGTCTAGGCGCGTCACAGCAAACGTGCAAATTGTCTGACCTCAACAGCGGGTGATTGTACTATGGGCAAGATTATCGGCATCGACCTGGGCACGACGAACTCGGTTGTAGCCATTATGGAAGGCGGCGAGCCCAAGGTAATTGTCAACGCAGAAGGCTCGCGTACCACACCATCGGTAGTGGCTTTTACGACAGATGGCGAACGCCTCGTGGGCGCCCCAGCCAAGCGACAAGCGATCACAAACCCTAAAAACACGATTTTTTCGATTAAGCGCTTTATGGGGCGCTTCTATGATGAGGTGACCGAAGAGATCAAGATGGTGCCCTACAAGGTCGTGCGGGGCGACAACAATACTGTCCGCGTAGAAGTCGAGGTAGGCGGGGAAAAGCGTCTGTACACGCCCCAGGAGATTTCGGCTATGATCTTGCAAAAACTAAAACAGACGGCCGAAGACTACCTGGGCGAACCAGTTACCGAAGCTGTGATCACTGTTCCGGCCTACTTTAACGATGCGCAGCGCAAGGCCACAAAGGAAGCCGGTGAAATCGCCGGTCTAAAGGTGCGCCGGATTTTGAATGAGCCTACCGCGGCGGCTTTAGCCTACGGATTGGACAAGAAAGAAAAAGAGCTCAAGATCGCGGTCTACGACCTGGGTGGAGGCACCTACGATATCTCGATTCTAGAGCTAGGCGACGGGGTCTTTGAGGTAAAAGCGACCAACGGCGACACCCACCTGGGGGGTGACAACTTTGACCAGCGGCTGATTGACTACATCGCTGATGAATTTCAGAAGCAGGAAGGCATTGACCTTCGGAAAGACCCCATGGCGCTGCAACGGCTCAAAGAAGCGGCCGAAAAGGCCAAGATTGAACTCTCCAGCGCCATGAAGACCACAATTAACCTGCCGTTCATTACGGCTACACCCGAAGGTCCAAAGCACTTGGTGATGGAAATCACGCGTGCCAAGTTTGAGCAGCTCATCGAAGATCTGGTGGCACGTACCATTCCGCCCATGGAACAGGCCCTTCGGGATGCTAAACTCCGCAAGGAAGACATCGACGAAGTGATCCTGGTGGGTGGATCGACGCGGATTCCGCTGGTGCAACGGACCGTTGAGGAGTTCTTTGGCAAGAAAGCGAACAAGTCGGTCAACCCCGACGAAGTTGTGGCAGTGGGCGCCGCCATTCAAGCGGGCGTACTTGCGGGGGAAGTGCACGATGTGCTCCTGTTGGACGTAACACCGCTCAACCTGGGCATTGAGACGCTCGGCGGTGTGATGACTGTACTTATTCCGGCCAACACAACCATCCCCACCCGCAAGAGCGAAATCTTTACGACGGCCTCGGATAACCAAACTTCGGTCGAAATCCACGTCCTGCAAGGGAACCGTGAGATGGCTGTCGACAACCGCAGCCTGGGGCGGTTCATCCTTGACGGTATTCCTCCAGCACCGCGGGGCGTGCCACAGATCGAAGTCACCTTCGATATCGACGCCAACGGCATTTTGCACGTGTCGGCTCGCGACAAGGCAACCGGCAAAGAGCAGTCCATCCGCATTGAGGCCTCCAGCGGCCTGACGCCGCAGGAAATTGAAAAGATGCGTGAGGATGCACGCCGGCATGCCGCCGAAGACCGGAAGCGGCGTGAGCAGGTTGAAAAGCTCAATCAGGCCGACTCGCTTATCTACATGACCGAAAAGAACCTGCGTGACTACGGCGACAAAATTCCTGCGCCTAAGCGCAGCAAGATCGAATCGGCCCTCGAGCGCCTCAAAACAGTGCACAAGGCGCGCAACTTTGACGAGCTCGACTCGGCCATCGCGCAGCTCAACCAGGCTTGGAATGAGGCCAGCCAAGAGCTCTACCAGGCCCAACAAGCCGCCAGCCAGACTTCGGACGGCAGCTCGGCGCAAGGTGGCGTCCGCGAGGCCGACTACGAAGTGATCGACGAAAATGATCGCTCTAAGTCGTAAGCGCCTAAGGCGCTTACGCTGAAGATAGATGGGCACTACCCCGGCGACGGCATATCCCCCGTCGCCGGGGCTTTTTTAAGGCTCAGGGAGTCGAAAAAGCCGCCTGGCATTGGCGCTAGTAACTTGGGCTACCACCTCAGGGGTAACGCCCTTAAGTGCGGCTACCTTTTCCCCCACGTACCGCACATAGGCTGGTTCGTTACGCTTTCCTCGGTAAGGGGCCGGTGCCAAAAACGGCGCATCTGTTTCCAGTACCAGATGCTCCAGAGGTAACTCGCGCACCAAATCTGCCAATCCACTGTTTTTGAAGGTCACAATGCCTCCAATGCCCAGCAAAAAGCCCAGCTCCATAGCCGCTTCGGCTACCCAAGCCGGTCCGGTAAAACAGTGGAAAATGCCGCGCAATCGCTCTGGATGACGACTAGCTGCACGCTCCTCTCGCAAAATGCGTACGAGATCCTCCGAAGCATCCCGGTTGTGCAAAATTAACGGTAAGTCTTTCTCTATAGCTAACCGGATATGCTTTCGGAGAAATGCTTGCTGGCGGGCCATAAACGAACGGTCCCAGTAATAGTCCAAACCACTTTCGCCAATGGCCACAACGCGTGGATCGTCACAGAGCTGAACAATAGCCGCAAAGTCAGCTTCCGTAGCCGTGCGGGTTTCCGCAGGATGGAGCGCGGCCATGACATAGCAGTCGGGATAGCGATCGCATAATGCGAGTGCCCGATGTATCGAAGCCACATCGATGGCAGGCATCACAATCGCTGTTACCCCAACCTCTCGGGCTCGGTTTATGACCGCCTCCCGATCGGCATCAAAAGCGTCTAGATAGAGGTGTGCGTGCGTATCGATCCACATGATCTCGTAGGCCTTTTGCTTAGGCAACGCTTTAGCACGCTGCCAGATCGTTTGATCGGGATTTCAACCGATCGCGTCCATAGCCAGCAAAGGATCCTGCCTTCTTTTTTGTAATTTTCTCAAAGAGCCAACCGCCTACCTCAGACCCCCCGTGCGTCTTCCACGCCGACTGCGGATTGCTGGACTGTTAAGCTTAGTGGCGTTGCTAACGCTTTGGCCCGTCGGGCGTATAGCCTACGACGGCTGGCGGCTAGTACGGCTTGTGGGGGCGCTTCCTGAAGCGCCCCCACGGGGATTCGACTGGGTAGTTTGGCAAGAGCGCGAAGGCCGCATTGTAGCCGCTTACGTCTTTCCCCAAAGCCCAGCAGCACGAGCCGGTATAAAGGCAGGCGATGTATTTTACCTGTTGGACTTCCAGCAGTTTTTCAACGTCGAGGATCTCAAGCGGGCTATTGATGGCCTGGCGCCGGGAAGCGTACATACATATGCCCTCTTCCGCGACGGGAACTACTTAGAGCTGCGCGTGCGCTTTACGCGCTATCCAACGTTTCTCTACCCGCTTTCGGCTTCATTATGGCAGTTTTCGCTGTGGGGTTTTGTCGTAGGTGCTGTTGTACACGTGCTGGCCTTGATTTTAGTCTTTCCTTTGGCTCGGCGAGGTCTTCGGGCCCGATGGTCTTTGCTGCTTATTTTGGTTTCAGCACTTTGGATTGGGAGCAACTTGCTTCGCCTGCTGATTATCCAATTTTTTGGCCCACCGCTTCCAGGGGGAATGACCGATCGTGCTTTTCAACTGCTGACATTCACGGGATTGGTAGGCTGGATTGGGTTTCCGGTCCTGCTGCTGCGCTACATGCTTCAGGAGCTTCACCTCATCTATACGCCATGGCATTGGAGCGTATACTTTCCCCCTTTGGTACTTGGGTTGGCTGTGGTGGCAGCTACCTTTCGGCCTATCCCGCTGCCAGTAACGCTCGAGGCTTTTGTTGCTCCCATTTTGTTTTATGCCTGCTGCTACATCAGCCTAACGGCAGGGCTGATTTTATGGATACCCCGACGCCGAAGTGGAGATTCTAGGAGGTGGAACCGCACGGGCAGCTTGCTGACTTTTGGCTTTGCTGTCCTGCTAGGGCTTTCGGTGTTGGATGTAGTGCCGCTTTTGGGGCTGGTCAGCGACAGTGCGGTGGGTTGGCTGATTGTCAGTGCTCAGCTGCTTTCGGTTGCGCCCGTAGGACTTGTTTCGCTGGCTACGCTAAAGCTGGGCAAAGTGGATCTGGTACTGGAACGCACACTCAGCTATAGCACAGTTTTAGGTTTAATTTTTCTGGCTTTTGTAGGAGGCATGTCGCTGATAGAGCCAGTTTTGGCCCGCACCACAACGCCCTGGCAGGTTGTGGGTGGCGTGTATGTGGTGCTGCTATTGATCTTTTTTGAACGGATGGCTCGCTGGCTGCAGCGCGAGCTACCTGCGGTTTTTTCTACAGAGCGGCAACGCACCCGCCAAATGCTCAGCCGATTCCAGGAGCAGCTACGCCACATCTTTAGCTACGAAGCCCTAGCACAGCAGACAGTGGAAGTCGTAGGCGAGGCGTTTCGCGTACGCTCAGCCCGGCTGTTTTTCCGACCTGCAGAAACCGAACGCTGGATTAGCAGTGCCTATCATCCAGAACCGCCTTACCTGACCGAACAAGTGCTTGAGGCCCTTTGGCCTTTTATCTATCAAGAAGGTCGCATTTGGGCCCGCAATCCAGAACTCAACGAAAGCCGCCTACCTGAAGCACAAGCCCAGCTGCTAGAAAGTCGTGGCATAACGCTCTTGATCCCTATCCTAGGGGATGGCCAACCTTTAGGAGTGCTCGCTTTAGGGGCCAAACGCGACCGAAGAGATTTTTTCAACCTCGAAGACCTTGACTTGCTACGCGCCTTGAGCAGCCAGCTGGCCTTGGCTATTGAACGGCTCCACTTGGTCGAACGAGAGCGAATGCTGATCCGCCAGAGTGCCGAAGCGCAGCTGGTGGCCTTACGTGCACAAATCAACCCCCACTTTTTGTTCAACACCCTCAATACGATTGCCGCGCTCATTACAGAGCGTCCAGATGAAGCCGAGGCTGTTGTGGAACACTTAGCAGCAATTTTTCGACACACGCTCCATACCAGCGCCCGTCCTTTTGTAACACTGGAAGAAGAGCTCACGCTAGTACGCCACTACCTGAGCATCGAGCAAATCCGCTTTGGACGCAAGCTGCGTGTGCACATTGAAGTAGAACCAGGGCTTGGCGCAGCCTCTATTCCTGCTTTTGCTGTTCAAACACTGGCCGAAAACGCCGTTCAACACGGTTTAGGCAAACTGCGGAAGGGAGGAACGCTGCACATTCAAGCGCGTCGCCTACCAGACGGTTTGCTTGAAGTGCTGGTTGCGGACTCGGGGATAGGCATCCCGGCACTTTGGGAACAAAATGGGCAGGTCCAGGGGCGACTGCCGTTTTTTGGCATAGGACTACGCAACGTGGCCGAACGCTTGGAACAGCTTTACGGCCGGAGTGATTTGCTTCGTTTTGAGAGCGCTCCGGGGCAAGGCACACGCGTGTGGCTCTACGTTCCCATAAGCACTGCCCCGTAACGTGCGCCAACCTAAACCGTCTAATGCCATGCTGCGCGTGTTAATTGTTGACGATGAACCTCCTGCCCGACAGCGGCTACGCAAACTGCTTGAACCGCTCGTTGCATCGGGCAGGCTAACGCTTCTTGAAGAGGCGGCCGATGGCTTTGAAGCCTTGGCTAAACTACACCAGCAGCCTTTCGATTTGCTCTTGCTTGACGTGCGCATGCCTGAGTTGGATGGCTTTGAGGTGCTAGAGCGTATCGATCCAGACCGCCGTCCTTTTGTAGTGTTTACCACGGCGTACGACGACTATGCCCTGAAGGCTTTTGAAGCTCATGCTATTGACTATCTCCTTAAGCCTGTCAACCAAGAGCGCCTCCAAGAAGCCATTAGCCGCGTTGAGCATTGGCAGGCCGCGGCCTTACGTAAAGCCCAAGAGGAGCGCTTGTCACAGCTTTTAGATTGGCTCGAAAGCCAGCAGCGCGCTGCTGGGCCGCCGACACCTGTACCCGAAGGAGGCTACCTGCAGCAGCTTTCAATCCCCTACCGAGATCGCATCTTGATTGTCCCCGTTGAGCGCCTGGTATCGGCTGAAATCCACCACGGCATCACGCGGCTGTACGTTCTTGAAGAAGATACCCATGCCCGTTTGCACCAGCACCTTGTCGGCTACACGCTGGACCAGCTGGAGGCGCGTTTGGATCCCCAGGCATTTATGCGGGTACACCGATCAGCCATTGTACAGCTGCGCCACATACGAGAGCTGGTGCCCTGGTTTAGCGGGCGCTACAAGCTGCTGCTTACGGGAAATCACGAGGTGATAGCCAGTCGCGAACGGTCCAAACTACTCAAAGACCGCTTAGTGCTGTGAGCGTGCATCTACGCGTACTGCTAGGACTGCTATGCTGGGGAGCCCTGCAGGCAACAGCCCAGCCCGATACGCTACGCGTGCGTTTATTTGAACAGCTAAGCCCAGAAACGCTGGAAGTTACAGCAGTAGAAGCCGATGCGCTGCTTTTTGCCGAAAACTACACGCAGCCGCTCCTGCGTCTGCCTGCCGGCGCCTCGCTTCAGGTTGACCGACGAGGCCCAGAGCTTCGGCTACGCACGCCAGGGGGAACGCTCTTTGCCCGCTGGATTCGCATACAACCTACGGGCAGCGGACTACTGCGCCTAGCAGCCCAGCGCAGCCGCCAAAACGCAGGCCCTTTTACGTATCCTGGATGGCTTCGCATTGCTCCGGAAGGCAATGCGGGACTTTCCATTGTCAATTACGTAGCCCTTGAAGCGTATGTGGCAGCTGTTGTAGCCCGCGAGCATCAATTCGACGACCTGGAAAGCACCAAAGCCCTGGCTGTTGCCGTCCGGACCTATGCGCTGCGCCGCATGCTGCACCCCGACACTGCGCAAGAGGCCGTAGATTATGAAACTCATCAGATGTATGAAGGCATCGATCGCGTTACGCCGCTAATCCGTGAAGCCGTGCGGCAAACGCAGGGGGAAGTGCTTACCTACCAGGGTACGTTGATCGAGGCTGTATATTCGGCCTCAAGTGGTGGGCACACCGCGAATAACGAAACCGTCTGGGATGGCCTACCCCAACCCTACCTGCGTGGCCAGCCTGATCCCTATGATCAAGCTAGTCCTTATCAGCGCTGGGAGGTTTTGATCCCACGTGACCGGCTACTTCACGTGCTTTCGCAGCGATACGGCACACGCATCACAGGATTTCGGATCGGCGAGCGCAGCGCCGATGGCCGTGTGGCTACGATCGAACTGCTGCGCGAAGGCCAGCCTCCTTTGCGCATCCGAGCGAATGAGTTTCGCCTATTGGTCAACGATCACTTTGGTCGTCATACCCTACGCAGCACGTTTTTCCAAGCACAACGCGAAGGCAACACCTATCGCTTCGAGGGTAAAGGCTTTGGCCACGGTGTAGGTCTGAGCCAGTACGGTGCGTTGGAAATGGCCCGCCAAGGGCACAATTACCAGCAAATTTTAGCCTTTTATTATCCGGGAACGACAATCACACACTACGAAGAAAGTCCCTTGTTGGCTATGCAACAAGAAACCCCGTCAATACCTCAGCCAACTTTGGAAGTAACAGCACCTTCCCGTGCCCCAGAAGTCTCCTCAGAAAAGACCATACCTACCCTCCGTACGGTGTCAGGATGGGGCACACCCTCGGAAAGTTCTTCGCTTCAACCCCCCCGCCGACGTATCGGTTGGTAAGCTTTGCATCGCCATGCAAATGTCTGTGTTTTACGGGATATGGGTTGCTTGGGGCCTTAGCATGGCTGTCCATGCACAGCCGCTCCGGCCCGATACGCTACAGACCGAAGACTCGCTGCGCGTTATTGCCCTACCGCCGCTCGTGGTTGAGGCCACGCGTGGTACAACAACGCGACTAGGGGACGCGCTGCCGCTCCTAACGCTGACGCGGCGCGGACCGGAAATTGCACTTACCCCTTCCTTAACGTTAACCGAAACGCTTCGGGAGCTGCCAGGCTTGTGGCTAAACGACCGTCAAAACTACGCCCTAGGGGAACGTTTAATTATCCGCAGTGCCGGCTGGCAGGCTGCTTTTGGACTGCGTGGCGTGCAGGTCATCCTCGACGGCATTCCTTTAACCATGCCCGACGGCCAGGCAGTCTTGGATCCTGTGGACCCCGTTTTCGTTCGCCGGGCAGAATTGCTGCGCGGGCCTTCTGCGGTCTTTTGGGGCAACGGAAGTGGCGGTGCGCTGGTGCTTTCCACTTGGCCTGAACCCTTGCAGCCCGGTGTGCACGGGCGTCTGATCACTGGTAGCTACGGATTGCGCCGCATCGACGGTGAGGTCGCTACGCGCTTGGGTCCTCATGCTCTAGTGGTTCATGCTTCGCATCTAGACCAGGAGGGCTACCGCGTCTACAGCCATACCCGCCTCACTCGCCTGGGTCTACAAACGCACTTTGGGCTTACGCCAAGCAGCCTGCTACGCCTCAGCGCTGCAGCCGCTTGGCTTGATGCCGAGCATCCCGGCTCTCTCACTGCCGAAGAAGTCGCTCGCAACCCACGGCAGGCTAGTGCTCGCAACATACAAACCCGAGCGGGGAAAACGAGCCGCCAAGCCCAACTTGGAGCTACGTTTATGCAGCATGCCGAAACGCATACCGCTAATTTTTCCCTCTTTGGCCTGCTGCGCCAGCTCGATAACCCCCTCCCCTACGCATACATTCAGCTGCAGCGCCAGGCAGCCGGGATGCGCACTACAGTGACGCGTACCCTGACGTCCTGGCGTTTCAGTGCAGGGCTGGACTTTATGCTCCAGGACGACAAGCGGAAAAACTTCACCAACCAAACCGGTCGACCTGGCCCCACGCTGCTCCTCGATCAGCAAGAACGTGTTAGTGAACTGGCCTTGTTTGCTCTGGGCCAACATGAGCTGTCGGCTGCGCTGAGCTTTCTGGCAGGCCTGCGTATGAGTTACCTGTACTTTACCCTCTCGGACTACCGGTTTGTCGATGGCGATCAGTCTGGTCATCGCCGCTTCATGGCTTGGACCCCCGTAATCGGCGTGCACTATCGCCTACAAGCAACGCAAGAGCTTTTTGCTACTTTTGGCACGGCTTTCGAGTCGCCAACAACCACAGAGTTGGTCAACCGACCCGATGGCCACAGCGGCTTCAACCCAGAGCTCAAGCCGCAACAGCTTTATGGCTTTGAGCTAGGCTGGCGTCACCATAGCTCGAAGCTTCAGGCGGACCTGACCCTGTTTTACCAATGGGTACGCGGTCGCCTCTTACCCTTTCAGCTAGAAGCCGATGGCCGCACGTTTTATCGTAATGCCGGACGTAGTCGCCAGTATGGCCTTGAGGCCTGGTTGCAGGCACAGCTTTTACCTAAGCTCCAGGTGCGTGCTTCGTATACAGGCGGCCGCTTTAGGTTTGAAGATGCGGCCCTACGCGGCAATCACATTCCCGGCCTGCCCAGTCATCGGGGCTTCCTTGCACTACGCTATATGCCCGGGCCGCTTTGGATTGAAAGCACGGCAACCGCTGTAGGACCTTTCTACGCTGACGATGCCAACCGCATTCGCGTAAGCGGCTACGTCATTTTTGATCTAACCCTAGGCGCCCAACGCTCGCTTGTGGCTGGCTTTCGGGTGCAGCCTTTTGTCTCGGTACAAAATGTAAGCAACCGGCATTATGTGGGCTCGGTGGTGGTCAATGCCGGTGGGGGACGCTACTTCGAACCGGCTGCGCCGCGAAGCCTCCGTTTTGGCCTCACGATCGGAACCCTGTAATGCGCATGGGAAGCAAACGTCAAGCTGGCGTGCTACCGTTTCGTTGGCACAATGGGCAACTTGAAGTGCTGCTGGTAACCTCGCGTACCGTAGGTCGCTGGGTTATTCCTAAGGGCAATGTTGGAAAAAAAACGGCACAGGAAGCTGCGAGTAAAGAAGCTTTTGAAGAGGCCGGCCTGCGCGGTCGTATCGATCCAGAACCCTTAGGGTGTTATCTGCATGGCCGTCCAGGCGACCAGCGTTGGGTGGACGTGTACCTTATGGAAGTCACTGAAGAACTTCCTGAATGGCCAGAGCAAGCCGAGCGCCAGCGGCAGTGGATGCCGCTAGCCAAAGCGCAGCAACAAGTGTATGAGGACGGTCTGCGTGCCTTGCTAGCTCGCTTGCCTGCAGAGCTTGAGCGGAGAACTTCAGGCCGCGCGCTTGGCCCAGTAGCCTCGCGTGCACTGGTGATCGGCCTACTACTGCTGGCCCTAGCACTGGCCTTTGGGGGCACCTACTACTTAGCCCGTCTCCTCCAAAAACCCGAAGTACGCCAGCGCCTTAAGCAACTGGAGCAGCAAGACCCTACCTCTTCGCTACAGTACCTTCAGCGCTTTCCCCAACTAACCTAGAGCACCGATCCCTTAGAAAAATGACACCAACGCACCGCGTGACGATTGCTTACGGAGACGGCATCGGCCCCGAAATCATGAGGGCTGTGCTGGCCGTGCTTGAGGCTGCTGGCGCGCCGCTTGAATACGACGTCATCGAAATTGGCGAACAAGTCTACCAACGCGGCATTACCTCGGGCATTCCAGACGAGGCTTGGGAAGTGCTGCGCCGCAACCGCGTCTTTCTCAAAGCGCCAATTACTACGCCTCAAGGCAAAGGCTACAAAAGCCTCAACGTGACCATCCGTAAAGCACTTGGACTATTTGCCAACATTCGACCAACCAAGTCGCTGCATCCGTATGTTGAAACCCCTTATCCCAACATCGATCTGGTAATCGTTCGAGAAAACGAAGAAGACCTGTACGCGGCAATTGAACATCGGCAAACAACCGAGGTGGTGCAGGCCCTTAAACTGGTTACGCGCCCAGGCAGCGAAGGCATCATTCGGTATGCGTTTGAGTACGCCCGCGCCTATGGCCGTCGGAAAGTAACCTGCATGACCAAGGATAACATCCTGAAGATGACAGACGGGCTGTTTCACCGCATCTTTGACGAGGTTGCCGCAGCCTATCCCGAAATCGAAGCAGAGCACCGCATTATCGACATCGGTGCAGCGCTGGTGGCTGCACGCCCGGAAACACTCGACGTGATTGTCACGCTCAACCTTTACGGAGACATTTTGTCCGACATTGCCGCACAGGTGGCCGGATCGGTAGGGTTAGGTGGGTCGGCAAACGTAGGAACCCATGCGGCTATGTTTGAAGCCATCCATGGCTCGGCTCCCGACATTGCTGGGAAAGATGTAGCTAACCCTTCTGGGCTACTCAATGCAGCCGTCATGATGCTGGTGCACTTGGGGCTGGCCGACGTAGCCGCACGCATTGAGAACGCATGGCTGCGCACCATCGAAGACGGGATCCATACAGCCGACATTTATCGGCCTGGCAAAAGTCGCCAGAAGGTCGGTACGCAAGCCTTTGCCGAAGCCGTCATTGCTCGCCTAGGACAAGAGCCGCAGCATCTTAAGCCGGTGCACTTCCGCAAGCCTGGAATATCGGTCGCCATCCACCCAGTGCCACGCCAGCCTAAACAACTCGTAGGCGTTGACGTGTTCCTCGACTGGGATGCGGAGGGGCGCAATCCTGAGGTGCTAGGCCGTACGCTAGAGGCGCTGGCGGGCGAAGCTTTCCGTCTGCACGTCATTACTAACCGTGGCGTGAAAGTCTATCCCGGCGGTCTACCCGAAACGTTCTGCACCGACCATTGGCGCTGCCGTTTTGTCGCTGCTCAGGAAAACCTCACACCTCTAGAAATCCTCGACTTACTCCGAAGGCTTCACGAGGCAGGTCTAGATTTTATTAAAACGGAGCACCTCTACACGTTTGAAGGGCAGCCCGGGTACTCTTTAGCCCAGGCAGAATAATAAAATGACCCTCTAACACGTTAACTACATGCAACCTGCATCTTGCTGCTTCGTAGACGTCTTGTCCCAAGACGCTTCTCCTCCTCGGCGTTTTGGGAATCTTCCGCACCACCCCGGTCCTCGCGGCCGGGGTTTTTTATGGTTGCTCCGCCTCAATCTGGCTTTGTTGGAGCAACAACGTCCGCGCTTCAATAGGACCAAGGTTAAACAACAGGTCCAGAGCAGCCATGCCAGGAAAAAAGCCAGGGAAGTTTTGGCGGTAGATGGGCTCCTCAAACCGCAGCGTGTAGACGCAAGCCGCCGCGCCTCGGTCAATGCGAGCCGTGGCTTCAGGTAAGAGTAGCGTATCCGCAGCAAGCAGGCGGGCTATAGTTTCTACTGTAGCAGGCTGATCGGCTAGCTCAGAAGCGCGCACAACCGGCGTTTGGATTTCAAAAAGCTGAAGCGTCAGCACAAACGTTGCCGAAGCCAGCTCTCCCAAATGGGTCCACGTGTGCGCAAAGAGGCGTTCTAGACGAGGCTCATAAAACTCGAAATACGGGGTCGTGCGATAATTGTAGCAGAAGGCGCGCCAGTGACGACGTCGCCAGGAGGGATCCTGACCCAATAAAACCCGGTAAATCGGCTTGCCGTGCTGATGGGCCCGTAACGGCACCGAAAGCCACTGCCACCCCTGCGGATTGCGCAGTCGCGTGCGGTTATGGAACGACTGCCGGCTGTACTGGAACGTATCGGCCAGCACGACACGGTGAGCGCGCAGCGCCAACGCTATCCGCTCTAGCCGCGGAAAGTACTCCGGAGGCACGACGGCCAGCATACCCAAGCAAACTGCTAAAGCTGAAGGGAAATTTAACGTCTGTTTTTTTCGAAAAGCTATTCGCCATAGCGCCACATGAGTTTCTTACTTGTTTTTCTTAGCGCACTTCACCTTTTGCTCTGGATCGTGCTTTTGGCCAATTGGCGCTATCTTCAAAAGCATGCTCGTTTTAAGCCAGCAGGTGACGCGTGGCCTTTCGTGTCGGTATTAGTCCCAGCCCGCAACGAAGCCGCTAACCTAAGCCGCTTGCTTCCCAGTTTACTGGGTCAGGATTATCCTAAGCTAGAGCTCATTGTGTACGACGACGCTTCCGAAGATGTTACGCCCGTTATTCTCCGCCGCTACAGTAGCGATCCTAGGCTACGTGTGCTGCGTGGCGAGGGCGTGCCGCCAGGCTGGGTGGGCAAGGTACATGCCCTTTACCAGGCTACACGTAAGGCACGCGGAACGCTCTACCTGTTTCTGGACGCCGATACCGAACTGCTGCGTCCGGATGCACTGCGGCGCCTTGTTGCTCGCTACCGGGCATTGCCAACAAGCACGGTGGTTACAGCACTTCCTCAAATGCGTGGGGGTGGCCAGCTTCTCGTTAGCCTAGTGCCCTTGATGATCCTGGCTGGACTACCTTGGCCACTGGTGCACCGCGTACGCCATCCATTGCTGGCAGCGCTCAACGGCCAGTGCTGGCTCATCGACGCCACCACGTACCATCAGCTCGAGCCGCACCGCCACCATAAAAACGAGGTGCTCGAAGACGTTCAAATTGGCCGTTACCTAAAGCAGCATGGCCTGATTCCCGTGATGCTTGACCTGCGCCAGGAACTGGCGGTGTACATGTATGCTTCGCTGAAAGCGGCCTGGCAAGGCTTTCGCAAAAACGCTTATCTGCTCATGGGAGGTCGTGTGATGCCGTTTATGCTCCTTTGGATTGGCTACGGATTCACGTTGGTGTGGGCACCCTTAGTGAACTGGATCTTTTTGCTCTCGATTGTAGGCCTCAAGCTTTTTGTGGATGGCCTTATGGGTCATCCCCTTTGGCTAAGCCTGCTATCACCCGTATCGCACCTGTTGGCCTGGGTGCTGCAGCTCGACTCGGCCCTAGCACATTGGCGCAAGCGCGTGACCTGGAAATCGCGTTTAGTTACGTGATTTTTAATTTCACGTTGAGCTTCAAGGCACATTTGTAAGTATTTTGTGCATTATGCGCACACAAAAAGTCCTTTAGACATGCGCGCTTCGTTTTTGCTTTTAGCACTTTTGATTGCGCTGGCTGCCTTGATTTTTGCGCTTCAAAACCCGAGCTATATCACGGTGCGCTTAGGACCATACCAAGTTGAGCAGACCGCCGCGTTAATCATTTTTGTGAGCTTCATCTTAGGGGCGCTGGTGGGGATGTTGGCCATGATTCCTGGACAGCTGAAGCGCGCTCGTGAAATCCGGCGGCTGCGCCAGCAGCTAGCCGAGACGGGGCATGAGCCGCCTACATCGTTTTCTGCTGCACCTGATCGCCCGCTCCAATGACCCAAGCGCTTTCGCAGTTTCGGCACATGCTAGCTCGGAGGCGGCGCAAAGTCGGCCTGCCGCCAGGCACGCTTTTGCCCCCCGAGGTACCACCGACCGAGCCTGTTACGCTACACCTGATCGCTTACGATGCCGAACAACTTTTTGAGCGATCGCTTCGGCCTGATGAACTCGAGGGTGTTTTGGCAGAAACATCCCGCCCAGCCGTAACGTGGATTGATGTAACTGGCCTGCACGACATTGAGCTCATCCACCAGCTGGGCAAGCTACTTTCCATTCACCCCCTAACGCTCGAAGACATTGTCAGCATCGGTCAGCGTCCGAAGTTTGAAGAGGGCCAGGGCTACCTCTACGTAGTCTGCCACATGCTAACCTTTAATGAGGTGCAGGGGTTGGTTGAAGCCGAGCAAATCAGCTTGATTCTGACCCAAGACTTGGTTTTAACATTGCAAGAGCGCCCAGGAGATGTTTTTGATCCTATACGCGTTCGGCTGCGCCAGCAGGTTGGTCGCCTGCGTCAGCGTGATGCCAGCTACCTGGCCTATGCGTTGCTCGACGTTGTTGTAGACCACTACTTTGTGGTACTTGAGGCCATTAGTGAACGCGCCGAGCAGCTTGAAGCCCACATCCTGGAGGACCCTAGCCCCCAAGTCCAACGGGCTCTGGCTAGCCTTCGACGAGAACTGATTGCCATGCGCCGAGCAGTGTGGCCGCTGCGCGAAGTTTTTAGCGAATTGCAACGGCTCGAGTCCCCTTTGCTTGCGCCCGAGACCCGCACGTTCTTGCGCGACACTTACGATCACGTAGTGCAGGTAATCGATATTATTGAGTCGCTGCGCGAGCTGCTTGCAGGATTGACCGATGTATACTTATCCCGGCTGAGCCATCGCATGAACGAAATCATGAAAGTGCTGACCATGGTGGGGACTATTTTTATTCCACTTACCTTTCTGGCAGGCATCTACGGTATGAATTTTAGATACATGCCCGAGTTGGAATGGCGTTACGGGTATCCGGCCGTACTATTGCTCATGTTGGGGTTGGGCCTGGGCATGTTGTATGGATTTTGGCGTCGTGGATGGCTTTAGCACGTCATTTTCCTCGGCCACTTAAGGCAGGCGCTCGGGTTGCGGTTGTGGCCCCAGCTAGCCCTCCACAAAACGTCCAAGCGCTTGAAGTCGGCATTGCACGCTTGGAAAAAGCTGGGCTTCAGATCGAGCGTGGACGTACGCTTACGGCACAGCGTGGCTATTTGGCCGGCAGTGATGTGCTGCGGGCCGAAGAGCTTAACCATTACTTTCGCCGGCCGGACATACACGCCATCTTTTGCGCCCGGGGTGGCTACGGCTGCCTACGACTGCTCCCGCTCTTGGACTATGAGGCAGCAATCCGCATGCCCAAGTTAATTATCGGTTACAGCGACATTACCGCACTTCAGCTGGCTGTACTTGCCCAAGCAGGCGTTCCCGGACTTTCTGGACCAATGGTGGCCGTCGACTGGCCCGTACTCGATACAGAAACCGAGGCCCGTTTCTGGGAGCTGGCTCAAGGCGCAACGCCAGATCCACTTCCGCTTGTGGGTTCGGCGAAGCTGCACGTACTGCGTCCAGGCGATGCCAAGGGCCCCCTTGTAGGCGGAACCCTCTCGGTGCTGGTTCGGCTGCTGGGGACCCCCTACCTGCCCGATCTGACCGGGAGCATTTTGTTTTTAGAGGATGTAGGCGAAGCGCCCTATCGCATCGATGGCATGCTGGCACAGCTGCGCTTGGCCGGCGTGCTTGATCGCTTAGCCGGCGTCGTGCTAGGCCAGTTCACGAAATCCGATCCGGTTTCGGAAACGCCCTCGCTTACGCTGGGTGAAGTGTTGGAAGACTACTTTGGTCAAGCCTCTTATCCGGTGGTGGTTGGATTTCCCTATGGTCACCAACCCCAGAAAAATACGCTGCCGATAGGCACGCAAGCCTGCCTACAAGCCCATGGAGACACGGCCACCTTAAGGCTCTTGGAACCAGTAGTTCGTTGAGCCCGTGTGCTTTTGTCTAAAAGCTTTTCCTGCAATTTTTTCAGTAACGGCACGCTAAACATGCCTATACTGAGACGGCAACCGCCTGAATACTATGAAGCCCCACAGCGAACCCTCGCCAATGCGGCTAGCCGTCTTTGCTTCGGGTAGCGGCACCAATTTTCAGGCCATCCTCGACGCAATTGAGGCCGGTAGGCTACCGGCACAGGTTGTGCTGTGCGTTAGCGACCGGGCTACGGCAGGAGCGCTAACGCGCGCCCACAGCCGAAATATTCCAACAGCCATCCTTTCCCCTGGCGCGTTTCCTACCGAAACCGCCTTTGGAGAAGCGTTGCTTGCGGTGCTCCAGCAGCATGCGGTTGCGTTTATTGCGCTAGCCGGCTATCTCAAGAAAATCCCGGACAATGTGGTGGCAGCGTATCGGAACCGCATCCTGAACGTGCACCCTTCGTTACTGCCGGCCTTTGGTGGGCCAGGGATGTACGGCCGCCGTGTGCACGAGGCCGTATTGAACTATGGAGTACGCTGGACCGGAGCTACCGTGCATCTGGTCGACGAAGTGTACGACCACGGGCCAATTGTTTTACAGGAGCCCGTGCCCGTTTACCCAGAGGATACCCCCGAGACGTTAGCTGCCCGGGTGCTCGCTGTGGAGCACCGCCTTTATCCCGAAGCGCTACGGCTGTTTGCCGAAGGTCGCATCGTGGTCGACGGTCGCCATGTACGCATCCTCCCTCCTTCGTCCTCAACCCTTTAAAGCTATGTTGCACCAACCCAGAACGCACGAAGCACCCCCCGAGGTACAACCCGTCCGACGGGCCCTACTTTCTGTGTTTGACAAGACTGGCCTGGTAACGTTCGCTCAGCAACTGGCCAAGCTGGGTATTGAGCTGATTTCAACGGGCGGTACTGCCCGCACGCTACGCGCAGCTGGACTAGCCGTACGCGACGTATCGGAGCTGACCAGTTTTCCGGAAATGCTCGACGGGCGCGTTAAAACGTTACATCCAGCCATACATGGAGGCTTGCTGGCCCGTCGTAATGTGCCCGAAGATCTGGCCCAGCTAACCCAACAAGGCTTTGTGCCCATCGACTTGGTCGTCGTCAACTTGTATCCGTTTGAAGCAGCCATTCAGCAGGACCCAGAAAACGAGGCGTTAGCCATTGAAAATATTGACATCGGTGGACCCGCCTTGATTCGGGCAGCGGCTAAAAACTTCTTCTTTACAGCGGTAGTCACTGATCCGGCCGATTATGAAGCCGTCGCCAACGAGCTGGTGCAACACCAAGGGGCGCTTACCTTGAAAACGCGTCGGCAACTGGCGCAGAAAGCTTTTGCCCACACGGCTGCTTACGATCAAGCGATTGCCACATACTTTGCTCAAAGAACCTTTGTTGCCTCAGAGCCTTTGCCGAAACAGCTGCTGCTGGCGCTACCTCGCAAGCTGTGCTTGCGCTATGGCGAAAATCCCCATCAGCAGGCCGCCTTTTATGGTCATCCGGAACGCTTCTTTCGCCAGCTTCATGGTAAATCGCTTTCTTACAACAACCTCCTAGACCTTAATGCCGCACTGCGGTTAATTGAAGAGTTCCGGGAAGCCGATCCTACCTGCGCCATCCTCAAACACACCAATCCGTGTGGCGTTGCGACAGCAGCAACTTTGGTTGCTGCCTATCAGCGCGCGCTCGCCACTGATCGACGCTCACCGTTTGGAGGCATCGTGGTGGTCAACCGGCCTCTAGATCGGGAAACAGCTGAGGCAATTGACCAGCTCTTTACGGAAGTGATCATTGCGCCCGACTTTGACGAAGGCGTCCTCGCTTTCCTGCAGCAAAAAGCCAATCGACGCATTATTCAGCAGCTTCGCCCTGTTTCGGAAACACTGCAAATGCGCACGGTTGTCGGGGGTTTGTTGGTCCAAACGCCCGATAGTGCACTCCCCCCACTGTCTGTGCTACGCTCCAGCTGGCGCGTCGTCACCCGCCGCGCACCAACCGAAGCCGAGTGGCGCGACCTGGACTTTGCCTGGCGGGTGGTCAAGCACGTCAAAAGTAACGCGATCGTGTACGCTCGCGATCGGGCTACGCTCGGCATAGGCGCAGGCCAGATGAGCCGCGTTGACGCCGCTGAACTCGCCGTACGCAAAGGCCTGCAAGAAGGGCACCATTTTACCGGCAGCGTGGTAGCTTCAGATGCCTTTTTCCCCTTTGCCGATGGTCTACTAGCCGCTGTAGCCCATGGCGCCCGTGCCGTTATCCAACCTGGAGGCTCTATTCGCGATGAAGAAGTCATCCAGGCTGCCGATGCACACGACGTGGCCATGGTCTTTACGGGGACACGACATTTTGCACACTAATCGGGTTTGATTTTTGTAGTTTTCTGCCGGGACGTGGCACGCCAAGGCCTGCCCATATTTTATCTTGCATCAGCCAAAAGATGATCTAGCTGTGCGCCCTTGCTACCCGGTAAAGGGCAAGCAGGGGCTGCTTAAACCCAAAGAGGACACGCATGGGGCTGCTCAACTTTTCTACCGACGTTGCGATTGACCTGGGAACGGCCAATACGCTGGTTTACATTAAGGGTCAAGGCATTGTTTTGAACGAACCCAGCATTGTGGCGCTGCATCGCAGCACCCGACGGGTGATTGCAATCGGCCGAGAAGCGCTTCAGATGCACGAGCGGACGCATCCGGAAATCGAAACCATTCGCCCGCTCAAAGACGGCGTCATTGCCGATTTTGAGATGGCTGAGCAAATGATTCGGGGGTTTATCCGAAAGGTCCAAACGCGCTGGATGCATTCGATCCGTCGCATGGTGGTATGCATTCCCAGCGGCATTACCGAAGTGGAAAAGCGTGCCGTGCGGGACTCGGCCGAGCATGCCGGAGCCAAGCGCGTCTACCTTATCAGTGAGCCTATGGCGGCGGCTATTGGCATTGGGCTGAACGTAGAAGAGCCCGTGGGCAACATGGTGGTCGATATTGGCGGTGGCACTACAGAAATTGCCGTCATAGCGCTCGCCGGCATTGTTGTCAACGAATCGATTCGCATTGGTGGCGACGAAATGGACAGCGCCATCATTCAGTACTTCAAGCGTAACCATAACCTGCTCATTGGTCAGCGTACTGCCGAACGCATCAAATGTGAGATTGGCAGCGCGGTCGAACTGGATCCTGAGCTAGAGCTTTCGGTCAAAGGCCGCGACCTGGTTAGCGGCATCCCCAAGATCCGTACAATTTCTTCAGAAGATGTGCGTGAAGCCTTACGCGATCCGGTCAGTCAGATTGCGGCGGCTGTACTGCGCTGCCTAGAGCGCACACCGCCAGAACTGGGGGCCGACATTTTAGAACGAGGCATTATGCTAACCGGTGGCGGTGCACTTCTTAAAGGTCTGGACGTCCTAATCCGCAACCGGGTAGAATTGCCCGTGTACGTTGCCGAAGATCCCCTGACCGCCGTGGCCCGAGGCACGGGAAAAGTTTTGGAAGACCTCGACCGCTACGAGCGTGTTCTCGTGTAATCCATGGCGCGCGAAAACTGGCTCGTCGATAGCCTCCTGCTCCTTGCAGCGCTCAGCTGTGCAGTAAGCCTTTTGCTTTTGCATAATGAACCCATCCTGAGGGGATTGCGAGCCGTAGCGCTCGAGGCCACTGCACGCGTCGAGGCACGCTTAGCCTGGGCAGGCCACTACTTCCGAGCCTTGGAAGAAAACGAACGTCTGCGTGCCGAGAATATCCGGCTAGCTGGCGAGTTGGCCCGCGCGCGCGAGGCACTAATCACCAACGAGCGCCTAATGCGCATGCTTGCGCTGCGCGATAGCCTACAGACTTTGCCGCTTCGGGCAGCCCGCATTATCACCAAAGACATCACGCGCCAACAAAACCTGCTCACCTTAGATGTAGGCCGTGACGATGGGGTATTGCCTGGCATGGCGGTCGTCGATGACCGCGGCATCATCGGCACCGTTGTCCTGGCTACGCGCCACTACGCCCGCGTCCTGCCTTACCTAAACACCGACTTTCGGGTAGCTGCTCGCATTGCTGCCCTGGACGTGATGGGGGTCGTGCGGTGGGATGGTGTAGATCCCCGTCGGCTGCTGATGGAGTTTGTCAGCCGTACCGAACCCGTCGAACCAGGTATGCTGGTGGTCACAGCACCCTACAGTGAGCTTTTCCCAGCAGGTTTTTCGATTGGAACGGTTACTGAAGTAACCCGCCCGACGGGGCAGGGCACCTTGCGAATCTATTTGGAACCCGCCTCTCCGCTAGACCAAGCGACCTACGTTTTTGTCGTACTCAAAGCACCCGATGCCGAACGCCGCTTACTGGAAACGCCAGCACCTTAACAAAGCCCAGCGACGTCCTACCATGCGTCGTTCCTTAGGGATATTGATGCTGACGCTTGGGCTTGCCCCTGCGGTCTGGTCGCAAAACGGAACAGCTTCCCTGCGCCAAGCGATCGACCGGCTGTTGGACAGACCCGAATACCGAAATGCCCACTGGGGTGTGCTCGTTTTGGACCTGCGTGACAGTACAGTACTCTACGAACGACATAGCCGCAAGAATTTCATTCCCGCTTCGGTGGCCAAGCTGTTCGTCACAGCCGCGGCCCTGGAGCAACTTGGCCCAGACTTTCGCTACGTCACGCGCCTTTGGGCCGACGGACCCGTTGTCGACGGTGTACTACAAGGCAACCTGATCGTGCGTGGTGCAGGCGATCCCGCTATTGGAGGGCGATTTACCGAAGGCGATCGTACAGCACTGTTTCGCGCCTGGGCTGATTCCCTGCGGCAACGCGGCATTCACACAATTGCCGGCGATCTCATTGGTGACGACGACTACTTCGACGATACCCCTTTAGGCGCAGGGTGGAGCTGGGATGACTTAACCTATTGGTATGCTGCCGAAATCAGCGCCCTCTCGTTCAATGATAATTGTGTCGATATCACCCTTGAGGGAACGCGCGCGGGGAGGCCAGCTCGCTTGCATTGGGAGCCGCTACGTACAACCTACGTGCAGCTTATTAACCAAACCCGTACCGTGCCACCCAACCGCTCCCTCCGGGAACGCTATGAACGCAAGCCGGGCACCAACACAATCCTACTACGCAGCCAAGTGCCAGAAGGACGTGTGGAGACCGAATCCTTAACCATATCCAACCCCACACGTTACTTTGTGCACGTCCTTCAGGAGGTGCTGACGCGCGAAGGTATCGTTGTGCAGGGCCGGCCCGTCGATGTGGACGAGCTGCCCGAAAAACCTGATTACACCCAACCCCATTTTTGGATCGTAGCGACCTACACTTCACCACCGCTGCGGGAGATGATCCGCATCGTCAACCAGCGCAGCCAAAACCTTTATGCTGAGATGGTACTGCGCACGTTAGGCACCGAACGCCCGGTTGCCGACACGACACGTACGCCAGGATCTGCTGCCATGGGCTTAGCTGCAGCAGCTCGCACTTGGCTAAAGGCCGGGATTGATACCAGCCAAATCCGAATGGTCGACGGCTCCGGCCTCTCGCAGCTGAATCTTCTTTCGCCCGAGGCTACCGTGCGCCTGCTGGCTTACATGGCCCTGCACCCGCAACACGACGTCTGGGAGGCTTTTTATGCGTCGTTGCCTGCTGGTGGCCAAATCGGAACCACCCTGGAGTATCGCCTCCGTCAGGGCATGGCCCAAGGAAATGTGCGGGCCAAAACTGGCACGCTAAGCAACGCCAGCTCCCTGGCAGGCTACCTCCGCGCCGCGGATGGACGCCTGCTGGCTTTTGTCTTGTTTTGCAATCACTATACGGTCTCAACCGCACGCGTACGTGCCACACAAGACGCCATTGTCGAACGCCTAGCCCGCTACCGACCGTAAGCGCTGGGATCAACCCCTGTGCTGAAGCCGTTCACGATGCGAGTTTTGCGCATGCTATTGCACACAGACAAGCCTATGCAGAAAACGCTACATGGCACCACCGTACTGGGCGTGCGGCATCAGGGCAAAGTAGCTTTAGGCGCCGACGGCCAGGCTACCTTGGGCACGACCGTTATGAAACGGCGCGCCCAAAAGGTGCGCTCCCTTTACAATGGCAAGATTTTAGCTGGCTTTGCCGGATCAACTGCCGATGCGCTAACGCTGTTTGAACGCTTTGAAAACAAGCTCCAGCAACACGGAGGCAACCTGACCCGCGCTGCCGTCGAGCTGGCTAAAGATTGGCGTACCGACCGTTACCTGCGACGCCTGGATGCCTTGTTGGCGGTAGCCTCACCAGAACGGCTCTTACTCATCAGCGGCAACGGGGACCTCATTGAGCCCGACGACGACATCGTGGCTATTGGCTCTGGCGGACCGTTCGCCCTGGCAGCTGCCCGCGCCCTTTGCCGACATCGCCCAGATATGTCTGCCCGGGCCATTGTTCAAGAGGCGCTTTCGATTGCTGCCGACATTTGTATCTATACCAACCATGAGCTAACAATCCTTGAAATTGAAGCTTCCTAAAGCCTCTGGCGTTGTTTGATTGGGTCCTTCACGAATTGAAAATAACCTTGTGCTATGCCGCATCGCTTGCGTTCTTCCAAACCCTCCGTTTATCCCGCTGCCCTGTTCGTAGATTATGAAGAGCTGTACCCGCTTATTGCCCAGAAAGTAAGCACTGACGCCCCTGCAGACCGCTATCTTTCGGATTTACTTTATAACCTGCGGCGCTACCTTTTACTGCGCCGGCGGTGGCGCGTTGTGCATGCCCGCGTCTACGGCGACTTTGAGGCTTTACCCGACGGGTTGTTTATTCAACGTTCATTGGCTGAACAAGGGCTAACACCGTGCTTTATCCCTCAGCTCGACCACCTGGATGCCAAACTGCAATTGTGCGTCGATGCCCTAAGCACGCTAAACAGCTATCCCGAAATTCAAGCTTTTATTGTGGTAAGCGGGCGCAGCTCGTATTTACCCCTACTGGAGCACCTCAGAGCGCGTGGCCGGCAGGTGGCCTTGTTGCAGCTGCTTTCGCCCGAAGACCACGTGCTGGAACGACTGGGCGAGCGGGCTCTGCTAGACCCACATATGCTCATGGACCATACAGGCAGCCGACACCTGCTAGCCCGCCTGGAAAGCACTGCCGAAAGCCGATCAGCCGCTACGCCCACGTTTCATGCGCTAGGCGACGATCCTATAGCCCTTCAAACGCTGGCGCTCATTGAAGAGCATTTTGGTCGCTACGAGGAAGTTTACCTTACACCCTTACTTCGTAAAATGTCGGAAACCTTTGCCCCCGAAATCGATCCCAAAGAAGTGATTAATCGCTTAGAAGCTGCTGGTGCCGTTCGCTTAGAGCGGCGGCGCGGCTTCCCCTATGACTATACCGTACTTATTGTAGAAAGTGCGCACCCGGATGTGCAGCGCGTCCGGGAAACCTTTACCACACAGATAACCGAAACCAAAGAGCTCTCTAACACAGCACGCGTTGAAGCGCTCAACACGCCTGCTCCTTCAACGTCTTGAGCTGACGGTTACAAATAGCGGCTGGAGGAACCTACTATGGAACGCGAGCCTGGCATGAAGCAGCGAGAATTAACGCCTCAGGAAATTGTTGCGGAGCTGGATAAATACATTATCGGTCAAGAAGAAGCAAAACGCTGCGTAGCTATTGCGCTGCGTAACCGCTGGCGCCGGCTCAACGCCGCTCCGGAAATGCGGGACGAGATTATGCCCAACAACATTCTCATGATTGGCCCAACCGGAGTGGGCAAAACCGAAATTGCGCGGCGGTTGGCTAAGCTAGCAGGGGCTCCGTTTATCAAGGTTGAGGCTACCAAATTCACCGAAGTAGGCTATGTGGGCCGCGATGTAGACAGCATGATCCGTGAGCTGGTTGACATTGCGGTCAATATGGTACGCGAAGAGCACGAGCAACGCGTGCGCGACCGTGCCCGCGCATTGGCCGAAGAGCGCATTCTGGATATCTTGGTTCCCCCACCGCAACCCGCGTCCCGAAAGGAAATGGTGGCTGGCCCCGGATTTTTCCTGCAAACCACACCCCCAGCCAATGCCGACAGTACTGCTGAAACCGAAACCCGGGAACGCACACGTCAGCGCTTTCGCGAAAAGCTGCAGGCTGGAGAGCTGGACGATCGGGAGATTGAAATTGAAGTTGCCGCCGACACTGTCCCCATGGTGCAGGTCTTTGGCCCGCTAGGCATCGAAGAAATGGGGCTCAACCTGCAAGAGCTGTTTGGCAACCTGGCAGGACAACGCCGCAAAAAACGGCGCGTAACCGTGGCTGAAGCCCGAGAGCTGCTGACGCAGGAAGAAACCCAAAAGCTGATCGACATGGACAAGATCACCCGTGAAGCCTTGCAGCGCGTCGAGCAGTCGGGCATTGTCTTTATTGATGAGATCGACAAAGTCGCTGCACGCGACCATATGCATGGTGGACCCGACGTCTCGCGCGAAGGCGTGCAGCGCGACTTGCTACCTATTGTTGAAGGTTGCAGCGTAATGACCAAGTACGGTATGGTCCGCACTGACCATATCCTCTTTATTGCCAGCGGGGCCTTTCACCTAGCCAAGCCCAGTGACCTGATTCCAGAATTGCAGGGCCGCTTCCCCATCCGCGTTGAGCTCAAAAGCCTAACCGAAGAAGATTTTTACAAGATTCTAACGCAGCCCAAAAACGCTCTGCTCAAGCAATACCAAGCTTTGCTACAAGCAGAAGGGGTGGAGCTAGAGTTTACCGACGCTGCTGTACGTAAAATTGCCGAAATTGCCGCGCGCGTCAACGAAGAGGTGGAAAACATCGGGGCACGGCGCCTGCACACCGTGCTGACCACACTGCTTGAAGACATTCTGTTTCACGTGCCCGATCAAGTGCCTGAAGGCGGCAAGATCGTGGTCGATGCCGACATGGTCGAAAAACGGCTTTCAGGGATTGTGCAAAATCGTGACCTGAGCCAATACATCCTGTAAGCGGCTTGGCTTTACTTTGAAAGGTCAGGCGTTCATAGGCACCTTGGACGACCCCCTCTGTCGGCAGCGGTGGGAAGCCTTAGAGCTTCTTTGCCCTGCACCGTTTGCGCAGACTTTGGTGCTAACAACACTGGCACGGCACTTTGGACGCAGGGTTGAGGTGATTTTGTCGGATGCTGACAGAAACGTACTGGCGACAGCCCTTCTTGTCCGTCACCAACATCTTTGGCACGTGGCTGCGCAGTTGCCCCTGTTGCCTTATGCAGCCCTACGCAGCCACGCAGCTACTGCGCCTAGCCCCGAGCAACTTGCGGCACTGCTCGAGTTGCTGGAGCATCGCTACGCCCGCATCGACCTGCACCTGCCCCCAGGATGGGTTGATGTACGTGCCGCGCTATGGCGCGGTTGGCGAGCTCGGCCCCTATATACTTATCAACTTTCACTCACCCACAGCGGACCGGAACACTGGTCAGAAAATCCTCGGCGTCTTTTCCGAAAAGCCCGCGCTCAGTATCACTTCGTAGAAGACGCCGCCTTAGCACCTGCATTAGCCCAACTTGTACGCTTAAGCTACGCGCGACATCGCCGACACCCCCCTTTGCCAGAAACGCAACTGAGGACCTTGCTTGAAGAGCTCCTTCCCTCGGGTCTACTGCGCCTTTTCGGAGTGGTCAATGACCGGGCTTATCCTGAAGCTGCCGTAGCCCTACTAGTTCACCCTCCCCATGCCTGGTATTGGCTAGCGGGTAGTGAGCCTGGACCAGCCATGACCGTGCTGCTGGGGGAGCTTTGGCAACGCCTACAGGCAGAAGGATTCGAGATATTCGACTTTGTAGGCGCCAATACGCCCTCTATTGCAGAATTTAAGCGGCGCTTTAAACCAAAGTTACGGTTGTATTTTCGGTTGGAATACGACCGATCTGCCCTGCACACGCTGCTGCGTCGCCTGCCCGGGCTTCGCTAAACGCCTATGGCTGCTTTTGATGCCAATCCTTCACCCATGGCTGCCCGTTCGCTCCGAGGTCCACTCCTAACGCTGCTTTCGGGCTCTTCGCTGACACTTGTGCTTGCTTACCTAAGCCAGCCGGTCCTGACACGTCTCTACACACCCGAAGCGTTTGGAGTGACGGATGCATTTGTTGCGCTGGCCAGCTTGCTCCTGGTGGTAGGCACGCTGCGCTATGAGGACGCCTTGCTCTTACCCGAGAATGAGCTGGAGGCCCGAGGTTTGCTGCGCCTATGCCTTTTTATGTTGCTAAGCACGGGGTTGGTCTGGGGGGTTTTTAGCCTCTGGGGTGCAGGGTTGATCCAGCATCTGGGAGGTGAAGCACTCCTGCCGTGGGCGCTTTGGCTAACCCCAGCCCTCTGGCTGATGGGAAGCGGACGCCTGGCTGAACTGTGGCTCATGCGCCGCGAACACTTTCGCACGCTGGCAGCCGGGACCGCATTGCGTACGCTCAGCACCACGGCCCTACGCCTGGCGGCTGGCATTCCCCCTGTGCAGACCAGCGCCAGCGGATTAATTGGGGGATTTCTGGCTGGACACCTAAGCGCCTTGCTGTTTTACGGTTGGCGCCTACGCCGTTCAGGTATGTCCCCTGCAACCGCGTTACCTTCGCTAGCCTTCCTTGCCTATCGATATCGGCGCTTTCCGCTATTTACGCTTCCAGCCGCTTTGCTTAATGCGCTCAGCATGCGCCTACCGTTCTTGTTGCTGCTTACTTTTTTCGACGCGCACGTGCTGGGCCTTTTTGGACGCGCATTCATGGTGCTCAGCGTGCCGCTTAACCTGCTTGGTGGGGCCACAGGGCAAGTCTTCTTCGTGCGGGCAGCATCGCTACGTCGCCAAGCGCAGAGCTTGGCCCATTTAACCGCCCGTGTGGTAAAACCCTTGTTTCAATTAGGGCTTTATCCTACGTTGCTCCTTGTCACGCTGGGTCCCGAGCTCTTTGCGTTCGTATTCGGCGCGCCCTGGCGCCAAGCTGGGCTGTATGCCGGATGGATTGCGCCTTGGCTGTTGCTCGCCGGAATAGCTTCACCCTTGAGTCGTCTGTTTGACGTGCTGGAACGTCAGCGTGCTGACTTTATCGCCAGCCTGTTTTTATTTGTGCTGCAAACGCTAGCACTCATCGCCGGGGGCCTGCGGGGCAACCCAGAAATCACCCTTCAGTTGTTCGGGCTTGCGGGCTTTGCTGGACGCGCATTTCAGCTTGGGCTACTTTTTCACCTGGCGCAGCTTCCTCAAAAGGCCGCCCTGGCTCTCATTGGGCGTTATGGGCTTTGCAGTCTACCGTTGGTGCTGATCTTAGACAGCCTTGCCGCTACCATCACTCCTGCACTGCTTTTTGGACTTGTCGTACTGAGCTTTCTGCTCTATCTCGCGTTAAGCACCTGGGTAGACCGACGCCACCCCTGGCAGGCTTAACGTGGTGGTCGATCTCCTCTACGGACCGACCGAACGCGTTGTGTTGCTTTGCTCCGTTGCAGCTGCTCCAACTTTAGTAGGAGCTGTACCTGGCTTCGGGGTGCACCGCAGGCCACAGCCCAATCGGTCAGCACCCGCAACGCGCGGCGACGATATTTTCGCGGCCAGTGCGGCATGTGGCTCTCCACGACCCACCGCACCAGTGCGGGACCGTTATCTGTGGCATACCCTGTGCGCCCAGTTTGCATCAAACGTTGCAACTCGTACGCTGTAGCCTCAGGACAAAGCCGCGCCAACCAGTACCCTTCGGGGTCTTCTTGCCGAGCTTGCGCTGCAAAGGCGGCCCATAGCAAGGCCAACCCTTCTTGCGGGCTCCATTGCCCTTCAGGTGCACAGCCAAGCATGCTTCTTCAAAAAAAGCCTAACAGGAAACTCTCTCCACCTGTGGGCTGTATCGACCAATAAGTGCATTTTTCAAAGTTCGACCGCCCATGACAGAAGTGCAGACACTACCGGCTACGTTACGGCGCTTTCAGGCGCACTCTGAGGGCTTTCGTTGGGAAAGCGTTGTGCTAAAGCACTACAAACCTGAAGGCACCCATTTTCGCGACATCACCCGGCAGGTGCTGTTTGGCCCAGAATCGGGACTACCAGCCGAACTGCGCTATTTTGAGGTTGCACCAGGCGGCTACTCTACGTTTGAGCGCCACGAACACGTTCACGCAGTGCTTATTTTGCAAGGCCACGGTCGGGCTATCGTAGGCGAACAAGTCTTTGAGATAGCGCCGTTCGACTTGGTTTACGTGCCACCCCAAACGTGGCATCAGTTTCAAGCGGCCAAAGATGCTCCTTTAGGTTTTTTATGTTTGGTAGCTGCAGATCGGGATCGCCCCACGCGACCTTCTGCTGAAGAAGCCTCCCAAATTCGCCAGCACCCGATCATAGGGCCTCACGTGCGCCTATGAGCGCTACGGTCTCAGGATGACTTGATCGGCGGTAATAAAGGCCCCCTCAAACCGTTGCGCTGCCAGGCGAAGTAGGCGTTGCGCTTCTGCCCGGTTTCGGAAATTGCCTAGTCGAATGCGGTAGTAAGGGGCTTTGTAGACAATATAGATAGGCGGTGGATCGGCAGCAGCGCCTGCAATGTCGGCTAGCCGCCCCTCGGCCACCATCTGCCGCCACCAAGTGAGCACTTCTTCGTACAGTCGATCCGCTTCTGCCTTGTTTTCGGTCAGGGCAATCTGCACGCGATAACCCTCAACCACCACACGTGGTTCTGCCGCACCTAACTGCCCCAGCCACAGGGCTTCGGGCACGTCGTGTACGACCTGCGGGGTCGGCGGCGGCGGGTCGGCATAGGCTGATGGCTCAAATTCTTCATAATCAGCCAAGGCGAGCGCTTCTTCTGTAGGCTGAGGCCCTCGCGGCTCGGTATTAGGGCGCAGGGTTGCGCATCCAACCAGAAACATCAGGCCTAGGCTCAGCGCATACAGCCGGCAGGAGGTCATGATCGCCTTTCATATGTTCTTGGATGCTTCGTGTAAGCGCTCCGCAGCCGCAGAGTTTCCGTTTGCTTCAAAAGGTGGCACTGCGGTCAACACCGTTAACGTACCGGCCGGAAGTTCAAGCGTTGCCCCAGGCGCATAGGTCGTTTGCAACAGCTCTCGGCGAAAGGCCTCTACCACTTCCCAGTGATGGGGTTTGCCGCAAGCACAAACGGAAGGCACTACAACAGGTACAGCTTGAGCACCATTGTTAAACAGGATGAGAAACGTATCGTCGCGAAATGGTCGCCCTCGATCGTCAGTGCCCTGAATGGCTTCGCCATGGAGCAATAGGCCAAAGGCGGTAAGCTCTGTCTTAACCCAGTCTTCATGTTTCATGGGACGCCCTTCAGGATGCCACCAGACGGCATCGGGAGCCTCTCCCCCATTGGGCAGACCTGTTAGAAAATGTCGCCGGCGAAAGCTGCGATGCTGCTTACGGAACCAGATCACCTGCTGAACAAATGCTAAAAAGTGCTGCTTACGCGCGTCCAGCTGCCAGTTATACCAGCTGATCTCGTTATCTTGGCAGTAGGCATTGTTATTACCATGTTGGGAGCGCGAAAGCTCGTCCCCTCCTAGAAGCATCGGAACGCCTTGAGAAAGAAAGAGCGTACTGATGAGGCTGCGTTTTCGGGCTTCTCGACAAGCCAGAATTGCAGGATCTTGCGTGGGCCCCTCCACACCACAATTGTGGCTGTAGTTCGCATCCATCCCGTCTCGGTTGCCTTCCAGATTGACCTCGTTATGCTTTTTTTCGTAGCTCACCAGGTCTTCCAGGGTAAAACCGTCGTGGGCAGTGACAAAGTTAATCGAAGCAAACGGTCTGCGGCCGCTCCGTTCATAAAGGTCACTCGAGCCTGCAAAGCGGGTAGCAAATTCACCGTTGAGCCCTCGCTCGCCGCGCCAGAAACGACGCACCGCATCCCGATAGCGGCCATTCCATTCTGTCCATTGCCAGGGGAAATGTCCTACCTGATAGCCCCCTGGTCCTACATCCCACGGTTCAGCGATCAGCTTCACTTGGCTAAGCACGGGATCCTGTTGAATAACCTGAAAAAACGTCGAAAGCATGTCGACATCGTAGAGCTCACGAGCCAAAGCGGCTGCTAGGTCAAAACGGAAGCCGTCAACGTGCATTTCGGTCACCCAGTAGCGTAGGCTATCCATGATGAGCTGGATGACGTAGGGATTGCCCACGTCAAGCGTATTACCCGTGCCGGTATAGTCGACCAAAAAGCGTGGATTTTTAGGATCGGCTTTGTAATAGGCGCGGTTGTCAATGCCGCGAAACGAAAGCGTAGGCCCCAACACCCCGCCTTCACCCGTATGGTTGTAGACGACATCGACGATGACTTCAAAGCCAGCGGCATGGAGCGCCCGCACCATCATCTTAAACTCGCGCACTGCCGAAATCGGCCCATTGGTGGCGTATTCTGGCTCCGGAGCAAAGTAGCACAATGGGTTATAGCCCCAGTAGTTACGTAACCCCCGTTCAACAAGGTGTCGGTCGTGCACCTTAGCGTGCACCGGCAAAAGCTGAATGGTCGTAATGCCCAAGCGTTTCAGATGCTCTAGTACTGGCTCACACGTCAAGCCGAGGTAGGTGCCACGTAGCGGTTCTGGAACTTCGGGATGCAGCTTGGTCAGCCCTTTGACGTGCGTTTCGTAGATGATGGTGTCCTCCCACGGAATACGCGGCGGCCGATCGTCCCCCCATTCAAAGCAAGGTTCAACCACAGCGCCTAAAGGCGCATAGGGCGCATTGTCCTCTTCTGAGAAAGAGAGGTCTCCCGCCGCATCTCCCACTTTATACCCGAAAAGGCTGTCGTGCCAACGTAGCGGCCGACCAATGGCCTTAGCGTAAGGGTCGAGCAAGACTTTGTTGGGATTGAAACGATGCCCCTTTTCCGGTTGGTAGGGGCCATAGACGCGATAGCCGTAGAGTTGTCCAGGTCGCAGACCAGGCAAGTAAACATGCCAAATTGGGCCTGTACGTTCGGTCAGCTCTACAACCCGCGACGGGGCCGGGTCGTCCGGATTGTCAAAAAGCACGAGCTCTACGGCTTCAGCATGCTGGCTGTAGAGGGCAAAATTCACCCCCATGCCATCCCATGTTGCCCCTAAAGGATAGGGGCGACCAGGCCAGGAGCTCGAAACCGTCGACACTACCGGTTGGACTGCACCTGCCATGAGGATTGTTCAATGCACTTCGCTTGAAGGTAGCAAACGCTGCGCCATCAAGAGGACGCCAAACCGCTGAGCCGCCCTTTTACGCAAGCGTACGTACTGCGGGGATGCGTCATTGGTACGTTTGCGGCTTATCCAACTGCGCCTTTGGGTGCTCTAGAATGCGCTTCCAGAACGTTTGCTCATGGACTTTTCGCATGTCTTACAAAGCGCAGCTATGCGGGCATGGTAGGGCTTTTTTGTATTTTGGAAAGCTTACTGGTATAATCCCCCCAAAGATAGGGGCATTGCAACACGGGTAAAATAGATCTTAACACCTCCATCAAAAACGCAAAGAATATGGGCTGGTTAACCGAAGACGACATTCGGCGTTGGGAAAGCGGTACGTTCTTCGACAGTTATCGCAAGTTGGGCGCGCACCCGGACGAAGAAGGCACGTGGTTTTGCCTGTGGGCACCCCATGCCGATGCCGTTTCGGTACTGGGTGCATTTAATGATTGGAATCCGGAAGCCAGCCCCTTGGAGCGCTATGGTGGAGGCCTGTGGGCCGGTTATGTACCTGGCGCACGTCCCGGACACACCTACAAATATCGGATTCGTCACGGCTTCTACCAGGCCGATAAAACCGATCCCTATGCCTTCGCCATGGAGCCGCCAACAGGAAGCCCTATTGAGGGCTTGGCCTCCATTATCACACGCCTGGACTACACCTGGCATGATCACGAATGGATGCGCCAGCGCAAAGGTCCGGCCAGTCTCTATGGACCCGTTGCGATCTACGAAGTGCACCTAGGGTCTTGGCGGCATAAACGCCCCGGCGAGTCATTTTCCTATCGTGAAATTGCCGAGCCCTTGGCTGACTATGTTGAGGAAATGGGCTTTACCCACGTGGAGCTGATGCCCGTTATGGAACACCCCTACTATGGCTCCTGGGGCTACCAAGTGGTGGGCTACTATGCACCCACGTTTCGCTACGGTAAACCACAAGATTTGATGTATCTGATCGATTACTTGCATCAGCGCGGTATTGGGGTCATTCTTGATTGGGTACCTAGCCACTTTGCCGCTGATCCCCAGGGACTTGTCTTTTTCGACGGCACGACCCTGTTTGAGTACGATGATCCTAAAATGCGCTACCACCCCGACTGGGGTACGTACGTATTTGATTACAACAAGCCAGGCGTGCGTAACTTTCTCATTTCAAATGCCCTTTTCTGGCTTGCCTGTTACCATGCCGATGGGCTGCGCGTGGATGCCGTTGCCTCCATGCTCTATCGTGATTATTCCCGCAAGGAATGGACACCCAATATCTTTGGCGGCCGAGAAAACTTGGAAGCGATCGACTTCCTCAAAAAACTCAACGAAACAGTCTATCTGCACTTCCCCGAAGCAATGACCATTGCCGAAGAATCGACGGCTTGGCCAGGCGTTTCAGCCCCCACCTACAACCACGGGCTGGGTTTTCTCTACAAATGGAACATGGGCTGGATGCACGACACGCTGACCTACCTGCGTCGTGACCCCGTTCATCGCAAATACCACCACGACGAGCTAACATTTTCTTTGGTTTATGCCTTTTCGGAGCATTACATCTTACCCTTATCCCACGACGAGGTAGTGCATGGTAAGGGATCGCTTTGGGGTAAGATGCCCGGCGATGACTGGCAAAAAGCCGCCAACCTACGCCTGCTCTACGGCCACATGTGGGGGCACCCTGGAAAAAAGCTCCTCTTTATGGGCGGGGAATTTGGCCAGTATCATGAGTGGAACCACGACGTGCAAATTGAATGGCACTTGCTCGAAAAACCTTTTCAGCGCGGCATTCAGACGTGGGTACGCGACCTTAACCACCTCTACCGCACCCATCCCGCGCTTTGGCACGATGGCCCCGAAGGCTTTGAATGGATTGACTTTAGCGACCGTGACCAGAGCGTTATCTGCTACCTGCGAAAAAATGCCGGTCGCATACTGCTTTTTGTGCTGAACTTCACGCCCGTTCCACGCCTACACTATCGCGTAGGCGTGCCTCTGGGAGGTCCTTGGCGCGAAGTGCTCAATAGCGACGCGGTTGTCTATGGCGGCAGCGGTCTAGGAAATCTTGGTCGCGTTGAAGCTATACCCGAATCGTGGCACGGCCGCCCGTTTCATCTCAGCCTAACGCTTCCCCCCTTGGCTGCGATTATCCTTGAACCCGAATCGATGTAAGCAAATCTTTGCTTTCTTTTTCTTTACACCCTTTTCCCTGAAGCCAAAGCACGGCTAGCCGTATTTTGGGGCCGCTTGTTTTGGCTTTTAGCGCAAAAGAACTATGCCTCGCTCAAGTGGTATTTTGTTGCATCCTACCTCACTTCCAGGCCCTTATGGAATTGGCGATCTAGGGCCTGCCGCCTACCATTTTGCCGATTTTTTGGCCGAAGCGGGTCAACGGCTCTGGCAAATGCTTCCCCTAGTCCCTGTAGGCTTAGGCTTTTCTCCGTATGCTAGCCCGTCGACCTTTGCTGGAAATCCGCTGCTGATCAGTCCAGACCGCCTAGTCGAGCAGGGCTTACTCAGTCCTAACGACGTCTCTCAAAGACCTAATTTCCCAGCTGAACGCGTCGATTACGACTGGGTGATTACCTACAAGCATCATTTGCTCGAAAAAGCCTATGCAACGTTTGAGGCACATCCTGACCGCATCGACGAGACGGATTTTTGGCTCTTTTGTGAGCGACAGGCCTTCTGGCTCGACGATTATGCCCTCTTTATGGCGTTAAAAGAGGCGCATGGCGGTGCGGTTTGGACAGAGTGGCCCGCTGAGCTAGCCCGGCGCGATCCTGGAGCGTTGCACCATGCTCGCCAGCGCCTGGCACGTGCCTTCCGCAAGCACCAGTTCTGGCAGTATCTCTTTCACAAGCAGTGGATGGACCTGCGCGCCTACTGCCACCAGCGTGGTATCCGGCTGATGGGCGATATCCCAATCTACGTAGCCCACGACAGCGCCGACGTATGGGCCAACCCGCACCTTTTTCATCTAGACGAAAGGGGCCGGCCCACCGTTGTAGCTGGTGTGCCCCCCGACTACTTCAGTGAAACCGGTCAGCGCTGGGGCAATCCACTATACCGTTGGGACGTCTCCCGCCACACAGGCCATCACTGGTGGACCCAGCGCTTTGCTGTGCTTCTGGAACGCGTCGACCTGATTCGCCTCGATCACTTCCGCGGGTTTGCAGCATACTGGGAAATCCCTGCTAGCGAGCCTACAGCTGTCCACGGACGTTGGGTGGCTGGACCCGGTGCCGAGTTTTTCGAGACCATTCAGCAAAAGCTTGGTCCTCTGCCTATTGTGGCTGAAAACCTTGGGGTCATCACACCTGACGTCACCGAACTCATGGAACGTTTTGGTTTTCCAGGGATGGCTGTCCTTCAATTTGCCTTCGATGAGGATGCCTCCTCTACCTTTCTGCCGCACAACTACACCCGCAACCTGGTGGCCTATACCGGCACGCACGACAACGACACCATCGTGGGCTGGTGGCGCGGAGAAAGCAAAAACACGTTGCCCCCTGAAGTCGTTGCCCGCGCTAAGGCCTACGCCCGAGCTTACTTAGACCTGGATCGCAAGCGGGAGCGTGAGATCCATTGGACGTGCATCCGTGCACTTATGGCTTCGGTAGCCGACCTGGTGGTTTTCCCCTTACAAGACGTACTCGGCCTAGGCAGTGAAGCACGTATGAATACCCCCGGTACTACCGGTCCACACAACTGGTCCTGGCGCGTGTGTGCTAGCCAACTTCGCCCAGAGCTGGCCGAACGGCTGCGCAGGCTCACCGAAATCTACGGACGCCTGCCCTCAGCGGCCTAAAGCTTCAGTCGCGCCGCCACTGCACACGGACGACGCGGTCCCCATCTGCATAGCTATAATCCAGCTTACCCTGATAGGCCCGAGCCAGCGCTTCACCAATACGACGGGCCAGATGCACTCCTGTGGTCGTAATCCGGCAGTAGCCATCTTGGAGATCCAGTTCCATCAAGCGCTCTAGCGGCCGCGTCTGCTTTTCTTGCGCTTCTAGATTACGCACCAAATTGAGGATCTCTGCTTGATGGGCACACCAAAACGCACCACTGAGCTCTACATAACCAGCCGGATAGCGATCGGCCGTGCGTCGGCAAGCCGGACACCGCACCTCATGCACCACCTCTGTAACCTCCATCCACGTCCACCGTCCCCCACTAAACACTGCACCACAGTCTGTGCATCGCGTAGGTTCAGGCCACTTTTGATGCTCCCAGTAAGCATCCCGGTGCCGCTGTTTTAAGATGCGATCCTTGCGGCCATAGCTGCTCCGAAACATACGCACCCTCCACTTACATAATCATGGGTTGCAGGATAAGCCCCTCCTGTTAAGAGAAAGTTAAGCAAACAGCACGCAACGTCAAGCCCCTGGCGCAAATTCTGTATCTGGAACAGCCACAAATGTCCCTATTGCTTCAAGCTCCAGATATTCGCCCGTGGTGCGGTCAATCGTGCCCATTTGCAGACGGAACTTTCCTTTGAGTTGGTCGGGAGCTACAGCTTCAAAGATGAGTTGCCCTGATTCCGAAAGGAACGTATAGGGAGGCCAGTCTAGATAGGCAATCACCCAGGGGTGCGCTGCAGGTCCTGGGACCAAACGGCGCACAGCTTCTAAAGTATCGGCACCATGGCGCCTGATCTCTAAGGATAGCCCACGGGTAGGTGCCGATGCATCCAGCAAGTCTAACCCAATGGGTTCACCCTGGGCATTTTTTCGAAAAAGCGCCTTGCCTACCAGGGTATCGCTTATCGTTCCTTGCAACACCACCCGGAAAGATCCCGTTTGCACACGTTCCCCCTTGAAGGGGGTTGGTACAGCACACCCTCCCTGGCAACCCATCCCCGCGAAGATCAGCAAAAACACCCATCGCTGCATGTACTGGTGCATATTCGCAGAAGTATGCCGCTAATCTGTAGGGTCGTTTTCTTGTTAATTTACGTAACGGTAGTCGCAACCTGCTGGTGGGATGATGAACGCTGTTGTTGCCTTAGAGTCGACGGTGATTGCGCATGGCCTACCCGCGCCTCACAATTTAGATGCAGCCTATCGCATCGAAGCGGCTATCCGCGCCGAAGGTGCCCGACCGTGCACCATTGCTATCCTTAAAGGCCAGGTGCGACTTGGGCTTGAGCCGCACGAATTGCGCTATCTAGCCACAGCCGAGGGCGTCCGCAAAGTTAGCCTACGCGACCTCCCTGTTGCCGTCGCTCAAGGATGCGATGGTGCCACCACGGTTGCTGCCACGCTACACTTGGCTTGGCGAGCGGGCATTTCGGTTATGGCTACTGGAGGTATTGGCGGTGTGCATCGCAGTGCCGATGGCCGTCCTTCGATGGACATCAGCGCTGATCTTGAAGCACTGGCGCGCATCCCAGCCGTGGTGGTGTGCTCAGGACCCAAAACGATTCTCGACCTCAAAGCTACACGCGAACAGCTAGAAACGCGCGGCATCACAACGGTAGGCTACCGTACTCATGAAATGCCCGCGTTTTACACTGCCACAAGCGGCCTACCGGTCGACGCGCGCTGCGACACACCGGAGGCTGTTGTCGCCCTCTACCAGGCACGCCTGCGTCTGGGCCTACCGGGCGCCTTAGTGGTTACTGTACCCCCTCCCGATCGCGTAGCTATCCCTACGGCAGTGCTCATGCCAGCGCTTGAAGAGGCCTTGCAAGAAGCCGAACGGCAGGGCATCGCAGCCGAAGCACTCACGCCTTTTCTGCTAGCTCGGTTGCGCGAACGCTTGGGGTCTCGCGTCCTACAGGCAAACCTTGCATTGCTAGAGCAAAACGCGATCGTTGCCGCTCGGATTGCGCGCGCCTTAGCTATGGCTGCTTTGCCCCTTTCACCCCCTGCAAGCTGCGCAGCGATAACAAATTGACGTCGTAAGAACGCACGCGGCCGTTTTTCTCTCGATGGCGCTTCTGAGCCAGTCGGATCAGTTCATCCATTAGTGCATCGAACGGCACGCCTGCTGGCTCCCACAGGTAAAACGAAAACGAACCCGGAATGGTATTAATCTCATTGAAATACACCTGACCGGTATCACCATCCAGCAGAAAATCGATGCGGGCCACACCAGCACATTCAAAAAGCTGAAAGATGCGGACGGCCATCTCCTGGATAGCTTGCGTTTGTGTCGGGTCAAGGGGTGCTGGAATTATGCGTTCCAGCGAAGCCATACCTTGTGGCTGCTTTGTCCCTTGGCCTCCCTTACTTTGCCCTCGCAGATACTTATCCTGAAACGTCAGCAGCTTCGATGGGTCGCTGCGTACGGGCTCCTCGAGCACGCTGGGACGCGCTGCTGAAGGATCGCCCAGCACGGCACAGTTAACCTCCCGTAGATGCTGTACGGCCCGTTCAACAAGCACTTTTTCATCGTAGCGCAAGGCTTCTTCGATTGCTGCATCCAGTGCCACGCGCTCTGCTACACGCTGAATCCCTATCGACGATCCCAAACGGGCCGGCTTGACCACCATGGGATAGCCCAACTCAGCCTCTAGGCGATCTAGCCAAGCTTCCTCTTGACCAGCCCATTCGTGCTCACGAAACCAACGGAAATCGACCACAGGAATGCCCTGCTGCTGGCAGAGTAACTTCGAGAGCACTTTATCCATGCCCAAGGCTGAACCCAGCACGCCACTGCCCGTGTAAGGCACATTAAGCGTCTCGCACAATCCCTGCACACCGCCGTTTTCGCCATCACCGCCATGCAAGGCCAGCACAACCACATCAAGCAAATAGCGTAGTGGGCGCTGCCAAGGCCAACGACGCGGGCGCGCATCCACCAGCAACAGGCGGCCGTGTACAGCTGGATCAAAGCGTACGGGAATGGCCAATCGCCGCAAGGCGTCCAGGTCTTGGTAGGCCTCCAGCGCCAAAAGCACCGATCCGGTGTACCAGCTACCGTCCTTGGCTACGTACAGCGGCACTACCTCGTAGCGGTCCGGATCAAGCGCCGCAGCAGCTTGCAGCCCGGTAATGACAGACACCTCATGCTCTGGCGAGACGCCGCCAAAAACTACGCCTACGCGTAATCGCTGCATAGCAAGCGGTCTAAGGCTCCTGAGATACAAACCAGCCACGGTTATAGATCGCCCACGCGCGCCCAACCAGCGTTTCGCCAAGAAACGGTGTATTTCGGCTTTTCGAGCGAATGTGTCGCTCTTCAAAAACCCAGCGCGTAGTCGCATCAAAGACCGTCAGGTTGGCTGGCTCGCCTTCAGCCAGGCGCGGTACGGGAAGCCGAAGGATGCGCCGTGGGGCTACGGTTAGCTTGTAGACTGCTTCAGCGAGCGTCAAAACCCCCGGAGCAATCAGCTCACGGCCGATCAGCCCCCAAGCGGTCTCTAGACCAATGATTCCAAACGGGGCTTCAATGAACTCAACCTCCTTTTCAAAGCTGGCATGCGGCGCATGATCGGTACAGATCGCGTCAATCGTACCATCACGCAATCCTTCCTTAAGCGCTGCAACATCGGTTGCCGTGCGCAGCGGCGGATGCATTTTGGTATGGGTTGAAAAGCCCGAACGCTCAACCGCCTCATCGGTCAGCGTGAAATGATGGGGGCAAACTTCGGCCGTTACCCGTACCCCTCGGGCTTTAGCTTGACGCACCAGCTCAACAGACCGGGCCGTGGAAATATGGGCTACGTGCACATGCCCACCTGTATATTCGGCCAGCAACAAGTCGCGCGCGACCATGACCTCTTCGGCCACCGACGGAATACCCGGAATACCCAGGCGCGTTGCCACAACGCCTTCGTGCATGTGGCCATGTGGATTCAGCGTCAGGTCCTCCATATGATTGATGATGGCCCGATCAAGCATTGAAGCATATTCCAAAGCCCGGCGCATTAGTCCACTATGCTGCACAGGTGCGCCATCGTCGCTAAAGGCTACTGCTCCCCCTTCCACCAGGTCGGCCATTTCAGTAAGCTCTTTCCCTTCCCGGTTCTTCGACACACAAGCGATCGGATACACGTCAACCGGCGTGTGTTGCCCCCGTTCAATGACAAACTCGACAACATCGCGGGTGTGGATAGGGGGGTCGGTATTGGGCATGCAAGCCACGGCGGTAAATCCACCAAAGGCGGCTGCGCGGCATCCCGTTTCAATGGTTTCCTTATGTTCCTGGCCGGGCTCGCGTAAGTGCACGTGCATATCGATCCAGCCTGGCGAAATCAGCTTTCCTGTGGCATCGTAGACAGCAACGTCGTCGGCCTCAATAGACGGAGCGATGCGGACAATGCGGCCGCCCCGAATCAACAGATCAGCCCGCTGCTGCTTACCAGTCTCAGGATCTAGCAAAATGCCTCCCCGCAAAAGCAGGTTAGGCAGCTTCTGCGCCTTCGACATCATGGCAGGTATTGATCGTTCGTCCAATGCCGCGCAAAGATAGCACACGCCAGCGATGCTCAGCGGGGATTCACCAGGTTTTCCTCAAGAAAACCCGTAATGAGCGTGAACAGATGCAACCGGGTGTTCCCCCCATAGATACCGTGGTTTCGGCCAGGATACACCATGAAAGCAAATTGCTTTCCAGCCCGCTGTAGCGCCTCGGCCATTAAAACCGCATTTTGAAAATGCACATTATCGTCCAGATCGCCATGAATCAGCAACAACCGCTGACGCTCAGCAAGCCGATCCGCGTACGTAAGCGGCGCGCCTAAGCGGTAGCCCTCTGGGTTCTGTTGGGGTGTGGACATGTAACGTTCGGTATAGATCGTATCGTAGAGCCGCCAATCGGTTACAGGCGCAACCGATACCCCAACGCGAAAGACTTGTGGCCCGTCCCCATAAAGCATGGCCATCAGCGTCAGATACCCTCCATAGCTCCAACCCCAAATGCCTATGCGATCGGGATCGACATAGGAACGCTGGGCCAGCGCTTTGGCTGCTGCAATCTGATCTTGGGCTTCAAGCTGCCCTAGCCTACGATAGGTGGCCGTCTTAAAGGCATAGCCCCGGGCTCCTGTACCCCGGTTATCCACGCTAGCTACCAGAATACCCAGCTCTTCGGCCAAATAGTAGTGCCAAAGCATGCGTGCCCCGCCCCAGTCATCCACCACCGTCTGCGAGCCCGGACCACCATAGACGTAGAGCAACAGCGGATATTGCTTGGTGGAGTCAAAATCTGAAGGTTTAATGAGGTAAGCTTCCAGTGGCGTGCCGTCGGCACCGGGCACCGTAAAAAATTCTGGAGGTCGCAGCTTGTAAGCCTTAAGGCGCTGCTGCAAGGCTTCATTGCCTACCAACACCGCAAGCTGCTCGCCACTTATGCGGCGCAGGGTAACCACGGGCGGCTGCAAAAAGCGCGTATGCACATCGATGTAGTAACGGAAGTCCCGGGATAGGCTGACCTCATGCGTTCCAGGCTCTTGGCTAATGCGTTGCGGCCCGAAAGCTTGCCCATTTGAAGCACCCGGCTGCAACGGCACGCGGTATAAGTGACGTTCACGCGGCCCTTCGATCGTGGCGGTAAAGTATACCCAGCCGCCCACTTCATCAACACCGTGAAAATCCGTAACATCCCAAGCCCCTTGCGTCAGCTGGCGAACTAGCGTGCCATCGTTGCGATATAGGTACAGGTGGCGGTATCCATCACGCTCACTGATCCACACAAAATGCTGCCCATCATTCAGGTAAGTGAGCTGGCCTGCCTGCAGATCGGTAAAACCTGTTTCTACCTCAAGCCAGGCTGAAGCGCGTTCCTCCAGTACTTTGCGCACACGCATCGTGGCAGGGTCGCCATAGAGCAGCTCCAGATGGTTCTGCTCGCGATTCATGCGAAACATCCACACGTAGAAGCGACCATCAATAGCTGGCGTCCAGCCCATACGCGCCAGATATTCGTAGGGACTGTCGTCTTCATACCAGGTATCTGTGTCAAAAAAGCGCACCTGACCAGTCTGCAAGTCAATAACGCCAATTTGAATTTCGCTATTGGGCTGGCCGGCTTTGGGATAGCGAAACGTAATCGACTTCGGATAGTACTCCCGCAGGTCCACCATGGTAAACGCTGGCACGTGCGATTCGTCGAGCTTAAAGAACGCAATGTAGCGCCCATCTGGACTCCAGGCCCAGCCATCCCGCAGACCGAACTCCTCTTCGTAGACCCAATCGAACGTGCCATTGATGATGCTTTCGGGCCTACCATCGACGGTAAGCGGCACTTCTTGGCCGCTTTCCAGATCCACCAGGTAGAGATTGCGATCCCGCACAAAAGCAACCTGACGGCCATTTGGACTGAGCTTGGCAAACATCTGAAAGCCTTTGGCTCGGTCACTTATCGGCCGCAGCGTCCCCGAAGCGATATCATAGAGGTAGTAAAAGCCCTTGGTATTGTAGCGCCATACAGGCTCCGAATCTGTGTAAATAAGCACCCGGCGACCATCACGGCTGTAGGCGTAGTCTTCAATCTGAACCAAACGCCCAACATCCGAGGCATAGAGTCGATTGCCATCAATCAGGCGTTCACGCTGACCCGTCTCCAAATTGTAGCGCACGAGATGCGTGGCGCCAGTTTGCGCATCCGGCTCAATGTAGAGGATCACCGGCCCCTCTTCAGCCCAGCGCCCACCTTCAAAAAATTCACCCGCAAATTTGCGCGAAGCGTGAATGTCTTCCAGCGTTAGCCGCTGGCGGGTTTGCGCGGTTTGCTGGGCTGCAGCAACCGAAACCCAAAACAGCCCCGCGCTTAGCAGTAGGCAATGCACCAATGCACGACGCATCATACTTGACCGTTAAGCTAAGTGACCCTGCTCTAGCGGTCAAAGATAGGGATTTTGCGTTTGAAAAAAAGATTCGCTAAGCGCGTTGGACTGCTTTGAAATAATCTTGCACATCGCTTGGCCTAAACAAGTGGCGGGTGCCCATGGGCACCCGCCACGCACTGGTCTGTATCGCTTTGTGGCGTTAGCTTGCGGGTTTAGGGGCCACCACCATGGTCCCCTGCATCATCGAGAAGTGACCAGGAAACGTGCAGATATAGCGATACCGACCAGGAGTTGCTGGTGCTTTGAACGTTACCTCGACGGTTTCCCCAGGCTGCGCTAGCTTGGTGTAAGCCAAAATGGCCGGATCGTCGGGCACGTAATCTTTGGCTGTGATAGCAGCCGTGCCCACCCGGTTGACCACAGCCGGGCTGCTCGTGTTCAGCACCACCACATTGTGCGGCATAACCTTCGCCGTATTCTTAAAAATCAGCCGCACCGTCTCCCCAGGCTGCACCGTAAACTCCGTTTGCTTAAACTTTAGCTCATCCCCCACAGGCTCAATCACGATCTCCTTTACAGGCTCGGCCTGTGCTGCCCATCCTATCACAAGCAGCATGCTAAGGAAATACCGCATGACTAGCTCCATTAAGTTTGTGCTTACTTCAGTGAGCCCCAAGGACCATGTTCCCCATGGCGTTGTAAATGTCGGGCTGCTCTGGCCCTTCGACATCGATAACCGCTTTTAGTCCTTTGCGGGCTACCCGCGTTAGTGCGTGGTCAACCAACACCACGGGCCCAGGCACAGGCAGCCGCATGTGGAAAATGCCACAGCTCCCAGGCGGAATGGCTACCGTTTGTACATTCCGCTCAGGATTGCTTTGGATGGCGCCTTCGCGCCATGCATGCGTGAATACGTTCCCAATCGGATGAAAAGCACTCGTCAAGTTCGGCCCGCCTACAGCCAAAAAGATGCGCACTGTCTCGCCTACCTTGGCCTTCATTGGACCATAGCGCTCGGCCGTCAGACCATTTTTGGCGCCATTAAACAGCACATAGGTAGGCTTTTCCTCAAAAAGCTTCTCAAAGTCGAAGTTGTGGTGCCCAGGCTCTCCCGGCAACTTGTCGGTGTAGAGCTCGTGCTGCCCGAGATAAAACTCTCGGTCAACCGGTGGCAGCCCTTCGGGTGGCTCGACGAGGATCATACCAAACATGCCGCTGGAGATATGGTAATCCATGTCGGGCACAGCGCAGTGGTAAACGTACGCGCCCGGATACAAGCAGCGGAAGCGAATTGTGCGTGACTGCCCAGGCGCTACCAGCGTATGCGCTGCCCCACCACCGGGTCCGTAGACGGCGTGAAAATCCACATTGTGCGGCATGTGGTTCGTTGCCGGATTCTCCAGCGTCAGGTTGACCACATCGCCCTGGCGCACCCGAATGAGCGGACCCGGCACCTGACCATTAAAAGTCATAAAGTTAAACGTGACCTCGGGCTCAATTTCAGCAACGACCTCTTCAACCCGTAACGTAATGTCATGCGTAACCGGCACATCGCGGTGAATCGGTGGCGGAATGGCCGCGGGATCGGCCGCCACACGATCCACACGACGACCCATCGGTCCTATGACCGGAACGCGACGGCGGCTGCCTGCAGCTTCTAACGCCCACCCCGATGTCATCAGACCACCGGCAGCGGCTACCCCTAAACCCTTGAGAAAATCACGGCGCGAGCTGGCTTTCATGGCAAGTATCGTTTTAATGGGTGGCGATAGTTTTATTTTCGACTTAATAGTACTTTATCTAAATAAAGACTAAAAGCAGAACTTATGAAAACCCCACCCAGAATCGAAGAACTTTTTGTCAACCCAAGGAAGGTGCTCCTAAAAGCCAGGCTGGATCGTAAAGTCCTATGAGGGTGCCTGCGGCTTCTCGGATAGCCGGCGTTTCTACAACCGCTAATCCCCCTGGTGGCAATCGAACAGCTGCGCCGGTCAACCAGCGAATGAGTTCGCCCAAGTCGGGCTGATGACCCACGACCAGCACGCGGTCTGCTGGAGCATGGGTTTGGAGAAAGGCTTCCAACGCGGCTGGTCTGCAACCTGGCGCCAACAGTCGCTCCTCAACAATGGGAACCTGCAGCGCCTGGGCGATGGCTTGCGCTGTCTGCCGTGCTCGTAGGTAGGGGCTGGTATGCACTGCTGGTGGCTTGCAGCCAAGGTGATGCAGCGTTTGCCCCAACTTTCGAGCGGTTGCCAGACCTGCTTCGGTCAGCGGACGTTCGGCATCGGACTGTCCCGGCGCAGCAGGGTAAGCTTCCGCATGACGAACGAAGTAGATCAGCATAGCGATAGGGTTCAGGGCGTACTGAGGTTGAGCTGATAGATTCGCGTCTCTAAGCAACGCCCTTCAGGGCCAAACGTACGTTCTGCAAAGGTTACGCTGCCGTCATAAGTCCACAGGAGAACCGTGGCCGCACGTGTTCCATAAGCAGGACTAACCACAAAGATCGCCGAAAGGCGCCGCTCTAATTCGGCTTCCAGCGCAGTCTGCGTCAATGCCGCCTCGGGTGCCGGCCTGCGGTCAGCCAGCAGGTGTAGCAAGGTCTCGGGGTTTATGGTGTCCTGCTCGAGGATGGCGTTAAAAGCGGCTAAGCCGCGCGTTACCTTAGGCCAACGCGTGCCCAGCAGGTGATTGCTCAAGCCGTATACGCCAGGCCGGAGCACTTCAATTTCCTGTTGCCGGTTGGAGCCATAAACCAAGGTTTGCCCATTTCCGACAAGTAGGTTGAAACCATTGTAGACTTCGCCTTGAGCAAGCACGTACCGTAGGTAGGTTTGGGGATCCATGTGACCCAGTAAAAAATCTCGTGTTAGCCATCCCCGGGAACGGTTACCAGCGGTGCGGCGATCTGGTTCGCGATAGTTTGTAACTAAAGCCAGGCGCCCCTGACGCGTAATGCCTAGCCACGTGCCGCCAGCCTCTAGGTCGCGTCCGCCCAACACCATTGGGGCATCAGGCCACCAATGCGCTGCTGCGGACGGCCGGGCGTAGTATTCATCCCGGTTGGCCGCCAGTACTAACCGGTAACGGGTGTGCTGATGATACGCCAAGAGTACCAAACACATGTTTATTTTCGCTTTTTTTATTAATATACTTCGTCACGTATGCACATACGTCTATGCTTTGCCGCGGAAGCTTCGCGTTGCCTTTGCTACTGCTAGGCATCTTGTCTGCAACAGCCCAACCGACGCTGAATGCAAACACCTACGCCCAATTGATCGGGAATGCCTACATAAGCATACGGCACCCGGTTGACTTTGGCACTTCCTCAGAAACGCAAGTTCAAGTGCGCCAAGCTTTGCAGGGACTCATTACACGCCAGGGTGCAGCACAAAGTTGGGATTTTTCGGCCTTTACGTATCTAGAACCCGTCACAAGTGCGCAAGTCTATCTGCCCTACAGCGATACGCTGCCGGGAGCGCGTGCATTTTTACAGGCAGACCATGCGTTGCAGGTGCGTGAAGGCGTGTACCTCTATGGGGCATTACGCCAGAATGAGGGGCAATTTTACTATGGCCTGGCAACTGGCGATTCCATTATGGCCTTGCCTCCCGACGATCCGTTTCCAGCGTTGCGCTTTCCGCTGACCTACGGCACACCGCAATGGAGCTGGCCGAGCGCCTCTTTTAACCTTGAGGTGCTGGTGGCTTTCCTGGTGGCTTTTTCAGGCGACAGCTCGCTGGCAGCTTTGTATGAGCAGTACAAAAGCCTTTTGCAAAATGCCTCGGTCACGCTCCTTTGGGAGGTAGATGGCTACGGCATGCTGATTACGCCTGCAGGATCGTCCCCCTGTTTACGACTTAAGCGAACCGTTCGCGTTCAGGGTCTTCCAGCGCCGTTTCCTTCTACGCAAGACGTAGCTGTCGATTACCTCTATCTTACCGAAGACCTGAGCTTGGCAGCCGAGATTGCCACGCGGCTGGTGTTTTCTTCGTTTACCCTTTCATTGCAACCTAGCGCAGCCTCTTACAGCGTAAGCCATGTAGCGCCAGTTGCACACCAACCATGGGCCACGACCTCGGGGGCTTTATTGCAAGCTCCCTATCCCAATCCGTTTGCTGAGCAAACGATGCTCACGCTTACGCTACCCACACCGCAGCCGGTTTCAGTGCGCATCTACAACCTACTGGGACAGGAAGTCGCCCGGGCTTTTGGGGGATGGCTTGCTCCTGGTACGCACCAGCTCCCGATTCAGGCCAAAGGCTGGGCTGCAGGCGTGTACTTGTGCCGCGTCGAGGCTGGGCCATATAGCTGGACCTATCGGCTTGTGGTGAAGCCTTAGCGTGCCCGCTTCCATACCAGGGTAAGCTCAGGCGGTGGCTTCCGACAATTGCAGCATCGGTAGGTTGAGGCTGCGTAATGCGTGGCGTCCAGCGTAGCTGCCCAGGCCCGAACGCTTTCTGCTTCTTCAGCCCCGCCTGGATGCCCAGGGTAGGCCACGACAGTGATTAATCCACCAGGGCGCAAAAGCTGCAGCGCAGCATTCAAAGCTGGTAGGGTTGTTTCTGGTCGCGTAATACAGCTTCGGTCATGTCCACCGGGTAAGTAGCCTAGGTTAAACATGACGACACTGATACGGCCGTGCCAAACCGTAGCCAACGCCGTTGCCATGTGGGCATGACTTTCCCCAAACAGCGTAACGCGCGCTTCCAGTCCAGCCATGCGTAAACGCTTGCGGGCCTTCTCCAGGGCTTCCAGCTGCACCTCAAAGCCAAAAACGCGTCCGGTATCGCCTACCTGGCGCGCCAGAAAAACCGTATCGTATCCGTTACCTACGGTAGCATCAATAGCAGCCTCGCCAGGTTGCAAAACAGTTGCCACAAAAAAATGAGCCAGTTGCGAGACATTGAGAAAAAACGGCTGCACGGCACGCATCCCTTGCGTTTGTGCCTAAATTGGGAGACTCAAGGTTTGGTTTAGGGTTAGTTTACGCACGGCATGCATACGGTATCCCTGCATTCGATGGTGCACGAAGTCGCCTTACCTGATGGCCGCCGCTACCCGATCGTGGTGGGCGGGCTGCAGGCCTTACCAGAATGGCTTGACCGCATTGGTCTGCAACGCGGGCGTTGCCTGATTGTAACTGACGAAAATGTAGCTGCACTGCATCTTGACCTGCTTCGGACTACTTTGGAGGCTTTCGGTTGGCTGCCCCATGCCCTCATCCTGCCGGCAGGCGAGGAAACCAAATCGCTGACGCATCTAAGCCAAATCTACGATGCGGCCCTGGCCTGGGGGATCGATCGGCGCACGCCTCTACTCGCCTTCGGGGGTGGCGTGATCGGCGACTTGGCTGGTTTTGCTGCAGCTACCCTCCTACGGGGCCTACCGCTGGTTCAGGTGCCCACAACGCTCATTGCACAAGTGGATAGTGCCATTGGGGGCAAGACCGGCATCAACCATGCACGGGGCAAGAACCTGATCGGTGCCTTTTATCAGCCTGAGTTAGTTTATGCCGATCCGACGTTGCTGTTGACGCTTCCAGAGCGGGAATGGACCAGTGGCCTGGCTGAAGTCATCAAGCATGCCCTAATTGGCGATGCCGACTTGTTCGCGTTTCTGGAAGCGCACTGGGAAGTGATCCGGCATCGCGCAGCCGAGCTGTTGCCACAGCTTATTGCTCAGGCCATGGCGGTTAAGGTACGCGTAGTGGTGCAAGACGAGCGGGAATCCGGACTTCGGGCGATTTTGAACTTTGGCCATACGTTTGGCCATGCCATTGAGCGCGTAGCTGGCTACGGCCGTTTTACGCACGGCGAGGCGGTAGCCTTGGGTATGCTGGCCGCACTGTGGCTGTCGCACCAGCGCCATCCGGAGCTGCCGTTTGACCGCCTGTGCAGCCTAATTTTGAAGCTCCCTATAGCCCAACCGCTCGACGGTCTAACGTTTTCCTTGCTGCTTGACGCTATGCAGGTAGACAAAAAAACGCTAGCAAGCCGCTTGCGCTTTGTGCTTCTCCAAGCATTAGGTAAAGCTTACGTGACCGACAAGGTCAGCGTTGGCGAGCTCCAAGCCGCCTGGCAGTTTGTGTTGGAAATGCGACGACTTGCAGTTGGCACTTAAAGCTGCTTTTGGCGTTTTTTCAAAGTCACCCCCTATCCCTCCTCATAGAACGTTGCCCCTACGCTTTGCCAAACATATCGTGCGCTGGCTGCTACGAATTGCTGGCGCTTTGCTCTTTGGGGGCGTGGTGTTTTTTTTCATACTGACCCGCACCGAGGTCGGGCGTGACCTGCTGCGCCAGCAGCTTGAGGCTGCCTTTCGGGCTACGGTGAATGGACAACTGCACATCGGACGGCTGGAAGGCAACGTTGTACATGGCCTCTATGCGCGCGACGTACAGCTTCGCGATGCAGCTGGTCGGCTGGTGCTTACCATCGATTCGGTAGCGCTTCGCCCCTCCTGGCGTCTGTTACTCGAGCGTACACTGGCTTTCCGAAGCCTAGAGCTCTACAACCCCTTGCTGCTACTGCATTACGACAAGGGTACTTGGAACCTAGCCACGCTATGGCGCCGCCCAGATCAACCAGGCCCCACTTCTACGTGGTCCTTTGCTGTAGCCCGTCTACGGGTTGTAGGCGGTGCAATCCAAACCCGACGTACCGGAGATCCTCCCCCCATTGTCGCACAGCAAATCTTGCAGGATTTTACCGAAGCCAAGCTCGACAGCCTCACGCTCTGGGCCTCGGTAGACTTACGCCCGGGGCAGCAACTCGTGGATCTCTGGCAGCTTTCGGCACACCTGACTACTCCAGTTAACCTGCCGCTGCACGCTGCAGGCCAAGTAATCCATCAGGCCTCACGATGGCAGTTTTCGCGCCTAGCACTGCGTGTCGGTACCAGCTGGCTAGCAGCAGACGGAGAGATTCAGCTAGACCCCAAACGCACGCCTTGGTTGGATCTTACGGTAGACCCCTCGCATCTCGACCCAAAGTCGCTGCGCTTGCTGCTACCGCGCTTTGCACTGCTTCGAGCGGTAGATCTCACGGGACGCCTTCGCGGACCGCTGAATGCACTCCAACTGGATCCCCTCTCGCTGGCCAGTGGAGCCAGCCTGTTGCGTATTGAAGGCACCGTGCAGGGGTTGCCCGATTCGCTAGCCTTTACGGCTACCTTTTCCAGCACCAGCTTGCGCCTAGCCGACATCGCAGCACTTTGGCCTAAACAGGTGGTTCCTGCGTCTGCCAACCAACGCAGTCGGCTAACGCTAAAGGCCGAGCTTAGAGGTGCGCTAGCGCAACTTCAGCCTGTAGCCATACGCTACCTTGAAGGCCGCATCCGGCTTTCTGGGCTTCCAGGAGTTCTTAGCGGATCCCTTCAGCTAGCGCGTCCAAGCCCTGGCTCGGAGCTGTTCTACCGCGCACGCGGCCGCCTAGAACGCGTCAACCTCCAAAGCGTGTGGACGCAAAGCCCATTGGCAACGCCATTGGACGGTAGATTTGAACTGCAGGGTTCGGGTAGGGAAAACCTTACGTTGCATGCCCACTTGCTTCCCACACCTTTTGGTGGACAGGGCCCTGATTCGCTTCGGATGACGCTCAAGCAGCAAAACCAGCAGCTATGGGCCACGCTCGCCTTACCTCAGGCAAGCGGAAAACTCACCGCTACTGCTTCTTGGAGCACAGCGTCGGATGATGCGCACTTTAGCCTACAAGCCCTAGCCCAACGGTTCGATCTTGGCCCTTACCTAGCGCCTGATACGCTGCATACCGCGCTAAACGCCACACTATCGCTGCAGGCTACGGGTTTTGCCTCAGAGGCCCTGCAACTGCAAGCAACCCTACGGGTGGATTCTTCACAGGCCGAACGCTCAGGATATCGACACATGCTCCCACCCGTCACTATGGCACTTACATGGAATGCCGAAGCCCATCGCCATCAGGTGCAGCTGCAGGGTGACTTGTTGGAAGCCTCTGTAAATGGGTTGCTACCGCCGCAATCGCTTTGGCACCTCATGCAGCGGTGGGGACAAGCAATAACCATAGCGTTAGCTGAACAATTCGACAAGCCCCTTTACCGACCACCGCGTGTGCAACCCATCGCTTCACTGCCCAGCTATATGGGGCCGGAAATGGCAGCGCAGGGCCGGTTTCGACTGAGAAAGCCTGAATGGTTCCAGGTGCTTTTAGGCTGGCCAGTGCTGCAAACAGACCTTCAAGGCCTCTTCCAGATGCGAGCTGGTGCCGACACCCTAGTCCTGAACCTTGAAGTTCAGGCCGACTCGCTGCGGCTGGGTGCACTCCGGCAGCGCCGGTTACACGGTCAGTTCCAACTCGCTACGGGCTTTCCCGTTACCCAACGTCTGACCGCCATGCTCGAGGTGCAAAGCGCTCAAGTAACCTATGGCCGGCAAACGCTCCGCAACGTACGCCTGGTGGGTTACTTGCAACCGGATGGTGGACAGCTCAGCCTAAGCAGTCGACCCGACACGGTGAAAGCCACGCTGCGCTTTACAGCCACGCTGGACTTGCTTGAACGCTTTAATCGCCTGACGGTACAGGAAGTTTTTTGGCAGGTGCGCGATTATCAATGGCAGCTGGAGCAGCCGGCCCAGATTGACCTGTACGCCGATGCTGTCCTGCTGCACCGCCTAAACCTTATAGGTCGGTCTGATGCTCAAGGTGGCCGCATTTCACTCCAAGGCTTGCTTTCTGCGTTACCCTCCGATACCGCCTATGTGGTGCTGCAAGGCATTTCGCTCGATGGATTACTTGAGGCGACCTATGAGGTACCCTGGCTTGGCGGGCAGCTTAACGGCGCACTCAGCTTCACTGGAGTGCTAGGCGCGCCGCAGCTGGCGGGTTACCTGCGCGTCGATCAGTTGCGCCTTAAAGAGCACCTGTTGGGTACGTTGTCGCTGGTCAGCTACTACATGCCGGGCTCACCGCTTGTTGCCCTCGATGCCCAGCTGATGCCGGATACCACCTTGCCTGCAGCGAATCAGCTGCGCCTTCGGGGTACCCTACAGCTTCCTTCAGCAACATCTGCAGGTGCCCTAAATCTTCGCCTGGAGACCGCTCATGCTGAAGCCTTTTTCTTCGAATACATTTTCCCAGATCTCATCGCCAATGTGCAAGGCTACTTTAGCGGCAGTGGCCGCATTACAGGTACCTTCCGAAGGCCGATCTTCGAAGCGGCGATGCAACTGCATGCCGGTGCCTTCGACATTCCACAGTTCAACTTGCATTATACCGTTGAAGGGCCAGTGCGCGTCGATCGCGAGGGGATCATACTGGAAAATGTGCAACTACGCGACCCTACGGGCGGCCGCGCCCAGGTACAAGGGCGCATTAACTTTAACGAATATCGCTTTTTCTCTTTTGGCCTCACCGCCCGCTTAAGCGGCCTCCAGGTCATGAATGTGACGTATGTTCGAACGCTGCCTTTCTATGGCCGCATTTGGGGTAACGGGACCTTTACGCTCAATGGTCCGCTCTACAGCGCCCTCCTCGCTACGGCCGACGGCGAGGTGCTCTCGCAAAGTGAAATTTACATCCCCTTAGCCGAAACAGGCGTTGAGTCGGACGAAGCTTTCATCATCTTTGCTGATCCTACAGGTCAACTGCCCAAACGGCCGCAACGCCGCCCCAACCTGCTGGCCAGCCGCCCACCAGAGGAACGATCGTTTTTGGACGGACTGGACCTAGATGTTAACCTCCTGGCTCCCCAGGGCACAATGGTACGGCTGGTGATCGATCCGCTACTAGGCGACGTCATCAACGCGCGCAGTAGCGGCCGACTGCAAATCATCCGCCAGCAAGGAGAATTTCAAACTTTTGGCCAGCTCAATGTTGCGGGAGGGGACTATCTGTTTACCGCCGGCGAAGTGTTTATGCGTCGCTTTTTGCTCGACAGCGGCACCATTACCTGGGATGGCGATCCCATTAATGCCCGTCTGGATCTGGCCGCAGCTTATCGGACCCGCGCCTCTCGGGCTGGACTACCAGGAACGCTGGGTCAAGGCGGCGGCCTTATTCCTCTTGTGGTGCAAATGCGTATTACGGGCCGCGTTAAAACACCGCAGGTGAATCTGCGCTTGGCAATCGACCGCGCCACCAATGAGCCCTTAGCCGGTTATGAGGGGATAGAAACACTGCTCAACCAGCCCGAACGCGCAGCCGAATACGCCACGAGCGTTTTGCTAACCAACTCGTTTTTACTGACCACAGAACAAACCAACCCCGAAGCACTTACCTCTTCGGGCAACCAGCTGGCTTTTAACAGCCTCTCTCAACTGGTGGCCAGCCAGCTCAACCGCTATCTCAGTCAGATGCTCCCCAATGTCGACGTGCTTCTGGGCGTGCAAGGCGAAAGTGCCCAGCGCCTAGACGTCACCTATGGGGTCGCGCTGCGACTGCTCAACGAGCGCCTGGTCATTCGCGGACAGGGTGTCTATCGCGGTGAAAGCACAAACAGTCCGCAAAATCTCCTTGGAGAATTTGCTATCGAAATGCGCCTTACGCCCAACGTTTCGGTTCAGGTATTCTATCGACGCGAAGACGACGTGCTCAACGACTATACCCTGACCAACACTGCCGGTGCAGGGCTGCTTTATCAGACAGACTTTCCAACCTGGCGCCACCTCTGGCATCGACTCTTCGGGTGGCTAAGCCCTAGTCCGGAAGACACCACCTCTCCTCCACTCACCCATACGAGCAACAATAGCGATAGCAGTAGCGTTCAACCACCATGATAACGTCAAAATCTGTCAAAATCCTTGGCGCGTAAACGTTCTGCAGTCTCGTCTTCTGAAGCGCACCCGCAATCTCTAACACGGCAGCAGCTTCGACAGGCGATTCTTTCCTTGCTACGCAACAATGCCCACAAAACCTATCATCCTAAAGAGCTGGCTCGCCGTCTCAATCTAAAAGACTACGAAGCTTACCAGCGCTTTTGGGAGGTACTTGCCGAGCTCGAGCATCAGCATCTAATTGCTCGGGTTAAAGGTGGCCGGTATACCTACGAGCGCCGTCCTTATCGCCTAGAAGGCATTCTGCGTGTTCATCCTCAGGGGTATGGCTTTGTGGAAGTAGAAGGACGCGAAGAAGCGGATATCTACATTCCTGAGGCCCATATGGGTACAGCCCTCGATGGCGATCGGGTACTGGTGGGCTTGGCTGCACCGGCCCGCGGTAACCGGCGTCGCGAAGGCGAGGTGCTTCAAGTCTTAGAACGCCGTCGCACGCAAACCGTGGGCACCTTTCAGCCGCACGGCAGCTTTGCCGTAGTCGTGCCTGACGATCCCCGGCTAACGCGCGACATCTATGTGCCGCCGAATGCTTTTGGGGGAGCCCAGGCGGGAGACAAGGTCGTGGTCTCGATCGACCAGTTCACAGACCCCAAAGGGCTCCCCGAGGGCCGCGTGCTTGCTGTACTAGGACCCAGCAGCGATCCTGCTGTTCAAGTCTTGGCGTTAGCACTGAGTAAAGACGTACGCTCAAGCTTTCCGGAAATTGTCTTACGCGAGGCCGAACGCATCCCCGATGCGATACCCGAAGCAGAATACCAGCGTCGACTGGACCTGCGCGACCGTGAAGTCTTCACGATCGATCCCTCTGATGCCAAGGACTTCGACGATGCGCTCCATCTGCGCCCGCTGCCTAACGGCCACATTGAAATTGGTGTGCACATTGCCGACGTGAGCTTTTATGTCCACCCCGGCACTACACTCGACGAAGAAGCCTATGCACGCGGCACCAGTGTCTACCTGGTAGATCGGGTTATCCCCATGTTACCTGAAAAGCTTTCAAACCAGGTTTGCTCACTTCGGCCTGGCGAAGACAAACTGACCTTTTCGGTTCTCATCGAACTAACACCGGAAGCTGAGCTTGTCCGCTACCGCATTTCCGAAACGATCACCCACTCTCGCCACCGGTTTACCTACGAAGAAGCCCAAGCAATCATCGAGGGTGCCGAGCATCCGCTGGCCGATCCGATTCGGCTGGCACATGCCCTAGCCCAAAAGCTACGCCAAGCTCGCCTAGAAGCTGGCGCCATCGACTTTGACCTACCAGAAGTTAAGGTCGAACTGGACGCCTTGGGCTATCCGGTCAAGGTATATCGCAAAGCTCGCCTGGCTGCTCACCAACTGATCGAAGAGTTCATGCTACTGGCCAATCGGCTGGTGGCCGAAACTATCGGTAAGCGTCGCCAAGCCCTCCCGTTTGTGTACCGCATTCACGACCGGCCTGATGCGCAAAAGATCTATCAGCTTGCCCAGTACGTACGCGCCTTTGGCTATCGGCTAGAATTAGAAGACGGCAGCGTATCTTCGAAGGCCTTAAACGCACTTCTGCACCACGTTAAAGGAACTCCCGAGGAACCTGTTATCGAAGAGGCCGCCTTGCGCGCCATGGCCAAAGCGCGCTATTCCACGCAAAACATTGGGCATTACGGTTTGGCCTTCGCCTACTACACGCATTTTACCAGTCCAATCCGGCGCTATCCAGATCTCATGGTGCATCGCCTGCTTAAGCACTATTTGCAGCCTCAAGCTGCCCCCACTTTGATCGACATAGAGGCCTTGGAAGCACGCTGTGAACACTGCTCTGAACGGGAGCGGGCTGCTGAAGAAGCGGAACGGGATTCGGTACGCCTGAAGCAAGTGCAGTATATGCAACAACACGTGGGCGAAACTTTCTGGGGCGTAGTTAGCAGCGTAACGCCCTTTGGCGCATTTGTTGAGCTTGACGACGTGCTGGTCGATGGGCTGGTGCATGTGCGTGATATGGGCGACGATTACTACGAGTACGACGAGCGACGCTACACGTTACGGGGATTGTACACGGGCAAACGGTATCGCCCAGGCGACCGCGTACGCGTTATGGTTATCCGTGCCGATCCGGCAACCCGTCAGATCGACCTGCGCTTTGTTGCTGAAGACGACACGTCGCCAGCACCGCTTACGCGCCGTCGGAAAAAGCGCGCATCAACGCGCGGCGCTGGGCGCTAAGCGTGCGCTCCAGTTCCCGTTCGCCGTGCGCGGTTGAAAAGAAAAAGGCTTCGAACTGTGAGGGTGGCAGGTAGATGCCTTCTTCAAGCATAGCGTGAAAGTAGCGGGCAAAACGCTGGGTGTCGCAGCGGCGGGCGGTTTCATAGTCTACTACGCGTTCTCCGGTAAAAAACAAGGTGGCCATCGCCCCTACGCGCGTAAAGTAAAGCTCCAGGCCCAACGCCTTGAGGTTGGCACGAACCCCCTCCTCCAGTGCTGCGCCAAAGGCTTCTAGACGGTCGTACAAGTCAGGCGTGTCGGCAATCTTGCGCAGCACGGCATAGCCGGCATGCATAGCCAGCGGATTGCCCGAAAGCGTACCAGCCTGGTAAACGGGACCTTGCGGCGCCACCCATTCCATGATTTCCCGTCGGCCACCATAGGCGCCAACCGGCAGTCCACCGCCAATGATTTTGCCCAGCGTGGTTAGGTCAGGTCGCACGCCATAGCGTTCTTGAGCACCCCCACGCGCCACCCGAAAGCCGGTCATCACTTCGTCAAAGATGAGCACGATGCCATAACGGTCGCACAAGGCACGCACCCCTTCCAGAAACCCTGGCTCTGGAGGCACACATCCCATGTTGCCGGCTACGGGTTCTAAAATGATAGCGGCAATTTCATCCGCATAAGCTTCGACCAGCTGTGTAACGTGCGCCAGATCATTAAAACGCGCCAAAAGCGTATCCTGCGCAGCAGCTGGCGTCACACCCGGGGAGTTGGGCTGCCCTAGCGTCAGCGCGCCACTTCCGGCCGCAATAAGGAAAAAATCCGCATGCCCATGGTAATGGCCTTCAAACTTGATAATCTTCGAACGCCCTGTATAAGCCCGCGCCAAACGCACCGCACTCATGGTAGCCTCAGTACCCGAATTGACCAGGCGAACCATTTCAATTGAAGGCACAAGCGCACAGATGAGCTCGGCCAGACGCACCTCGATCTCTGTAGGCGCCCCAAACGAGAGGGAGCGCGTCGCCGCTTCTTGGACTGCCTGCACCACATCGGGATCGGCATGGCCGAAAAGCATTGGACCCCAAGATCCCACATAGTCGATATAGCGGTTGCCATCGACATCTTCAAGGTAGGCGCCTTCGCCGCGGACAAGAAAAGGGGGCGTTCCACCTACGCTGCGAAAGGCCCTCACGGGCGAATTGACCCCACCGGGAATAACCTTACACGCGGTCTCAAAGAGCGCCTGGCTTCGCGTTAGCCGCATAGGCCTCACAAAAGCGACGACTTGGAGGGAGCTTCCTTGCGGGAGCCTGCTGGCGACACCTTACTCTCTGGCTCACATTCGCCTGGAATCCAGCAGCGGGCCTCTGTGATGTGCTCACACTGATGACAGCGCGTTTTACGCATCTTGGGATGGTAACGAGGCAGCTCGTCCAAGGGACGGATAGGATAGCTCTGCGTGGCGACTGCCCCATCTCCCGAGGTTCCTGCTGCTTCTGGCGCCAGCGGCAAACGCAGCTGGGCAACAGTGACCTCAGCCAAAGCTTCGATGAACAGCGGATGGCAATTCAGCGCCGGCATCACTTCGTAATGTGCAATGCCCATCTGTTCGGCTTCCTCCCGCACTTCAATATCGAGCTCAAAGGAAGTTTCAATGTGGTCTGTTACAAATGCGACCGGAACCATAAGCACAGCACGCACGCCCTGCTGCGCCAGCTCAGCCAGCTTATCCGGCGTGCTAGGCGTTAACCATTCTCCCGGACCTACTTTGCTCTGAAACGAGACATGATAAGGCAAATCGTGGCGCCGATAAGTCATCACACGGTCAACCGTTGCGTGAATCAAACAGCAGTAGGGATCTCGCCGTTGCTTCATTTCGACAAGCGGCGTGCCATGAGCGCTAAAGACAAGATGTACCTCTTGGCGCAGTTGGCGTGGGAAACGTTGCAAAGCTTCATCAATGCGCTCACTGAGTGCCTGAATATATTTAGGATGGGCAGCGTACTCGAACACGTACGTTGTAGGCCAGCGTGGAATTTCCCCTACCTGCTCCAGCGTCCACCAGTACAGCAGCGAAGACCCCGTAGTTGTTTTGGAATACTGGGGATACAAGGGCAGCAACACCACCTTATCGACACCATCACTCTGCATCTGTTGTGCTGCTTCTTCGCTAAATGGATGCCAGTAGCGCATAGCCATGTAGGTACGAAAGCGCACACCCGCAGGCTGCCCAAAACGTCGATTCAGCAGGCGCTCAAGCGCCTGGGCCTGCTCACGCGTGAGACGATTGAGGGGCGACCCGCCCCCAATCAGCTCGTAATCCTTCCCCACTTTTTTGGCGCGCAGACGAGCAATCCAGCGGCATAGCACATGACGCAGCGTCCCTTTCAACGGAATGTCGATGATCGCTGGATCCATAAACAGGTTATACAAGAAAGGCTCTACGTCGGCTACGCGCTCCGGACCACCTAAGTTGAGCAACACCACCCCAACGGTTTCCCCTGCTTCCACCGTAAGCGGTGCAGAAGAAAAATACCCACCACGCACCAGTCGCGCGTCGTATTGATACAATTTGAGAAATTGACGAGGCGTCATAAGCTCACCTCTGGATCTTTTCTGGCCTACGCCTTAGAACCAAACAAGGGCTGCCAGTTCCTGGCTGCTATTGAAGTTTCGCGTAAGCACAGCTTATTCTTGAGGACCTCAACCTGTTTTTAACAGGATTTAATATCGCCTGGGAGCGCTTTTCCTATACTGAATTTTAAGCTTGTGTTGTGCGTTTAGAAGCATGTCCCATTCAAAAAATAGACAAAAAAGTATGGACCTTACCGCCTACGGCTTGCACGTTCCACAGGTATTGCACAATCCTTCCCCAGCTGTGCTCTACGAGGAAGCCATCCGCTTTGACCCCCAAGCTGCACTGGTGAGCAGCGGCGCGCTGGCTTGCACTTCAGGACGCAAAACCGGACGCAGTCCAGCCGACAAGCGCATCGTCGAACATCCCGAAAGCCAAGACCACATCTGGTGGGGCCCCATCAATATTCCGCTCGACGAGCACACCTTCCTGATCAACCGGGAACGGGCTATTGACTACCTAAACACACGTGCCCGACTCTACGTGGTGGACGGTTTTGCCGGATGGGATCCTAAATATCGGCTCAAGGTGCGGGTTATCTGTGAACGGCCCTATCATGCCCTATTCATGCACAACCTGCTGATTCGGCCCAGCACCGAAGAACTTATCCACTTTGGCGAGCCCGATTACGTCATTCTGAACGCTGGGCGTTTCCCAGCCAATCGATACACTTCACACATGACCTCACAGACCAGTGTGGACCTCTCTTTTGAGCGAAGGGAAATGGTCATCCTAGGGACCGAGTATGCTGGAGAAATGAAAAAGGGGATCTTCACGGTCATGAATTACCTGATGCCCCTCAAGGGCGTACTTTCCATGCATTGTGCCGCTAACGAAGGGCCTCGAGGTGACGTAACGTTGTTTTTCGGGCTCTCGGGAACAGGAAAAACAACCCTGTCGGCCGATCCGCAACGCCGTCTTATTGGTGACGATGAGCACTGCTGGACCGACGAGGGGATCTTCAACATTGAAGGCGGTTGCTACGCTAAAGTGATCCACCTCTCTCCGGAGCACGAACCACAAATTTACCGCGCGATTCGCTTTGGCACTGTGTTAGAAAACGTGGTTTTCGATCCGCAAACGCGACAGGTTGACTATGCCGACGCTTCCATCACCGAAAACACGCGGGCTGCTTATCCCATCGAATTCATCGACAACGCTAAAATTCCCTGCCGCGGCGGTCATCCAAGCAACATTTTGTTTTTGACTTACGATGCCTTTGGCGTGTTGCCGCCAGTGGCACGCCTGACGCCAGAGCAAGCGATGTATCATTTCATCAGCGGCTACACTGCCAAGGTGGCTGGTACCGAAGTAGGCGTTACCGAGCCGCAAGCGACCTTTTCAGCTTGCTTTGGCGCGGCTTTTCTCGTTTGGCATCCCTTCAAGTACGCCGAGATGCTGGCTGAGCGCATTCGCCGTCACGGTACCCAGGTTTGGCTGGTGAATACGGGGCTTACTGGGGGACCTTACGGCCAGGGGCGCCGCATTCCGTTGGCCTATACGCGGGCGTTGGTTGACGCCATTCACAACGGCACACTGGCTCAGGTGCCTACAGAAGTGGACGAACGCTTTGGTTTTGCCGTGCCTGTCCGCTGTCCTGGTGTTCCAGAAGTCTTGCTGCAACCCCGAAATACCTGGGAAAGCCCCGAAGCCTACGACGAGATGGCCAACCGACTGGCGCGTCTATTTGCCCAGAACTTTGAGAAGTATCGTGCTGGATGCACGCAAGAGGTCGCTGCCGCTGGCCCGTGCTTAGCTCGAATGTAAGGTCACTGGCTGCCCTGCACGGGCCAACAACTGGGCCTCGGCATAGGCCAGCATTTCTGGAGTGTCGACGTCTTGCCAGAATCCGTTACCGATATCCAGCGCTGCCATACGACGCATTTGGGCTAGGCGGCGTACACCATCCGAAAGCGATGCGTCGCCCCGCTCGCGGTAAACAGCTTCTAGCGCGTCCATAAGGGCAAAGCTGCACACAAAAACCCCTGTATCAATCGCGTTGTAGTTGGTTAGCTGTTTGCCAATATCGACAATCCATCCGTTCTCGACGCGTACCTTGGTGGCATCTGCCAAGTCAAAAATCTGATCGACCCGATAATCGACAAGAAGCGTGGCCCCTTGTGCTGGTGGCACATGGGCGCGAACTAGTGTCATCAGCTCATCGCCCACCACATGGTCGGCCATCATCACTAAAAAAGGCTCTGCAGCCACATAGGGCCGGGCCGCAAGCACAGAAAGGCCGTTTTGCAACGCGTAGTGTGGGTTATAGGCAATGTGCACTTGCAGCGGTCCGTCATAGTACTGCCTGACTGCTGCTTCCACTTCCTCGCCGTGATAGCCCACTACAATCACCACGTCGCGGCAGCCAGCCAGGGCTACGCTGCGCAGCGTGCGTAGCAGAAGCGGCATACCGGCCACCGGTGTCAAAGGCTTCAAACGAAAGCCCGGACGGGCACCTGCCAGCCGGGAGCCCAACCCCGCAGCTAGCACCACGCCCGTCCGGAGACCTGCTGCTTGGCAGTTCATTTGAGGTTTTCGTAAAGCTCAAACTCTTCGGAAAGATGGGTAATAGGCGCCTCACCACCCAACACACGTAGCGTATTTTTCAGCCGAATATGCTGAATGAATAGATCGTGCTCAGGTACGTGTCCTTCCTGGACATGGGGGCTCTTGAAGTAGAACGAGAGCCACTCCTGAATGCCTTTTAGGCCAGCCCGAGCCGCCAAATCAAGAAACAACGCCAAATCCAGCACAATCGGGGCAGCCAAGATAGAGTCCCGGCAAAGGAAGTTGACTTTGATTTGCATCGGGTACCCCATCCAGCCAAAGATATCGATATTGTCCCAGCTTTCTTTGGCATCACCACGAGGCGGATAGAAGTTGATCCGCACCTTATGGTAAAGGTTGCTATAGAGCTCAGGGTAGAGCTCCGGCTGCAGGATGGTATCGAGTACGCCCGACTTGGTTACCTCTTTAGCACGGAAGCTATCGATGTCATCGAGCACTTCGCCATCGCGGTTACCCAGGATATTGGTAGAAAACCAGCCACGCACCCCTAGCATGCGCACCTTAAAGGCCGGCGCCAAAGCCGTTTTGAGCATCGTTTGACCGGTCTTGAAATCTTTACCGGCAATAGGGACGCCCTTTTCCTCAGCCAATTGTTCCAACGCAGGCACATCAGCTGAGAGGTTGGGGGCCCCGTTAGCATACGGGACACCCTCCATGATGGCCGCGTAGGCATAAAGCTGTGACGGTGTGATGGCTGGGTCGTTGGCTTCTAAGCCAGCTTCGAAGGCTTCAATCGAGCGATGGCAGTCGGAGGGCCGCGTGTAGACTTCCGTAGAGCCGCACCAGATCATCACAGCCCGCTGTGCACCTGTTTCGTCCATAGCACGGCAAATGTCTTCGCGCAGCATTTGGGCCAGTTCTTTTTTGGTACGGGCCTTTTTGACATTGGGTCCGTCGAGTCGACGAACGTACTGCCGATCAAAGACCGCCGGCATAGGCCGAATGGTCCGCAGAAAGTCTTCCAATGGCTTTAGGTCGCGCTCTTCGAGCACCTGAGCCCGCACGGCAGCCTCATAGGCATCATCGGGAAAGATATCCCAGGCGCCGAACACCAGATCATCTAGCTCAGCCAAGGGCAGAAACTCCCGAATCAGCGGGTTACGCCCAGCTGAGCGGCGCCCTAGACGGATGGTCTGCAGCTGGGTCAGCGAGCCGTAAGGGCGAGCGCGCCCCCGGCGAACAGCCTCTACACCAGCAATAAACGTCGTGGCCACTGCACCCAGCCCCGGCGTTAGTACCAGCAATTTGCCTTCGGGCGAGGCAATAGAAACGGATTCGCTCATAGGTCAACTTCTTAGATGGTGAACAAGATAACGATTAACCGGCCAGCGAAGCTTCGGTTGGTTGTCCAACAGGCTGCTGCCGCAACCAGACCCTGAAACGTTGGTTACGCAATCGCTGGCGCATAACAAGCAGGAAAAACAAAAGATTCAGCCCCACAAGTTCAAACACAAAAAACGCTAGGGGTTGACCCCCAAGGCAAGCAACAAAAATCGCCAGCGTCCGATAGTTTGAGCTCATCCAGCCCCAACGCCGTACCAGAGGTTGCTGCCAAAAACGGTACATCTGACGCACAAGCTCCGGATGGGGATGGTGCCGCAAGACAGTCTCAAGCTGTTGCATCAGACGGGCGTCCACACCACCTACGCGATGTTGCACAATCAAATAGCACAGATAAAGCCTGCCCATCCAGCCCGCCAGACCCTGCTTCGTGGCAAGCGTCTGCCGAAAGGCCTCAGGGGTTATTGGGCGTGCACTTTGCTTGCCGTGCACCCAGTAGTCATAAGCCTGGCGTTGAAACTCGTACGTGCTTGCCTGAATGATATGGCTAGCTCCGGCCAGCACGGCCAATATCCAAGCCGTAATACCGGCCGAAGGATACGTAGCTAAGGCCAAACTAAGGTAAATAAGCACAAACGTACCGTGGTCACACAGACCGTCGAGCACTTTACCAATCTCTGAGGTGCGTCCCGTTAGTCGCGCCAGCTGACCATCAGCACCATCCATCACGTGCCAGCCGATCATCAGGGCTAGCCCCAGCACACATGCTTGCCAAGAAGCGTAGTGGTAATAGGCTAGGGCTGCACCTGCACCTAAGCCTAACCCCACCAGCGACACGGTGTTGGGATGCACCCCCCTCCGGGCTAGACGCTGCACCAAAGCCCAGCTCAAAGGATGAATCACATACCGGTTCGTTGGATCTTCAATCTCAGGCGTGCGCCAAGCTCGTTGCAATGCTTCATCTGGCATAGAAAGTCTGCTCCTGTTGAAGCCAACAAGCGCGGCATAAGTTAGTAAATTGTTGCGAAATTATTAACGCTTGGAACGCCGCGCAAAGAATTCAAATTAGCCAAGGCTGCGGCACATCGGCTTCTGTGAGCATTAGCCAGTCGCGGGGTTGAAAATACCAGCTTGCGGCTTCTTCAGGTGACCCAGGCGCAGGCCGCCAATCATACTGCCAACACGCCTCAGGCGGTAAGCTCATGAGAATACTCTCAGTACGGCCATTAGACTCTAGGCCAAAGCGTGTGCCCCGATCATAGAGCAAGTTAAACTCTACGTAGCGCCCGCGCCGCAACGCTTGAAAGTGGCGTTCTCGCGCACCATAAGGCAAACCTTTACGTCGTTCCACAATAGGGAGATATGCCCGCAGAAAAGACCTACCTGCTTCACGGGTAAAGAAAAAGGCGCCTTCGGGGTCGTCGCGTAAGTAGTCGTAAAAGATGCCCCCTACGCCACGCGTTTCGCCTCGGTGGGGTAGATAAAAGTAGGCATCGCAGGCTGCCTTAAAACGGGCATAGTCAGCCACCCCAGGGTGGCGGTCGCAAACCGCTTTCCAAACGCGGTGGAAATGCTGCACATCTTCTAAGAACGGATAATACGGTGTCAGATCAGCACCGCCCCCAAACCATTGATCCTGAGGCTGAAAAAGGTCTTCACCAAGGGCAAAATACCGGAAGTTAGCGTGTACGCTAGGCACATAGGGCGAACGGGGGTGAATCACCAGCGAAAGGCCGGTGGCAAAAAACGGGGCAGGCGACACGCCAATAGCCCGTGCTGCCTGATCCGCAAGCTGTCCCCAAATGGCCGACGTATTGACCCCGGCTTTTTCGAAAACAGCCCCGTTTTCAAGCACGCAAGTTAGCCCACCGCCCCCTTCACGGTATTTCCAAACATCTCGGCGAAACTGCGCTGCACCATCGACGTCTTCCAAAACTTTACAGATATGCCGCTGCAAGGCTTCAACAAAACGCTGCACGCGGTGCGCCATCGGAAGGTCTGTTCGGGGTGCTTCGCGCAAGCGACGGACGCGGGCGTGATCATCCATCATAACCAACGTAGAGTGCTTTGCGATGACTATTTTGGAATATACGCCAAACGACGACGAGATCCTGCCGTTCATCCACGACAGCTTCCGCCAACTTCAAGAGGCAGGCTATGAGCCGCGCTATATTCTGGTAGGTCAAGCCGCCTACCGTCGCCTATGTAAGGCTATTGGACGTCAGTTTCAACGTGGAGCAGGCCAGTTTGAAACCTACTTGCACGTTCCTATTGTGGTTGACCCCTTCCGGCAGGAAGCCGTATGTGTGGTGCCGGCAGCAGCCATCTGTGCAGCAGAAGCATCCGGCTACCGAATACCCTCAGCTTCTAAGTAACGCAGCAGCTGATCTATCGACAGCCGAAAGGCTGCATTCCAGGTAACGGGGGGCGGGGCGCTCCAAGCCATAGGGATGCGCTGGGTAGGATGCGTGAGTTGCAACTGCCAAGCATGCAAGGCTAACTGATGGGGGACAAAAGCACGGCGTGACCGGTAGCGCCGATCGCCCAGAATCGGGTATCCCCGGAAAGCCAGCTGAACCCGAATCTGGTGCTTACGGCCGGTTTCAGGCACCAAACGCAGCAATGTCAGGCCATTTCGGCTCAGCAAGGCCTGCCAGTGAAGCACAGCTCGGCGTCCCCAGGGATGCGACTCTGGCACCAGACGCATGCTCTCGCCAGCCGGTGCCACATAGTCTTCCCAAGTGCCTCCCCCTTCAAGCTCTCCTTCCACCAGCGCCAGGTAGGTTTTTTGTACCGTACGATCTCGAAATTGCTGCATAAGCCGTGCGGCTGCCTTAGAAGTGCGGGCCAGCACCATCACACCCGAAACGGGTGCATCCAGCCGATGCACCAACCCCAAGTATACATTTCCAGGCTTGTGACATTGCATCTTCAGCCAGGCTTTAGCCAAGGATAGCACCGTTGGCGCCCCGCTACGGTCTCCTTGACTCCGCAGCCCTGCTGGCTTATTGATTACCAGCAAGTGATTGTCGTAGTACAGCACCGGCAAAGCTTCCGGCTTCAACATCTCCAAGCTCATGACGCGTTCAGTCAGGTCAACCCTCCATCAAACGGAGCAGCTTTGGACCACGTTCAAGCACCAGGCCTGTCTACTCCTCTTGAATGTTTAGCAGCACGCCACAGACCGCAACCTTACCGAGTTGTGCAGCGCTGGCTAAGGGGCTAGTTCATGGGTCTCAGTTTACGGCTGGCCACGCTGGGTTCAGCAATACTTAAGGCTGTCCCACATCAAGCGCACGTGTTCGCAACAGGCATGTAGTCGTGCACAGCTTCTACAAATGCCCGCACGTGCTCCGGATCGTGCGTAGGGTGCAACCCATGCCCTAAGTTGGCAATGTGGCCCCGCGGGCCAAAGGCCTCTAGCATCTGGTGCGTGAGCCGGCGAATCGTCTTCAGGTCGGCATACAGCGCACATGGGTCTAAATTGCCCTGCAATGCAACGCGGTCTTGCGTTATCTGCCGGGCTTGACGGGGATCGACGGTCCAGTCGATGCCTACCACATCATAGCCCGACGCGGCTAGCTCATCCAAAGTAGCATGCGCCCCACGTGCAAAGACGATACGCGGCACGCCCGGCCGCGCTTTCCCCACCTCTTCAGCAATCCGACGCAAGTAAGGAAGCGCAAACGTTCGGTACAAATCAGGACTGAGCACCCCAGCCCAAGAGTCAAACACCTGGATCACTTGTGCTCCAGCGTCGATTTGTGCCGTCAAAAATTCCACCAGCACCTCGGTCAGTAGCGAAAGTAGCTGATGGCTAGCTTCCGGAGCACCATAGAGCCAGCCCTTAGCTTGGCTAAAAGTTTTACTCCCTCCACCCTCGATCATATAAGCCATGAGCGTCCACGGTGCTCCGCAGAAACCAATCAAGGGGACTTTGCCATCCAAGGCCCGTCGCGTTAGCCTCAAGGCTTCAAGCACGTAGTGCAGTTCGTCTTCAATCACCGGCCGATGCAAGCGGCGCAAATCCGAAACCTTGCGTAGCGGATCCAACAAGCAAGGCCCTTGACCGGGAACCATTTCGACGCGCAGACCCATGGCCTGAGGCACAACAAGAATATCCGAAAAGATGATCGCGGCATCGAGTGGAAAGCGGCGCAACGGCTGCAGCGTCACTTCGGTAGCCAACTCAGGCGTGCGCACTACATCAAAGAAAGCCTCTTCGGCGCGCAAAGCACGGTATTCCGGCAGGTAACGCCCAGCCTGCCGCATGATCCACACTGGCGTGCGTTCAACCGGTTCGCGACGCGCTGCCCGAAGGAGCAGATCATTTTTCAGGGGCGAAACGTTGGCCATAAACGCTTTTAAGGCTTTAACCGCCAGGCCTATTCCAAGACGACAAGCTGGGTTCCCTGGTTATGCAATATGAACCTAACAGGGGAAGCCTTCGTTGATCGGCCGAACGTAGCGCTCAAGACCTATGGCTCAGACGTCTCCTTCCAGCGTGCTTTCCTACCAAGGCGAGCTTTTCCGAAAAGGGCTGCACTTGCTGGCGCTTAGTATCCCTATTGGCATGCTGCACGTAACGCGTCCAACAGCCCTCGTAATACTTTGGCCCCTTGCGCTGGCAGCCTTAGGTGCTGACCTGCTTCGGGCCTTTTGGCCAGCCTTTCATCGCCTCATCCAAAAGCTCTTCGGCTATATGATGCGTCCGGAGGAGCTTCCGGCCAATCGTACCGTCGTGATCAACGGTGCTAGCTGGGTCCTGCTTTCCAGTGCTCTGCTAGCTACACTTTTCCCCCTCCCCCTAGCCGCTACAGCCTTTGCCATTTTTATGGTCGGCGATGCGGCTGCAGCCGTAATCGGTCTTCGCTTTGGTCGCCACCACTGGCCAGGCAGTCATCGCACGATTGAAGGATCGCTGGCTTTTTTTGGTGCCGCCCTGATCACAGCCAGCTTCTTTCCCATACCTTTTATGCACGGTTTGGCAGCTGCCTTACTGGCCACCGCATTGGAAGTGCTGCCGCTACCCCTCAACGACAACCTGCGCGTCCCCCTTGCCGTAGCCTTGCTACTTTGGGTGCTACAGTAGCGCATTGATTCCAACAGAAAAATTACGTAGGCTTCAGCTGTCCTTAACCTCACTGGATCGGTTAAAGCCATGGATATTGGCCTTGGGTTACTCCTACTGGTCGTTTCGGCTTACGCGCAACCCACGCCACTGCTTATCAACGTAGAGGGCCGGCAAACCACATCGCTCCATGGAAGCTGGGCAGCGATTGTCGACCCTTTTGACGTCGGCTACCGTACCTACCGTAACACGCCCGATCCTCATGGTTTTTTTCGAAACCAACGGCCGCAGCACCCAGCCGATCGCATTGAGTACAGCTTCGAGGAAGCACCACGCCTTGAAGTGCCTGGCGATTGGAACAGCCAGCGCGCCGAACTGCTTTTCTACGAAGGTACCGTCTGGTATCAGCGCACTTTCTCCTACACGCTCCCTGCCGACCGGCGACTGTTTCTGTACTTTGGCGCAGCCAACTACGAAGCTATCGTTTGGCTTAACGGCCAAGAATTAGGACGCCATGAAGGGGGCTTTACCCCGTTCAATTTTGAGATTACGCAGCGCGTTCGCAACGGCAAAAACGACCTGGTGGTTTATGTGAACAACCGCCGCCGTCCTGATGGCGTGCCCACCGACAACATGGACTGGTGGAACTATGGGGGGCTGACGCGCCATGTGCTCCTGATCGAAACGCCCCGCACGTTTGTGCGCGACTATTTTGTGCAACTCGATCCTGCAGACCCCACCTACCTTGCCGGTTGGGTGCAGCTTGACGGCCCAGAACGTACGCTTGCGGTAACGCTGCAGCTGCCTGAGCTGGGGTTATCGCACACGATCCAGCCCGATACCAACGGTCGGGGTACGTTCCGGCTGCGCACTCCCGACAATATAGAGCACTGGAGCCCCGAACATCCCCGACGCTACCGGGTCGAACTCATCACCCCTTACGAAACTCTGATAGACACCATCGGCTTTCGAACCATCGAAGCCCGGGGCACACAACTCTTACTAAACGGGCGTCCCATCTTCTTACGTGGCATCTCGATCCACGAAGAAGCTCCTTTTGCAGGACGACGGGCTTTCTCTGAAGAAGACGCGCGCGTGCTGCTGGGCTGGGCGCGTGAGCTAGGCTGCAATTTTGTGCGGTTGGCCCACTATCCACACAACGAAGCGATGGTGCGCACAGCCGAGGCTATGGGGCTGCTGGTATGGGCAGAAATTCCGGTTTACTGGACCATCCAATGGGATAATCCGCGTACACTGGCCCTGGCCAAACAGCAGCTTCAGGAGATGATCACGCGCGATAAAAACCGTGCAGCCGTCATCTTTTGGTCGGTAGCCAATGAAACGCCCCGGGGGGAAGCACGCTTACATTTCCTACAAACGCTTATCGAAGAAGCACGCCGTCTAGATCCTACACGACTGGTAACAGCCGCACTCGAGCACCGCTACATCAACGATTCCACAATCGTGATCGACGACGAGCTGGGTGCCTACTTGGACGTACTGGGCAATAACGAATACATTGGTTGGTACGACGGCCCACCAGAAAAAGCCGACCGCATTGTGTGGCAAAGCGTCTACAACAAACCGCTGATCATGAGTGAGTGGGGTGGCGATGCCCGCGCCGGCTATCACGGATCGCCCCAGCAAATCTGGACCGAGGAGTACCAGGCCCAGCTCTATCGGCATCAAATCGCTATGCTGCAACGCATTCCATTCCTTGTGGGTACCTCACCCTGGATTCTGAAGGATTTCCGTTCTCCACGACGCCCTTTGCCGAAAATTCAAGACTACTGGAACCGCAAAGGCGTTATCTCGGATCGCGGGCAGCGCAAGCAAGCCTTTTATGTATTACAAGCCTTCTATCATGAACTGGCCCAAAAGGCTATAGGCAGCACGCCTTAAATCTCATGGCCCTATATGAAAACCGGTGTGCCATGGCTTCGCTATCCGGTACTTTTACTTCACGGCTTAGGTGCCCTTCCCCTGATAGGCCGTCAAGGCCAGCTTGAGCCTATAGCGCGTTTTTTATGCCGCTATGGCATTCGAGCCTATGCCCCCGTAGTCGCTCCTTATGCCCCCATTGCGCAACGCGCCCATTTCTGGAGACGTCATCTGCAAGCCCTTCTAGAAACAACGCGTGCACCTAAAGTACACCTGATTGCTCATTCTATGGGCGGACTGGACGCCCGTTACCTCATCAGTTGCCTAGATGGTTATCGGCACGTGACCGCGCTTATTACGCTTTCAACCCCCCATCACGGCTCTTCACTAGCATACTTGCTGCTGCAGCGTCCTGCACTCACCCAACGTTTGGTTGCCCAACTGGCGCACCGCTTAAGTCATTGGGTGCTCCCTGAAGCACCTGCCGCCTTACTGGAAGCGCTGGAGTGCTTGACTCCTGCTTACGTCACCGAGATCTTCAACCCACAGGTGCCTAATCATCCTGACGTGCACTATATCTCTTGGGCGGGCATGGCTGGACCCAGCACCAATGTGCCCATTACCCCTTGCATTGCACCCCTAGCTCGATACATCTATCGGCACGAAGGACGCAACGATGGCTACGTAGCGGTGCGCAGTGCCCGCTGGGGTCGTTTTATGGGGACGCTGCCGGCCGATCACCTACGCCAAATCGGTCTTCACCTAGGGCCCGGCGCACCTTTCAATGCAAAAACCTTTTTTCTTTATCTCTGCCAGTGGCTCCACCATACCCTAGAAGCTGCCATAGACTAGATGCAACCATGCTACCCAAACTCTTTGCTGGGGCTGTTTTACTGCTAACTTTTGCCCTCTCTGGACAAGCGCAGCCGCGACAGACCTGGACCATAGAGGACATTTTGCAGCAAGAAACGCTCTCGGACCTAGAAATCTCGCCCGATGGCAAGCGGCTGCTTTGGACGCGCCGCAAAGCGAACCTAGAAAAGGATCGCTTTGAAACCGACTTGTTTCTGACCTATCTCGATCGCAAAGGACCTGACGGACTACCCTTAACCGTACAACTTACCCGCAGCGGCGACAACCAGCATGGGCGCTGGAGCCCCAACGGGCGCTATATCGCCTTTCTCTCTTCCCGAAAGACCAGCGAAAATGACAAGGCCGCAGGACGCCAGCTTTGGCTACTAGACACCTTCGGCGGAGAACCCTATCGTCTAACCGAACTAGAGGTACCGGTAACAGACTTTGCCTGGCGTGATAGCTCGCGCATCATTCTTGCCGCTCGCGAAACGATCACGTTCAGCGAACAGCAGCGCAAAAAACAAAAAGACGACGCCCAGGCCGTCGAAGACACGACGGAGTTTTACCCGGTTCGGCTTTTTAGCCTATCGCTTAGCTCCAAAAAAATGGAACGTATCACAGAGAATACTGGCAAGATTTTGGAGTTTGCGATCGATCCTACCGGACGCTATATCGTCTACAGCATTGATCCCCATCCGGTCGATGCCGATGCGCGCCATCAGCCGCGCCAGTACTTGCTGGATCTTGAACGGCAGGAAACAGTCGAAATTTTCACCGAGCGCTATTTTGATCCGGAGCGGTTTCTTTGGGCGCTTGACGGCAAGGGCTTCTACGCTAGTGACGAATTTGCTTCTGACCCAGAAAACGAAGGTGCCGGAATCACCAAGCTGTACTACTTTGACCTAGCCACACGCACCTATGCCGAAGTGCCCTTAGCCTGGGAAGCAGGCGTGGGCTACGGTGGATACCAAGTGGCCGAAGGGGGCGTGCACGTGCAGCTTGCCCATGGCCCACGCATGCAATCTCGCTTCTATGCCCAAGGGGCCAATGGCTGGCAAGCCTATCCGGTTTCAGACGAACGCTTACACTACAGCACGTCTCTTCGCATTGGTCCTGATGGCCGCACCATCGCCTTTGTGTACTCTCGCGCAGATTCCCTACCTCAATACCTCGTAGGCACGTATCGCCAGGGACGGTTAAGCGAAGTGCGGCCTTTTGTACGGCTAAATGCCCAGCTGCAGAACCATCCCCTTCCCCGCGCGAAAGTCATTTACTGGGAGGGTGCCGAAGGCGACACGGTAAACGGTATTCTCTATGAGCCCTTCAACTATCAGCCAGGTCGCCGCTACCCCCTCATGGTGGTCATTCATGGAGGCCCCAGCAGCGTCGACCTGGATGCCTGGCGAGCGGACTGGACCGTCTATCCTCCGCTTTGGGCGCAGCGGGGTGCCTTTGTGCTGCGCCCTAACTATCACGGCAGCGGCCACCACGGACTGAAGTTCGTCGAATCTATTAAAGGCCGGTATTACGAACTGGAATTGCCCGACATCATCCGCGGCATTGAGCACCTGGTAAGCCAAGGGCTTGTCCATCCCGACTCCCTTGGCGTCATGGGTTGGTCCAATGGCGCTATCCTGACCATTGCCCTAACGGTCGCCTATCCTGAACGCTTTAAGGTGGCTATGCCGGGTGCTGGCAACGTGAACTGGATTTCAGACTATGGCAACTGTGCCTTTGGCGTACGCTTTGACGACTCCTATTTCGGGGGACCACCTTGGGAGCGCTTAGAGCACTATATTGCCAAAAGTCCGCTTTTTCGATTGGATCGGGTAGTTACCCCCACGCTCATCCATTTTGGAGACCAAGACACAGCCGTACCTACCGAACAGGGCTGGCAGCACTACCGGGCGCTCCAGCAACTGGGTAAAGCGCCTGTGCGCTTTCTGCTGTATCCCGGCGAACCCCATAGCTTCCAACGCCCCTCCCACCAGAAGCGCAAAATGGAAGAAGATCTGGCTTGGGCCGACATGTACCTATTTGGGCGCAACCCGATAGACTTACGGTTGCGCCAGCGTATCCTTCCCGAAGACGCTCCTTTGACGCTACGCTTGCGCGCTCGAGCTATCGCACGCACCAAAGACGGCCGCTATGGAGTAGAACATCAGGGGTTGCTGCTTCCGGAAATGATCATGCTAGGCGATACGCTACAAGTGAGCCGCTTTGAAATCACGCGGGCGCAGTTTCGTGCTTTCCATGCAGCCTATCCAGTACCGCCTGGAACCGAAAATTATCCGGCCAATGGTCTTTCGGCTGAGGAAGCCCAAGCCTACGTAGCCTGGCTGCGTCGCCAAACAGGCCAGCCCTATCGCTTACCGACAAAGCGGGAGCTGGAAAAACTCCAGCAGCTGGCTGGACCATCAGAGAACACGCTAACTTACTGGCTCGGCTACACACCCAATCCAGACGAGCACAAGCAACTGGAAGCAGTGCTTAGCACGATTCGACCTGACGAGCTGCTGATGCCGGTAGGCTCGCGTCCCCCTGGAAACGCCAAAGATCCCCAAGCACCCCTTTTGTACGATCTGGATGGCAACGTAGCCGAATGGGCTGTAGACGTGGGAGGTCGACTCATTCCCTGGGGTGCCTCAGCCGTAACCGCACGCGATCCCCGCACCGGGGAAACCCCTGCTTCACCCCCTGCCTTTATTGGGCTACGCGTGGTGCTTGCGCACCGCTGAACACCAGGGAAGCTTCTGCATGCCCATTGCCGGGAGGGCGCCGTGGCGCTCTTTCCAAAAATTCCGCAAGGTGATCGTGCTGCCGGCGAGCGTCTTCATAGCCGATCTCTAGTAATCGCGCAATATAATCCGGCTCAAATAGCATCATGCTAAGCGAGTCAGGCGTTTTCGTCTCGGTCGCGCCTAAGCCCCAAGTTAAAAAGCGAAGCGCCCCCTGCGTAGGTGGAGGATACTCGGCTGCTAGCTTGCCTAAGTCGACCGATGGCCTGAGGATCAAAAGCCGAACCGGCCGCAGCCCTTGCCGCTGATGTGGTGGAAGTTGCCGCACCAATCGGTTAATGCGCTCCAGCATGGCCGCATCTTGATCGAACGTGTCTAAAAAGATGGCATTGAGCAACATGCCCAGTATTTGTGCAGCCGGTGGATAACCCACCACATCAGGCGCGTTCCCCTCTTCCTGGGTGCGTTTATAACGTGTTGAAATGGCCAGGATTGCGTCGGCTCCTAAGTGAATCGCTGGGGCCAGCGGCGTGAGCAGGCTAATACCACCATCCCCATACCAAGCATCCCCCAGTCGAATGGCTGGAAAGACAAAAGGCAAGGCCGCTGAGGCTAAAATATGCTCAACGGTCAGCTCGGTTTGCACCCCACGGCGGTCGGGGCGCTCCCAGTTTTCAATGTTACGACCTTCGACCCAGGTGACCGACTGCCCCGTCGAGTAGTTCGTGGTTGTAACCGCAAAAGCACGTAGTGTACCTCGTTTTAGATTGAAGGCTACGCCGTGCAGCCGACCGTCTGTGGTTTGCAAGTGGCGTTTCAAAAAAGCCCGTAAAGGCGCATTATCCACCAAGCCGCGCAGCGTGTTTTCAGGCAAGGGCTGGTCGTCGTCCCGGGCGCGCCGAAGCAGCGTGCGCAACACCTGCCAGCGCGAAACGGGCGCCACGACATCTTCAAGACGCACGGCCCGCCAGGTTTGCACAAGCCGTTCAGCTGCCTCAGGGAACGTGCCGGTGTGGTTAGCGAGCTGGGCTGCATTGATAGCTCCTGCGGAAACGCCAGCCAAAATCGTAAATGCCCTGTCTGGAAATGCCTCAGCAACGTAACGAATGACGCCAGCCTGATACGCCGCACGCGCTCCACCACCACTAAGCACTAGCGCCCAGTCTCCTGCGTTTTCCTGCTGCCACCAGCGTCGCATGGCTTGCCAGAATGCCTGCCACATAACTTTGCTTTTGATGAGTATCGACGATACTATGTTAGGCAATAAGCCTCAATAGAAACTATAGGCAAACTGTCGAAGGGTTTCTATATTACACTGTATGTTGACTGTCTTATGGCTGCAACCACACTGTTTGCGTTGGCGCTGGCCCGCTTGCCTGAAGCCGATACAGCCACAGCAGGCTGGCTCGTACGGCATGTGTCGCGCTACGATGCCCTCCAACAGCATTCGCGCGAAAAGCTCCAGGAAGCCCTAGCCGACCGGCCGGCTTCGGCGCGCTTGGTTGCTTTTCTTTACAACACCAGCCTTATGGAACAGCAGCTGGCGCAAGCGCGCTCAGAGCTGGCGAATCTGATCACGCGGCGGATACGCGTCCTCACCCCCAGTGACCCCGCCTGGCCTGCAGGACTAGAAGCACTACCTCCCGAGTGGCGTCCTTTTTTGCTTTTCGCTTACGGTAACTTAGACGTGCTCGAGCAGCCTCGCATTGCCTTACTGGCTCGGCCACCGCTTTCGGAAAGTGCTTACGACCGGGCCCAAGACCTCGTGTTACATGCGATCGACGCGGGCTGCATTCCGGTTACTGGAGCAACTACGGGCTTCGACGTAGCCTTGCAGAAGCTCTGCCACAACGCTGCTCCACCTCGAGCTGCCATTATGGTGACCAACGCCGGCCTAGCCCAGTTGCTGCCGCCAATTCGTCCGGTCGCAACAGCCACGTTACGTGCTGGGGGACTTTTGCTGTCCCCATTTCTTATGGAGCAACCGCCCAGCGACACACGGGACGAACAACGGGCCCTAGTGCAAGCTGCACTAGCCCAGGCCGTAGTGTTTGTAGAACCCCGCGAGGAAACGCCAGAGCAACGGGCCCTTGAATGGGCCATTCAAGCCAATCGCCCTGTCTTTGGCATCAGTACCCGCACGCTGCCCGAAGTACATCCTGTCCGAGATGCGGTAGATTTTGAATGGGTCGTCGAAGCAGCCCGCCGCGCCCTGATGCCATCATGAAACCGCTGCTTCAGGTGTTATGGGTGTTTCTCGATGGGGTTGGCCTAGGGCCCGTGCATGCACGCAACCCCCTGAGCAGCTTTCGCTGGCCTGCTTTAATGGAACTTGCTGGTGGTCAAGCCTGGAGCCTAGAAACACGGCCACGCTTTGGTAGCACACAGCTTTTTTTGCCTATCGACGCTACCTTGGGCGTTGCAGGCTTGCCCCAAAGTGGCACTGGACAGGCCACGCTGCTAACCGGATTTAACTGTGCCCGCATCGCAGGCCGGCATTACGGACCCTATCCGCACTCACGCACACACAGCGTGCTAGCCCGCTACAACGTTTTTCGACGATTGCAAAACCGCCAGCGCAGCGTTGCCTTTGTCAATGCTTATCCCCCAACCTTTTTTACGCAGGCACGCATGCGCAATCGCTGGAATGTAACAGCACGCTGCTGCTTAGAGGCTGGTGTCATGCTTCGGGATCTGCAAGCCCTGGCGAAGGGAAACGCCCTAGCCGCCGATCTAACAGGACAAAGGCTCCGCGACGCCGGCTTTATGGTTACAGTCATTGATGAAACCCAAGCAGCCCACCGCCTGATGCATATAGCCACAAACCATGCCTTTACGCTATTGGAGTACTTTCTCACCGATCAGGCCGGCCATAGCCAAGATATGGCTGAAGCTTATCGCGTGCTTGCTTCACTGGATCGATTTTTTGCGGCGCTGCTGGACTTGCTGGACCCCAAGCAACAACTCTTGCTGGTCACCAGCGATCACGGCAATTTAGAAGACCTGCGTGCGCGCACGCACACACGCAACCCTGTACCGCTGGCAGCTTGGGGCCAAGGGGCTATGCATTTTCGGCATGCGCGTGATTTGCGCGACATCACACCTACAATTGTAGCCCTTCTTAAAGCAGCTAGGGCCTAGTAGCTTCAACAGCGGACTCAGCCTCAAGCAACCGTCCTGTGACAAGCTCCACCACCAGCCGGTCGGCTCCATACACATGGCGTAACGCTTCAAGCACGCCGCGACTGTCAACAGCTACAGCTCGGGCGCGCTCGGGCAGATAAAGATATTCAGCCGCCAGACCTTCCATATTGCTGTCAAACACCACGCCTACCAAGCGCAGATCGCGGTCAACCAGAGGCGAACCGGAGCTGCCCCCCGAAATATCGGTACTGGCCGCTAGGTTAAAGGGCGTAGCCCGCACAAAGGCTTCTGAAGGCGTTAGCCATCGGGCAGGCAGATTCCAGGGTCCACGTCCTTCAAAGCTGTAAAACCGGTCATAAAGCCCCAAAAACGTGGTAAACGCTGGCGCCAGCGTGCCGTTGTACGGATAGCCTTCGATGCGGCCATCGGCAATGCGCAGCGTTCCCGTGCCATCGGGCGGCACAAGGTGGCCGTAAACATGAAAACGCAACGCAGCTAGGCGGGCATTAAGATAGCGCTCCCGCGCCTCGAGCTGATCTAGTTGCTGCCCTAGCGTAAAGTATAGAGGTCCAAGCACTTCGATAACGGGCACAGAGGGGTCTTTGCTGCGCAGGTACCCTTCTTTGAGCAACCGGGCAAAACTACTGGAATCCTTAAGCGCACTGCGGGCTACCAGGTCGCGAGCTACTTCGGCCGGCGTGCGATTCCCCAAAAGCTGCTGCACACTTGGGTGCTGGAGCCCTAAATAGTCGCGCAGCTCTTCCAAGCGCGCCGTGATGTATCCCACCTCCACCGAATCGGGCCAGTCTCGAATTTGTAAGGCCTCTTTGCGCACTTCTTCTAGGCGTTCGGGTGAAACACCCCGCTGACGCATCAGCTCATAGGCATAGCCATAGAGGGCCCGCAGCAGAATATGTGAACTCAACAGCGTGCTGGAGCCGAAGAATTCAAAAGCAGCAGCCTGCGAGGCCGCTGCAGCCTTACTCCGCTGGAGTATCTCAAGCTGCGCAAACAGATTGCCATAGCGGTTGCGCAGCGAGTCGCTACGCATCATGGCTTGCCGCAGCGAATCTTCGGCAGCCTTTTTTCGGGCCAAAAGGTAGGCATCGCGCAAGCCTTCAAGCTGCCCTTCGGCAGCCTTGATCGCGTTCCTGATGGCAAAATACACGCTGCGCAATCCGTAGTGGTCGGCCGAATCGGGATACTGCTGCACATAGGTTTCCAACACACGCGCCCTTCGGCGCAACAGCCGAAGCCGCTGAGGCAACGTGTAGTCGCGCGCAAACGTAAGCTGACTGGCTGTGGTGTGGCGTTGCGTAGGCCCGGGATTGCCTATGGCAAAAACCAGCTGCCCCGCCTGAGCACCTTCCGTACTCCAGGGAAAATGCCATGGACTCTGCAGTGGCTGACCATGCGCATTATAGATGCGCAGAAAGCTGACGTCAAAGCTGTAGCGTGGATACGTAAAATTGTCAAAGTCACCGCCAAAATACCCAATGCGGAGCTCGGGCGTCATCACCAGCCGCACGTCGTAATAGCGACGCCAAGTATAAGCTGTATAACGCGCACCATAATAGAGGGATACGATCTCAACCTGCAGCGTGGTGTCTCGCCCTCGTGCTTCTGCGGTCAGTTGTTGCTTGAGACGCTCTATGCGACGATTACGTAGACGCTCTCGTTCTACGTCGTCGCGGATTTCATCTAAGCCGCGCACAATGGCTTCGGTTACGTCGCGAGCCTCTAGGAGCTGCTCTGCATACACGCCGGGCAATCGTCGCTCGTCGCCAAGCGAATCGGCATAGAAACCCTGCTCCAGCAAGGCCTCGCCAGGGCGCTCAATGCGGTCGAGACTCTCCCAGGTGCAGTGATGATTGGTTACCACCAGTCCATGAGGCGAAACGAAAGCCCCCGTACAGCGGCCGCTTTCAAAAACCAGGCGCAACGTTCCCAGGCGAGCTTGGGCCAACCAGGCCGAATCGGGCCGAAAACCATAGGTTGTCTCCCAATAGTCCAGAGGGGGATTTTCAAACGTCCAGAGCCGCCCCCAATCGAAACGCCCAGCACGTACGGTATCGGGTATCCGCTCATCCGAAGCCTCTGCGCGTACCGAAGCTGAAGTCGTATCGACTTCGGTTACCAGCGGCGGCACGTCAACCAGTCGCGCCGTCTCACGCGGACCAGCGCAGCGCAGGCTCAGGAGGCCCAGCGTAAAGCTGAGCCCCCAAAGCCCTAAGCGATGTGCTATAGCAGATTTCACGGTGCCTTCTGGCTCATGCGCGCATCGGCTTCCTCTTCAGTGCCGACCACCTCCCCGGTGGTCAGTTCCAGCACCAAACGATCAGCATCATAGATCTCGTCAAGCGCCTCCAAGATGCCTCGCACGTCGACTGCCACTGCCCGCATGCCTCGATCGGGCAGATAGATGTAATCGGCGGGTAAGCTCTCGATGTTGCCATCAAAGACCAATCCCACCACTTCAAGCTTGGCGTTAATGACAGGAGAGCCCGAGTTGCCGCCGATAATGTCGGCCGTAGCCACAAAGTTCAGCGGGGTAGAACGGTCAAAGGTCTCTGAGGGATGGAGCCAGCGCTCCGGCAGCGTCCAATCGGTGGCTGGGCCAAAAGCGTAGTAGCGGTCGTACAACCCGTAAAACGTTGTGTATGGGGGCGCTAGCGTGCCGTTGTAGGTGTAGCCTTTGACCACCCCATCGGCAATGCGCAACGAAAAGGTAGCATCGGGAGGTACAGCAGTACCATAGACCTCGTAACGCGCCCGTCCAAGCTGGCTGGCGATCTCCTGCTGCTGCGCGGAGATCCCTGCCCAGGCGCTCTGGAACGCTTGGAAACGTGGCCATACTGCTGCAACCAAGGCAACGGCCGGATCCTCCAGCGTAAGCGTGCCAGAGGCCAGCGCCTGCGCCGCTTGCGCCGAATCGGCCAAGACCGAATGGGCCACAATGTGCTGGGCAACCTCTTCAGGATCCCGCCCCTGCAGGATTTGCTGCACTACTGGACTACTGGCTCCAAAGTAATGCACAAAGTCCTCTAGGCGCGCTTTGAGGTAGCGCCATTGCACACCTTTGGGCTGGTCTTCAACGCTAAGGATCTGCTGGCGCAGCTCAGCGAGCATCTCCTCCGAAGCTCCAACCTGCTTTCGGCTAGCGTAGATAAACGCCAAAATAGCGCGGCGCTCCACCGTACTGCTTAGGCTACTGCCCGGGTTAAATCCGAGAAAAGCCTGAAGCTCCGTCGCATACGTGCGCTGCTGACGAACGAGCTCAGCCATTCGGTCAAATAGGGGATCATAGGTTTGCGCCAATGTTGAATCGCGCTGCAACGCTTCGCGAAAGCGACGCTCCGCATCACGCCGCCGGGCAATAATGTAAGGATCCCGCAGGCCTTTAACACGGCCTGTGTAGAGCTTTTCGGCATTGCTGAGCGAGAAAATTTCATTGCGCACCTGCTCACGCTCCGAGCCCTCGGGTAGCCCTTGTAGGTGCTCCTGAAGAGCAGCCATGCGCGTCTGGATCAACCGCAAAATGGCTGGCTCCAGCACATCGCGCCGGAACTCAAGTTGCGCCACGGTTTGCAAGCGACTCGTGGAACCAGGGTTACCGATCACAAAAACAGCATCCCCTTCTTTAACCCCTTCCTGGCTCCAGCGAAAGTAATGTGGCGTGCGCATTGGCCGGCCATTTTCGTCGTAGACCCGGAAAAACGTCACATCGAGCGCATAGCGCGGATAGGTAAAATTGTCCGGATCGCCACCAAAGTATCCCAATTGTAACTCAGGTGCCATTACCAACCGCAAGTCGCGATAGCGCCGGAAAATATACGCTGAGTATTTTGCGCCGTTGTAAAGCGAGATAACCTCGACTACATAGCCTGCTTCCTCACCGCCTTTTTCTTCCAAAAGGCGTTGCTCAAGCGCTTCAATGGCTTGCTGGCGGGCCATAGCCCGCTCGGCATCGGTCTCAGCGCCTTCCAGTGCCGCATAGACTTCATGAGTCACGTCCCGGATTTCAATGAGCTGGTCGACATAGTAGTCCTCAGCCCGGCGCTCTTCGGCAAGGGAACGGGCATAAAATCCATGGTCTAGCAGGTTTTCTCCGGGCTGACTGACTGCTACAATGGCTTCGCGGGCGCAGTGGTGGTTGGTCATCACCAAACCATTAGGCGACACAAAAGAGGCAGAGCAGTTCGGCAAGCGAAGTGCCCCTAAACGTGCCTCGCGAAACCAGTTCGAATCGGGACGAAAACCATAGGCTTCGGCAAAATAGGCGATCGGCGGATCTTCAAACGTCCACATCTTGCCGTTGTCAAAACGCCCAGCCTGCACGGTGTCGGAAGCCAACACAGCTGCTCCCGACGCCAGCACCTCAGGTACTACGGCAGGAGGTGGGGGCGCCGTGGAAGAAACCGCAGGAACAGTAGCAGAGGGACGACTGCTTGCGCATCCCCAAAACCAGATCAGGCTCAGGATGAGTAGCCCATCTACGCGTTTCATGGTCTTGCAACAATAGTTCATCGAAAGCTCTGAGCAGCGTATTGGAACCTGCCCAACAACTGGAATATATTTAAGGGCAATGTGTAAAGCACGCGAAAGTGGCGGAACTGGTAGACGCGCGAGACTTAGGATCTCGTGGCCGCAAGGCCGTGGGGGTTCGAGTCCCCCCTTTCGCACAACCAGTCTTTTAAACAGCCTCCAGCGCCTGCTCTAGATCTAAGATCAGATCCGCTGGATGCTCGATCCCTACAGAAAGCCGCACAAGATTTTCTCGAATCCCAATACGCCGCTGCTCTTCAGGGGGGACATCGGCATGCGTCATCGTCGCCGGATGCTCGGCCAGCGATTCAGTGCCTCCTAAGCTAACTGCTAGCTTAATCAGCTTCAGGCAATTTAGAAATCGGAAGGCTTCGGCCTCTCCTCCCCGAATTTCAAACGAAATCATGGCACCTGGGCTTTCACACTGGCGCTGAAAGACCTCCCACTGGGGGTCACTCGGCTGCAAATGGCCCAGATAGTAGACTTTTTCTACCTTGGGGTGCTCAGCCAGAAAGTCGGCCACGCGATGGGCATTACGGGCTTGCCGCTCCATGCGAATTTTGAGGGTTTCTAAGCTGCGCAGCAGCAGCCAACCTGTCCACGGCTCGGCCATTGAACCGGTAAACGTACGCGTGGCCTTAATCGCCTTGACAAGCTCACTTTTGCCCAAAACAGCTCCAGCAATAACGTCACTGTGGCCCCCAATGTACTTGGTCGCCGAATAGAGCACAAGATCAGCCCCATGCTTAAGCGGATGCTGCCAAAGCGGCCCCAAAAAGGTGTTGTCGACCAGGAGCAATGCGGGCCGCGCTGATTGCCCCAAGTCTCGAGTAATGCGTGCACAAGCTTGGAGATCCACAAGCCGATTGGTCGGGTTGGCCGGTGTTTCGACATACAGTACCCGAATCCGGTCAGCTATTCCCGCCGCCGCAATGCGCGCGCGGATTTCCTCCTCCGAAGCTCCAGCTAGAAAACCCACAGGCTGAATACCCCACTCGGGTAAGATGCGTTTGATCAGGTAGTCGGTACCTCCATAGAGTGGCTCACTGTGCAGCACCACATCGCCAGGACGCAAAAACGTGAGCAGTGTCGTACAAATGGCAGCCATGCCGCTCTGAAAGACGGCAGCTTCTTCAGCTTCATCCCAAAGCGTAAGCCGATCTTCGAGAATTTCGAGATCGGGATTATTCAAACGGCTATAGATGAGCCCAAGCTGCTCCGCCCGCTGCGGCTCACGCAATCCATAGGCCAGCTCGAAAAAGCGTTTACCCTCTTCTGCAGACTGAAAAACAAACGTCGAAGTTTGAAAGATAGGGCACTTGAGCGCTCCTTCCGACCATTCGGGTCGGTAGCCGTAACTCATCATTAAGCTTTCCGGGTGCAAACGATGGCCGTTAATTTCAGCCGGCCATTTGGGTCTGGGTCTACGCGGCATAACTTCAACTGGGTTTATATAAAACGAATCTGGAACCGCTTCCAATAAAATACAAAAACATTCCTTTGCTGCACGTTTATTGTGCCAGTTTGTTGTATTCCGACAAATGTGCGGGGTCCAGGTTGCTTAGCAACACAAAAGCCTCCTGCTGAAAGCGCGACCCCAAAAACACTGCAGCTAGCTCTTGATACTTGGCGGCAAAAAACAAGTCCATCATATATGATCGGGCCAATTCTTGGTTTAGCCGTTCTATGGTGCGTAGCGTTTCGAGAATGGCTGCCCGTGCTTGATCAGGATCTTGTAGGAAATGGTCTAAGCCGTTAAAGTGATACTGAAAATAGGCCTGACGTAGCGGTCGGTATCGCGGATCAAGTAATTGGGTAATCAAAGCTACCCGGCTTCGATCGTCTCCTATCGGGTTCCAACCACTGTTTGCGGCAGTTTGGGCTAGATCAGCAATTCGCCGTGCCCGCTCAAACAGCGGTGTGCCGCCCAGTTCACTAAACGTATCGTAATCGTAACCCAGCATCACCAGCGCGTAGAAATCCAGTACCGAGCTTAACGGGTCAAAGCGTTCTGGATTGTAAATCAGCGGCGTGCCTTGCGGGTATTCGAACTCCCAGTTTGGATCGCTGAGTTGCAGCACCGTTGTGTATTGCAGCGTGCCATAAATAGGTCGGCGTGTAGCCAGCACCAGGCGTGCCCGAAAGCGCGTAAGCGTGACTGCCTCTTCAAAAAAGACCTGCAGGGTACAATCAACCCGCTCGATATCCTGAAACGCGTCGTCTGTCCAGCGCCGCTCGTTTAGGTAGCGCCGGATTTGGTCCTCCAGCTCACGCAAGTAATTGTACTGTGAGCCTTGAAGCTTTTGATAGTTGACCGAAACCGTACAGTTCAGCTCTTGTGCCCGCACGCCAGTTACACTGGCAATGCCGAGCAGCAAAAGCCACATCCCTATCCATTGGTATAAGCGCATCCAAGCCATAGCGCGGTATCGTACGGTTACTTGTGGCGTGGGTTTCCCAAAAGAATTGCGCCAAATTAGACTTTCACCACACCGTAAGGTGTGTCTTCTTAAAAGGGTCATGTTGAAACAGGTGCACATCTGGCTTTTGGTGGTGGCTACGCTAGGATGGGCGGGAATCACTCACGCGCAAACGCTCGAAGGCGGTGCGCGGGCTGTAGCCCTGGCCGGTGCGACAACGGCGCTGAGTGCCGAGGTTTGGGCGCACGCAAACCCTGCTTCCTGGGCAGGCTGCCAGCGCCCTATGCTGTCCTTCATGGTCAGCCAGGCCTACGGTCTAGAGGCGTTGCGCTTAGGCGCAGTCACCTATGTGCATCCAACCTCGCCGGCAACGTTTGCCCTTGGTGTCCGTACGTTTGGCTTTGAAGATTTTCGGGAAACGCACCTGTGGCTCGGCTTGGCCAAGGCTTTCTATCCGGCAAGCCGGCGGCCGCTACGCCTTGGGCTGAGCTTGCGCTACCAGCACGTTGCCCTCACACGCTACGGCTCGGCAGGGGTTGTAGGCATATGGGGAGGCCTGCAGGCTGAAGTTTTCCCTTGGTTGGCCCTAGGTTTGGCAGCAACCAACGTCAATGCCCCGCGCTGGGCTGGACGCGAAGCGCTACCCCAAACGTTGGCTATAGGCTTGGCTTACCAGCCCTCAAACCGTTTCCAGCTTCTACTTGATGTACTGCAGACCATGCGTTTTGCGCCTGACTTTCGCGTCGGCATCGAGGTCTGGGCACTGCCGGTCTTGGCCCTGCGGGCCGGTAGTGGGTCGCTCCCTGAACGTTTTACAGCAGGTTTTGGCATTGCCCTTGGAGCCCTAGAGGCCGACATCGCCGCTGAACATCATGCGCAGCTGGGCTGGTCGCCAGCGCTTTCCCTTTCCCTTCGGCTCTAAAAGGCTGCTATGCGCTGTTTGCGTCTGCTGCTGCCTGCTCTTTTTGTCCTGCCGGCAATAGCCCAGCCGGCTGACACCCTGCAACGCTTGCTCGAAGAAGCCTTCGAAGGAGCAGTTATCGATCCAGAAGGACTCGAAGCCCTAGCCGCCTGGCTCGAAGAGCTCCGCCAGCAACCCCTTAACGTTAACACGGCTACAGCCGAAGCGCTGGCGCAGCTTCCCGGATTTTCCCTCGTGCTAGCCCATCGCCTGGTACGTTACCGTCAGCAGCATGGCCCGTGGCAAAACCTCGAAGAGCTGCTGCACATCGAGGGTTTTTCTCCGGAGTTACTAGAACGACTGCGGCCCTTCCTGACGGTACATCCCCCTCCCTCCCCACAACGGTTGACAGGCTACCTCCTCCAGCGGCTCGACTATGATCCTGAGGCCCACCAGGAAGCTTATCTTGGCCCTCCCTATCGTCTGCAAACGCGTTTGCACCTGAGCTACAAGGCATTGCGGGCTGGCCTGACGCTAGAAAACGACCCCGGTGAACCGTTGCGCTGGGATCCTGAAAGGCGCACTTATGGCTTCGACCACACGGTAGGGTTTCTGCTTTTTGAAGGCAGCGGTATCCTACGCCGGCTCATTCTAGGGGATTTTAGCGTGCGCTGGGGGTTAGGGCTTACGCTTTGGTCGCTCCCTGCCATCGACAGCTATCAGGCCGCAGCCCGTACCCCACTGCGCCAGGGGTCAGGCCTTACCCCCTATAGCGGAACCGACGAGACCCGCTTTTTCCGCGGCCTGGCCGTCATGTTCACTTTAGCCCCTAGCGTATCGCTGGCTGCCTTTGCCTCGCGACGCTGGCTTGACGCACGCCTAGACACAGTGGCAACCCCTTTCTTAAGCATCGTAAGCCTGCCAGCTTCTGGCTTGCATCGCACACCTGCAGAACAAAGCCGTAAAAGCCAGGTCCGGGCTGATGTAAAGGGTGGTGCACTTTTGGTCACCAAAGCCACACTCTCAGCAGGACTGGTGGTCTACGAAGTTCGTTGGAGCTCGCCTCTGGAGCCTACCCCTGCCCTTTATCAGCGCCATGCTTGGCGCGGCCGGGTGGCCCAAGCAGCTGGAGCCTTTGGACAAATCGCACTCAGACAAGCCCTGCTGGGCGTAGAAATTGCAGCTACAGCAGGACGACCGCTCGGCTTGAGTGGCCACTTATCAGGCTCGCTGGGGCGCTTTGCACAAGCTACACTGGCTTTTCGTCATTTTCCAACACGCTTTGTTAGCCTTTATGGCGATCCGTTCGATACCCGCAGCGGCCCCCCAAGCGGGGAAACAGGCCTCTATGGCGGCCTAGAACTCCTGCTCGATCCAGCCTGGCAACTCCAGCTCGCCGTCGATCATTACCGTCACCTGTGGCCCCGTTACGGGATGTTTTGGCCTGCTAGTGGCCAGGTGCGTTGGATACAGCTCCGTTACCGGCCACGTCCCTGGCTGGAAAGCTCCCTGCAACTTCGCCTGCACCAGAGCATTCGCCGCATCGAAGCCGCTGGACCAGCCGGGTCGTTGCTTGAAACTACCCTACCATTGCATTATTTGGCCCTCCGTTGGCAAGGTAGTTATACCTTCAGTCCTACCGTGCACCTTAAGACACGCCTTGAATACGTACAGCGCACCGACAGCACAACAGGTCGAGGATGGCTGCTGCAACACCTGCTTCGCTGGCAACCAATCCCGCCCATCGAGCTCGATGCCCAGCTCACGTTTTTCAACACAACGCCTTCCTTAGTGCTCTACACGCTGGAACCCAGCCTGCGCTACAGCACCGCACTGAGCGCCTTAACGAGCCAAGGGCAGCGCATGCTACTGCGCCTGCAGCTTAGGCCACTGCGACAAGCACGCCTTCAGGTCCGTTACGGAATCACCCAACCCTTAACTGGAACCCCTAAACGCCTGTGGCAATTCCTCGCCCAATGGCAACTGGATTAAGTGCTGCTTCGAAAAGCCGATCTTTTTCCAAAAAGAACTTTCCAGTATCGCTATGCCTCCCCCTAAGCCCAAACTGCTGGCCGTCGAAGACAACCCAGAGACGCGCATCTTGCTACGCTATCTCCTCCAAGATCAATTCGAGGTATTGCTGGCAGCTACCTTCGACGAGGCGCTTCGGCTGGCTCAAGAGGCCACGGCTGAAATTCTTTTGCTGGACATTAACCTGGGCGAAACACGCACCGGTGTCGATTTACTCCGTGAGTTACGCACCAAGTTTTCGTATCGCGACACTCCGGCTATTGCTTTTACGGCCTATGCGCGCCCCGAAGACCGGCATCAATTCTTAGAATCTGGATTCGACGAATACTTAACCAAGCCGTTTACCCGCAAGCAGCTTCTTGAAGCCATTGCTGCTGCCCTTTACCGCCGCCGATCCTGAATTTTTAGCTGAGCTTTGATCCATTCGGTTGCTACAGCGTACGGTTGATAAAACGATCCCTGCCCCGGTGATGCCCCGCTTTCTACTGGTGTTCTTGTTGGCATGGATGGGTTGCCAACTATCGCGCTCCTACGAAATGCGCGGCCGCATTGTGGGTTTTGGTGACGATGGCCGTACGGTGTTTATCGCCCATGAAGCCGTTCCTGGCTACATGCCTGCAATGACCATGCCCTTTCATACGGTCGATACCACTGCGCTCCAAAGCCTATCGCTGGGCGATGCCGTTCAGTTCACTTTTCATGTAACACGCGACAGCTCGTGGATCACCAACATCCGGCGCCTTCCCCCAGGCACTTCGCTTACTTTGGCCGAGGGCGAGCGACCTACGCTCCATGGGCTTCCGCTATTAGAAGAAGGTGACCCGCTCCCTGGGGTTACACTCCTTACCCAGGACAGCACCACGCTACGTACAACCGATTTGAAAGGCCAGGCCGTAGTACTAACTTTTATTTATACCCGATGCCCAGTGCCAGACTTTTGTCCCCGCATGTCTGAAAACTTTCAAAAACTCCAAACCCTCGTACAACAACACTTCCCAGGACGCGCACGCCTGCTGACCATCAGTTTCGATCCAGCCCACGATACCCCTGCAGTGTTGCGCCGCTACGCGCAACGCTATACGACCGACACGCAAAGCTGGACGTTTGCCACCGGCGACACCACAACCATTCGTCAGCTAGCCACGCAGTTTGGCGTGCACTACCAGGACGAAGGGGTTGAAATCGTACACAACCTTTCGACGGCACTCATTACACCCGATGGCCGCATTGCACGCATCTGGCGAGGCAATCGCTGGAAACCTGAAGACGTATTGCAAACCCTCGCAGAAGTGCTCCAATCAGAGTAAACTCAGCGCCACACCGTCTGCCAGCGGCCCTCTCGTACCCGATAAGCGGCCCCCCACCGCAAATCCACCCGCACATAAGAAAACAAACGGCTTTGCACCCCTATACCGCCCCCTAGGCTAAACATCGGCTCACTGGAAGGGCCACGGAGTGGCTGTAGGGTTTCGGCAAAGCCATACAGGTAAAGCGCCTCAAGGTAGATCGGCAGCAACACCAAGCCATTATCTACAAACCATAGCGGCATCGTGCTCAGCAGCCCGGCGCGGCCAAACAGGCCGCGCTCTAGATAGGCATCTTCTTCCCCACGCGGCAAAAACGTAGTCAGGGTATAAATTCCCCCACGGTTTTGCCAAAGCAGGCCGACATCCAAACGCAGACTTACGTTCGCCCACGCAAACCATGGCACATACAGGTAAAGACGCGACATGTAGGCTTGGCGGACCGGCAACCTGCTGCGCTTAAGATCCCACAGCGCCCGCGTAGTCCAGCTCATGCCTTGGTTAGGCATGAGGTCGCGCCAGTTTTGCTGCAGGCGAAAGCTGAGGGTAACGATTGGCTCCAGCATCCACCGCGTATCGGTCAGCAAAGCAGGGCTCCTCGGCTGCGTGTGCGCAAAAAGCCGCTCGTACTCGTACCGCCCCAGCAGGGTCAAAAGCGCCCAGCTGTTATAGACGTTAGACTCAAAAAGCACAGGCAAATTAGCCACCAGCGCTGCTCCACGCCGCTCTCGCCCAACGCGCCAAAGCGACCCATCAGGCCGACGCACCAACGCGGTTGACGGCAAATCGTAGAGGTAAAGCCCAGGCCGAAAAGGCAACCCTCCATAAGCTAGCCAAAAATCTCCCCAAAGCCGGTCTTGCCGGTAAAAGCCTTGCACCTGGTAAGCCCAGCGCTTTAAGGGATCGGTACCCGCAAGCCCTAGTCCCCCACCCCAACCCAATCCTCTACCATAACCTTCTGCATCTTTTTGGGCTAGGGCAAAGATCGGATAAGCAAGACGTGGACGCATCAGGTAGCGCCAAGAGCGATAAGGTCGAATTTCAGACGCCAAATGAGGACTCACAGTGCCCTCCAACCGAGCGTCGACCAGTGCAAAGGGCTCTAGCCATGCCGATGGCACCTCCAAGGCACCCTCAGGCGCAAACGGAATGCGCACAAGCTCATAGCGCTCGTGCTGGTAGTGGATAAAAGCCAGCCATCTGCCATCGGGAGAGAGGGTCGGCTCTAGAGCACCAAAGGGCACATTGGTTAGCCGCAACACGCGACCCGTAGCGATTTCGAGCGCGTACAGGTTCGGCACGCTATCGGGATCAGCCGTAAACAGCAGCCAACGACCGTCCTCGCTCCAACTCACGTCGTAAATGGCCCCCTGGCGAAAAGCTAGCCAAGGACGGAGTAGAAACCGACCTCCGGCGCCTATACGGGCCTCAAAGAGACCTTGCCGACCTTGCTGGTGCAGTAGCACTGCCACACGATCACCAGTAGGCGACGGGGCAAGCTGTAGAAAGAACACGGCGTCAAACGCTAAAAGCGGCTCAACACGGCCATCGGGCTTGATCCGTACCCACTGGTTGTGACTTCCTACGTTCTGCAAGGCCCAAATCGAACCGTCTGGTGCTGGAACAGGGGCATAAACACGTCCGCCCCGTGTCAGCTGCTCAATGTGGCCGTCCAGCGCAAGCCGGTACACTTCAGCAGTTAGGCGTCCAGAGAGTAAGACATCGGGTACGTAGCGAGCTACGAGCAAAGCTTTACGGTCGGGCACCAAGGCATACCGATAGTCTTCGGTAGCAGTAAAAGCCCGAAGACGCACCATCTGGCCTGTTTCAACATCGATTTGATAATAGCCCGGGCGTGTTCGGTAACCCTGAGCATAAACGACCAACGTGCGCGCATCCAGCCAATAAGGCCGACGTAAAATCAGCCCGGGCGCTGAGCGAATGATCTCCACAGCGGTGAACGGCCCACGCGCCTTCAATTCGGCTTGGAGCTGCGCGCGTGTCCTTTCACGAAACTGCCGTCCCAGCGTAGCTGGAAACGTTCGCGTACCATACCAAAAGGCCACGCCAAAACCGGTGAGCGGCATTCGGTGGAACCAACGCGCACTGCGCCCAAAAAAATCGGCGTGCCCATTTTCCTGGAGATAAGCATACAGATGCCCGCCTCCTTTGTAGTGCCGATCAAAGGGCCAAGTATACGCCGGAGCTTCTAAAAGCTGAGCCAACCGCCAAGGTTGCCTAGAAGCCATAGCAGCCCGAAACTCCATGGCAAAGAACGGAAAGTGCAACCGCCCTGCCCCTCCTTCGAACTGGCTTTCGTAATGCACCGCGATGCCTTCTGCAAAGCCTGGAGGCGTGCTAAGGTTGAGCAGCCGACTCCAGTCCGGCCCGATCCACCGCAGCAGGCCACCTATGCCCATTCCAGCGTTGATTTCTGCATGGGCCGCATGTACCAGCTCATGCGGCCCAACCGCATCCAGCCATGAACGAGCCGTCGGCGCTAGCGTCAACCCTCGCAACCGAGCCGCATCGATCTCTTGGCGATACGGCAGGGGGGAAACCCACCCGTTGCCGCGATCCCGATAATCGTTGAGAATTACAGGCACGCGAAACGCACGCTGCACGCCTACCTGCGCCCGAACGCTGTCGTAATGCATTTCCAGTAGGACGGCTAGCCGCTGGGCTTCCAGCAGGCGGCCTTCTTGAAAGATGACTTCAAAAGGTCCGTGCTGCAGCACTTGGTAGCGCACCCCAGAAGGTCGGTAGGTAACCTCATACCACTGCGCTGTAGCCTTGTGCACGATGCTCCACAGCAACACGCCAATCACTACGCTATATCGAACCGCAAGCTGCATGGCTACTGCACCCATTGTGTACCGCAAAACGACCGATATGGACAAGACGGACAAGCTTTTTCCAAAGCCTCAGCCGGCTTGAAGGGAATCTCTGGATCGACCATTTCCTGCAGCAGCTGCTCTAAAACCACCAAAACGCGCTTATAAGCTTCAGTGTCTTCAACACCCGAATCAACTTCTGCAAAATCGCCCTGGCCTAGCCGGACGTACCGCGTAGCGATCACCTCGGGCAGCTGATTTCGGGCTTGGGCGTAGAGCAGCCGGTAGAGAGGAAGCTGAAACGATCCGATCGTCTTTGCCCAGCTTGAACGATCGTCGGGATTTAATTGACTAGCCGATACCGTCCGATAACCCCCTGTCTTGTAATCCAAAAGAAAAATCTGGTCACCCCGCTGGTCGATGCGGTCGACGAAGCCCTTGAGCGTAAAGCCTCTCCAGGAGACTTCCAGCGACTGCTCCAGGGCTAAGATCGTGATCTCTTGGGTTGCCAACTGCTCGCTTTGCCAGGCAAGGTAGGCTTCCAAACGCCGCGTTATCTGCCGACGTAGCAAAGCAAGGGCTGGAGCAAGCGGCTGCCCATACCGTTGGTCAAAGCATGCCTCAATCACCCTGCGTAGGCGTTCAACCTTCAGTGCATCGGCCCTCAGAGGCCGACCGACCAGGGGAGCGAAAAAGCACCGTAAAGCCTGATGTACCAGTTCCCCTGTAGTGCGTGCATCGGGCTCATCTGCAATCGTTTCTGGTTCCCTCAGGTTAAGTACGGCTCGGTAGTAAAAACGTAACGGACACGTTAGGTACGTGTCCAGTAGCGAAGCACTGTACGGAAGCGTGCGCAGCACGTTCAGCATGGCCTCCGTCTTGGGGATGGGAGCTGGGTGCTTGGCGTGTAACCGCAGCTTATAGGACACCAACTGCACTGGCTCTGCTGCTCGAGCGCTTCCCTGCTGCTGCTCCAGCTGCCAGATGAGCTGTTCGACAAAACGACTACGCTCACCACGACGCGGATTTTCCATGTAAAACAGATGGACGTCACGCGCGCCATAGATGAGGTTTTCCATGTAGTACTGAACGAGGCGCTGCCAATCTTCCACTGTGGGCAGACCAAGGCGCCTGCGTAGAGCATCGGGCAAAAAAGGATCTGGGTCTTCTGCAGCAGGCAGCACGTCTTCATTGGCATCCAGTACATAGACCGTTTCAAAGTTTAGGCCCCGGCTTTCCAGAAACCCCAGCACCTGCAAACCAGCAACCGGTGTCCCCTCAAAAGGCACACGCTGCATAGCCCCTAGGCTTTCCAGCAAACGCAAATAGTCGCTTGGCCGCTCTAGCTCTGCGTTGCCAAGCAGCGATCGCTCTATAGCTTCGAGGGCTTCGATAAGCTGCTCAAAAAAACGATCGAAGTAGGGATGCAACCGAGCGGTACTGTACGTTGCCATGTAGGTGAGCACCTCAATTGTGCGCTGAGCCCAATCAGCCAGCGTAGCAGCCTTTTGGGGCAGGCGGCGAAGCGTACGGTCATGCAACGCACGTAAGTGCGCCTGCAGAGCTTCTGGGGTTGCCGCCGCATCAAGGATAGCGGCCTGTTGGGCTGCCGCTTCAAAAAGCGACGTTTCGGCCTCAAGTTGATCCAGGGCAACGCTGCTTTTGCCGTTTTGGATGACATGTGCCTCCAACGCGTGCATTAAGATACGCGTGACATCGGTGCGCTGCCCAAAGCGAATGTTTTTCGTGTACGGATGATGTATAAAACGCAGATAGGCTTGGGCATCGTAGCAATCCTTCCCGGTGCATCCTTCAGCCAAGGCCACAAGCGCCCGCACAAACGCCATTACAGGCGTGCGCCCAAGCGGATAGCCTAGCGACACGTTATAAGGCTCACCCTTAGGCAGTACACTCACGGCATGATGTAGCACAGCAAACAACAGATCAGCAGCAGGCAGCACAACCACGGTGCGCTCGTCAAGCGGCCGCTGGGTTATTTCTCGCTGCTTAGCAAGCTTTTCTGCCAACGCGAATACCTGCCCATGCCGGTCTGGAGCTTGGTAAATGTGCACCGCAGGCAGCGATGCTGGTGTCTTTTCCGCAGAAAAACAAGCCACCCCTAAACGCTGCAACATTGCTTCCAGACCAGGACCAGCTAAAAAAAGCCCTACAGCCTGAGGCAAGTTGAGTAGCTGACGCGCCAGCCGGACTTCTACTGCCAAAAGTGCACACCAACCCGCCAGTATAATCCGGTTGTAGTGCGATAAATCTACCTCAGCTAGACGCTCGGCAACCTTTCGAAAGCGACGTGCGCGTGTCCAGTAGTTTTGGCGCTCTAAATGATCATAAAATGCCCTATAGTAGTCAACCAAAGGTTCGTTTAAGCCCACCTCAGCCAATTGCTCCGGGGCAACTGCTCCAGCATGCAACAGCTCCAACGTATCCAGCAGCCGGAGCCCCAAAGGCAAAAAACGACTTGCTCCAAGAAAGTGATCACCGCCATAGCGATGTGTGAGCGAGCGGTGCACCTCGAAGAGCACGGCACAGGCATCCAAGGGCTCTAGCCATCGCCCCCCAAAAGCAAGCACATCACGCGCCAGGTGATCAACCCAATCTTCAATGGACCAGATGCTGGGTCCGATGTAAGGTCCACCGAAGCGCTCAGCCAACGCCTTACGTAAAAAATGTGCCGGCCTGCGGCCTGGAAAAATGACTAAATTACGATGCCAATCGGCCCCTTCTGCTTGCAGATGCTCCAAAACAATGGGAATCAGCGCCTTCCCCGTAGGAAAAACCTTTACGCGTTCCATACCACGTTTGGGCTCGGATGGACATAAACCAAGCAGGACCTGACCTGTCGCTCGGGCCACAGTGCCGACACAAGCCGCGCATAATCCTGAAGCTGCACGTGATGCTCCTGATTGGGCGCTCCGGTTTTAAAGTCCACCACCACAACTTCATCAGCGCTCAGCAGCAAGCGATCAATGCGCCGCAAGGCGCCGGTAGCATCGACCACCTCCCACTCTGTGTGTACGGTTTGCCCATCGCGGGGCGTAAATAATTCCCGAATCTCCGCACGCCGTAAACATGCTAGAAGCAAGTCGTGGGCTTCTTTTTGCAGCTTGACCCATTCAGGATGCTGTGCCAGTGCATCCTGTAAAGCCCGGACCAGCTGGTTTTCTAGGTCTGCCTCAAGGGTGTGCAGCCGCGCCAGCACCGCATGGCATAATTCGCCAAGCCGCAGTGCATGGGAATCCCAGGCTGGGGGGGCTAGTGCTTTGGGATCCCAAACCGCCACGCCTTGGCGCAAAACAACGGAAGGCTTAAGCTCCGACGAATGCACGTTTGCAGGTGTAGGCTTTCCCCAGGTGCCAGCCTCGGTTGGCCAGAAAGCTGCCAACTGCGCGCCCTTTTCGCTGTTTACCACAACACGCACGTGCAGCTCGTGCTCAGCGCGCGTGAGAGCCACGTAGACGCGGCAAAGCTCATCGATGAGGCCCATCGCCTGGGTGCGCCGACGTAGCGCGGCCAAATCCGAGTTGTGCTTTTCATAATCCTGAAGCAATGCCCATAGCTGTGGCCGCCCTTGCTCATCGCCTATCAGCGTAAAAGCCTCTCTGGAAGGACGAGAAAGAAACCAGAGCACCACCACTACGGGAAACTGGAGCCCCTTGGCCTTATGGACGGTCATCACTGTAACCGCATCTTGTCCTTCAGCCACCGGTAAATCCCAGTCGTCGTCTTCCAAAGACGCCGCAACCTTGGCAAGCAGCTCGCGCAACCCACCTTGTCCAGAAGCCTCAAAGACATGCACCACCTCCAGCCATTTGGCCAAGGCTGCTTCTTCTTCCGGGAAACGTTCAAAAAGTTGCCAGATGCGGTAGAGCTCTACCGTCAGGTCATACACAGGCAGATAGCCTACACGGGTAAAGAGCGGCTCAAAGTATTGCGCCCAAATTTCAGGAAAAGCCTCGCGAAAAGCGGTGTAGCGCGGCTCCTTATCGCGATATTTTAGTAAAAAATCGTGGATTTGTGCAGTGTCTAAAATATTTTGCAATAACGGACTCAAAAGCACCGACCCAAACGCTAAGTCGTCGATCGGCACATCTAAAAACCGCAACAGTGCCCGCACACCATCGATTACCGGCTGCCGCCGCACATCTAGACTGCTGTGCGACAGCACCGCAATATTCTTTGCGGTCAGCCAGGTGCTTACCTGCACTGCATCACGGTTACGCGGCACCAGCACTGCTACATCCTGCCACCGATAACCCCGCTGCTTGATCTCTTCTAACAACTGCAATAGGTTTTCTCGTGCATCGTCAGCCTCCAGACGCCTGTACGTCACGTAGCCGGCTTCCTCCCGACCAGGACGCACCTGCTGCCCCACCCGATTAAGCCCACTGGCAACAAAGTACTGCCTTTCGATGTCTCCTTGGAATAAGGCAGGGGCCCGCTCTCGAAACAGCTGTTCAACAAACTGGACGATTTGCCCATCGCTTCGGTAATTTGTCTCCAAGGTCTTCACGGTGATAGGCGTGCCATGAAAACACGGGCATTGCTGCAAGCCCGCCATAATCTGCCAATCACCCCCTCGGAAGCCATAGATTGCCTGCTTGGTATCCCCAACGATAAACAGGCTACCGTTGTTTTGCAAAGCTCGCCTAGCTAGCTGCTCAAGTACAGCCCATTGCGCAGGCGACGTATCCTGAAACTCGTCCAGTAGCAGATGCTCGGGCAAATAACCCCATCGTTGTTCGAGAAGCTCAACTCCTTTGAACAGTAATTCTAGCAGGTTGCGCGTACCTTCCCCGAGCAATACCTGCCCCGTCTCTTGCTGATGCTGGCGCAAACGCGGCCGAATTCGATGGTAGAGCTGCATATAAGGGGCTGGGCGCGACCGTGCCAGCCAGTAGACATAGCGCTGCACGATTTGGCTGAGCAGCGCTCGTAACGGCTCGAGCGCTGCTTCCCCTTGGGATTTATTTTTGTGTTTTTTGAAAGCTTCCTGATCTAGACTGCGGCCGACCAACTTATCTAAGTTGCCTGCTTGCGCATCTTCCAGCAGACGCTGAAAGTGGCTACGTAGCTCTAACCCCTGCGCCAAAAACGGCGCCATGCGCTGCTTCATTGCACAGGCTACACGCTCGAGCTCAACGCGTAGGTCGTTAGATTCCTGAGGATCGATACAAGTTGCAGGAGGATCCAAAGGCCAGTGCAGCAGTAGCTCGTAGAGCCGGTGGACCTCTGCGCGCAGCCTGGTGTACGGATCCCAAAGGTAATCCCCCTTCTCCAGTAAATCGCTTAGCTCTGCCAGCAGCGCAGCTTCCTCGGCAGCTATCTGTGCAAAGGCTTCTTCAAAAAGCACCTGGCTGTCGAGCACAAGCTCAAAAGAAGATAACCAACCCAGTTCATGGGCAACGCTGCGCAACAGACGTCCAACAAAGCGATCGATCGTCATCACTTGGAATGCCCTATACTGGGTCAGCAACAGCGCTATGGCCTCCCGTGCCCAGTCCGCAACCGCATCAGCATCGCGGCCCAAGGCTTCCTGCAGTAAGTTTAGCGTTTCGGGATCACCTAAGGCTGCCTGCTTTAGATACCTAAACACGCGACGACGCATTTCGCGGGCCGCGTTGTTCGTAAACGTCAGCGCCAGTAAGCGGGGTAGGGCATCCGCTAACGCATCCAGCCTCCGAAGTAAGCGTAGCGTAAGCTGGTGCGTTTTTCCTGATCCGGCCGAGGCCGTAATCAACTCAAAGGGTGGAGACTCCGACATGTGTATGCGCTGCACGGGCTGGACACATCAAAAAGCGGCTTGGGCTAAGCTTAGCCCAAGCCGCTCATACGTTCAAGTCCAAAGTGAGCATTTAAGAATGCGCCACGCGCTCGCGCCGCTCGGCCCGCAGCGAAGCCCATCCGCTTATAAGCAAAACCAGCGCTACAACCCCCAACGAGACCACGGCCGGAATCTTAAACAGATCTGACACCAGCATCTTGCAGCCGATGTATGCCAGAATAACAGCCAAGCCAACGTGCAGATACCGAAAGCGCTGAATTAGGCCCGCCAGCACAAAATACAGTGCCCGAAGCCCTAAAATGGCAAAGATATTCGACGTGTACGCAATAAACGGCTCCGGCGTAATGGCCAGCACGGCAGGTACCGAATCAACCGCAAACATCACGTCGGTACTTTCCACCACAAGTAACGCCAGAAAAAGCGGCGTTGCTTTCCACTGGTTGTTCTCACGTACAAAAAAATGCTGGCCATGATAGGTAGGCGTTACCGGAAATACACGCTGCGCTAAGCGCAAAACTGGGTTGTGCTCCGGATGCACTTGCTCTGCATTGCGCCGAGCCAATCGAATGCCTGTATACACCAGAAAAGCCCCAAAGACGTAAATCATCCAATGAAACATTTCTAACAGTTGAATACCGGCAAAAATAAACAGCGCCCGCATAAGCACTGCACCTATGATGCCCCAAAACAGTACCCGGTGCTGATAGGCCGGCGGCACCGCGAAATAGGAAAAAATCACCGCAAACACAAAGATATTATCTGCGCTGAGCGACTTTTCTACAAGATAAGCAGTAAAGAAATGCAACGCGGGCACTACACCCCAGAGCACCAAGATCAGCACATTAAAAGCCAGCGCCACAACAATCCAGACAATACTCCAAGTAACAGCTTCTTTAAACTTCACCTCATGGGCACTTCGGTGAAACACCCCGAGGTCTATGGCTAGCATGACCACAACCACTACGTGGAAGAAAATCCAGATCCATAAGGGGAATTCCATAGCATAACCTCCCTAGGCTAGGTTTAAACTTGCTGCGCAGCCTTCCAGAAAGGTCACGGCTCGTCGCGTTGAAGTGGCACAAAAAAACCTTCAACCGACGAACCGCCCGCCTGGCATGGCCTGCGGTGGCACATCGGCCGAAGGTCTCGCAAAAACCTGAAGCATGGGCGGGCGGAACCGGAGGTGACAAGCGCCTCGTGCTGACGATTCCGCCCCCGGACGTCGCCGCCCGGCTGCTACTCCCCTTCGGATGTCCTAAAAGTTAACAAAACAGCTTCCCCGTGCAAAGTCTTTTTTGGCGCAATCCCGCGCACACAAACACAAAATCTATGGCTAGGCGGAGGGGGAGGGATTCGAACCCTCGGTGCCCGCAATGGGCACAACGGTTTTCGAGACCGCCCCGTTCGACCGCTCCGGCACCCCTCCAGCCGCCAATATACTCACGCCGCATAGCTGGGTTCTACGAGCAATCTGCAAAGAACCACCAAAACCGCGCTAGTCAATCCAATGCGGTTTTGCCTTATTAAAGGCTACCCCAAAGTTTTTGCGATGCTTTTTCCCAACGAAAGTGCGCTAGTCTTCTGCCTAGGAAGGGAAAAATTTTTTGCTGCGATAATAGGAGCTATTTCCGCAGATTTTTCAAGGCGCTGCAATGTATTTTACGTTTGCTATAACGTATCGCTGCAACGGTACCGTGAAGCAAAGCCGCTTTAAGATCTTCTCTGATCCCGTCCATGGCTTTATTTCAGTGCCCCAAAACCTGCTGCTGGACCTCATCGAAACACCCGAGGTGCAGCGACTGCGACGCATCCGGCAGCTTGGGCTGGGTCATTTGGTTTTTCCAGGAGCCGAACACACCCGCTTTAACCATGCCCTGGGCGCCATGGCGCTCATGCAAGAAGCGCTCGCGCATCTTTCAGAGAAAGGAACGCCCATATCGGCCGAAGAACACCTGGCTGCATGTGCAGCAGCGCTCCTGCACGACATAGGCCATGGACCGTTTTCGCACACGCTCGAGCATCAGCTTATCGAGGGCTTCACCCACGAAGCCATGAGCCGACAGCTCCTTTTGCGGCTTAACGAACGTTTCCATGGCGCCCTGGAGCTGACTATTCAGATCTTCGATGACCTTTACCCACGTCCTTTCTTTCATCAGCTCGTCTCTAGCCAGCTCGATATGGACCGGCTCGATTATCTGCGCCGCGATTCCTTTTACACCGGCGTCGTTGAAGGCAAAGTGGGGGTCGAGCGCATCATTAAAACGCTTCAGGTGCACCCTATTGAGGGTGGACCAGACAGCCGCATTGTCATTGAATCTAAGGGCATCTATGCCGTAGAAAACTTTCTCATTGCGCGGCGACTGATGTACTGGCAGGTGTACCTGCACAAAACAGTGCTAGCCGCCGACGCACTGCTGCGTTCTGTCATTCGACGCGCCCGCAGCTTGATTCAAGCTGGGGATGCGCAAGCGGCCACATATTGTGCACCGGCACTTCGCTTCTTTCTCGAGCACCCCCTCAAGGCACCTGAAGCCTTGGGGCGTGACGAAGTTATCGAAGCCTTCTGCCAGCTTGATGATGTGGATGTACTCTATAGCATTAAGCAATGGAGTCAAGCGAGGGATGCGGTACTGGCTGACTTAAGCCGCCGCTTTCTCCATCGCCGCTTTTTTCGCACCACGTTTCTGCCCCAGACACCATCGCCCGAGCAACTTGCTCAGTGGCGTGGGCGCATCGCCCAATGGCTGGTACAGCAGGGTATTGTCCCCAAAACGCAAGCAGAGGAAGCCGCCACCTATTACCTCACGGCCGATGCCTCCCAGCATACTGCCTATGAACCTGTGGCTGATCCTATCCCAGTGCTTGACCGCGACAACCAAATCCGCGAGCTATCGCGCACGACCGATGCCCCAGCGATCGATGCCATAGCTCGCTTTGTACGTAAGCCTTACCTTTGCCTGCCCAAAGAGCTGCCTTTTGAACTGCCCTAAAGGCCTACGACTCTGCGGCAGCGTGCATGTTTAAGCCGAGCCCTCATTTTCTACCCACTGCACCGCATGTTGCATCAGTTCAGCTGCGGTGCGCAACCCGAGCTTAGCTTTGATGCGGGCGCGATAGGATTCAACGGTTTTGACCGAAAGGTGCAGCCGCTCAGCGATTTCGCGGGTTGTTAAGCCACGACCGGTCAGCTCAAAGACCTCCAATTCCCGATCGCTCAGCAATTCGACGGGCGAGCGCGTTTCAAGAGCCCGCCGGTGGCCCGTCATACTTAAGAGCAAGCGCTCACTGAGCTCCTCGCTAACGTAAAGCCCCCCGGCCAGCACGCGTCGCACTGCTTTGACAATTACTTCCACGGCCTCGACTTTCATCACATAGCCCCTTGCCCCAGCCCGGATAGCCCGTTCCGCATAGAGGGCTTCATCGTGACGCGAAATGACCAGCACCGGTAAATGCTGTTTCCAAGCCTGCAAATGCTTTATCAGCTCTAGACCGCTCATGCCAGGCAGCGAGATGTCCACGATAGCCAAATCAGGCTGAACCTTATCGAGCAAGCCCAGCGCTTCCTCAGCTGAGGCGGCTTGCGCACAAACCTCCAGGTCTGGCTCAGCTTCAAGCGTCAAAGCTAGTCCTTTGCGTACCAGAGGGTGGTCGTCGACGATCAGAATGCGTTTCTTCATGCTTTAGGGAATTAGATCGCTTGTAGGAAGTACTTGGGATGCATCGGCAGGCAATACCCGTCCGCTGCGGGGAATGGCCACATGCACTTCAGTTCCTCCCTTGCGCCGACGCCGCACTTCCAAATGGCCCCCTAAAAGGCGAGCGCGGTAGTGCATAATCCGCAAGCCCATTCCGGAGGTTTCGGGTAGTTCGGCAGGGATGCCTATGCCATCATCACGGATCCATAGATGCAAGGCTTCACGATCTGCTGCTAGGCGAATCTCTAGGTGTTTGGCCTTGCCGTGACGCACGGCATTATTGATTGCTTCTTGGGCAATGCGATAGAGGTGTGTGGCCGCTACGTTGTCCGACAAGTGAGCCTTGCGATCTGCTTTGAGCCTGCACGGCACGCCAAAAAGCTGCTCGGCTTGGCTGGCCAAGCGTTTCAGTGCTGCTTCAAGCCCATTGGCTTCAAGCTCTACCGGAATAAGACTGCGGGCCAGCGTTCGGGCCTGTTGATCGGCCTGTCGGATTAGGTCCGTGAGTTCTTCGAGTTCGCTGGCCTCAGGCCGCCCCTGAGCGGCTAGCCGTCGCGCTAGGCTCTGGCTGATAAGCGCCATACCAGTCAGCATTTGCCCAAGACCGTCGTGCAGATCTTGCCCGATACGCCGACGCTCTTCATCGCTGATGCGGAGGATTTCGCGCTCCAAACGCCGCGTTTCGGAAAGATCACGCACGATACCGGTAAACAGCCTTCGATCCGGGAGGCGCACTTCACTGACGGCCAGGTACATGGGAAACGTGCTGCCGTCTTTGCGCAAACCGGTAACCTCACGGCCACGTCCAATGATGCGCCGGCGACCGGTTTCGAGATAGTTACGGATGTATCGGTCGTGCTGCTCCCGATAAGGAGAAGGCATGAGTACGGATACGTTTTGACCGAGCACTTCTTCAGCCCGATAGCCAAAAATTTTTTCAGCAGCTGGATTAAAAAGCAAGATATGCCCGTTTTCGTCGATAGTGATGATGGCATCAGCTGCTGTATCCACAATGGCACGGTAGCGAGCTTCACTGGCACGCAGAGCCTCCTCATGCCGCTGGCGTTCAATAGCGGCAGCAAGCACGTGGGCTACAGCCTGCAAAAAATGCACGTCGTCTGCAGAAAAGTGACGAGGTCTACAGGTATGAGCCCCCAGCACACCCCAAGCGCGTCCATCCACAAAGATCGGTACACTCAGTCCAGCCCGGGCGCCATGACGGCTGAGCAGCTCCGGACAAGAAAAGCGTTCTTCACGGGAGAAATCTTCAACGATTACTGGACCTCCAACGCGTAGCGTGTAGCCGGCTTGCGAACGGGTGTCGGCCGGAATGCGAAAGGTACCGACCAACCCGTCTTGCCAACCATGTCCAGCTATCAGCAGCAGTTCTTGACCACCGGGAAGCAGCTGAAGCACCTTAGCCAGCTCAACGCCTAATGCTGCTGCTGCACGCTCGGTTGCGTGATGCAGCAAGAGCGGTAGCGGTAGCCCAGCCAAGGCACGGCGCCCAAGCTCGGCCACCACAGCCTGCTGACCTGCACGCACGTGCAGTTCACGCTCAATTTCCCAGCGGCGCTGCCGCGCCCGTGCGCGGCGCAGCAAAAGCCGAAGCCGGGCCTCAAGCAAGGCCGACGGCTCCCTAACGTCCAGCACATCGTCAATACCAGCTGCCAATAAGCTTTCAAGTGAACCCGGCGTTGTAGGATCGGCCGGAACCGCAACAATGACCACCTGTTCGCCATTAGGTGCCGCACGCAAAGCTTCGAGCTGACTGCGTAGTCCGTCTGGATACCCAAACAGCAGAATCAATGCTGGCAAGGTTTCTACCAACAGCGTATCGCCAGCACCAACAAGCGTCACTTCAGCCCCCAATGCTTTAAAAAACTGCGCTAAGCGCAGTCCTAAACTGCGCGGCGTTCCAACAATCCAGACGGCAAGCGAATCCATAAAGGGCTTTAGGGCTAATGGCAACCAGTGCTTTAATATAAACGCGAAATGCCTCAGAGGAAGACTTGTTCAGCCTATAAAGGGCACCTCTGCCCGCGCCCGCCAGGACGAACGTCAAGACTAGAGGCCACCCCCAACTACCAGCCGTAAAGGCATCAGCGCTAGCCACCACATACCCACGTCCAACAGCGCTTCAGCAAAGCACTCAGGTAACAGCCTGAGGCAGCCCAAGGCTAAAACGCTGCAAAGATAGCACGTCAGCACTGGTATCTAGCCGCGCTGCAGGCCCAAGCACATAAGCCAGAAAAACAAAAAACGCCACCATCAGCAAAAAAGTGAGCACTAGCGCTATCCAAAGCCAAGCAGGAGTAATCTCGCGCCCCATTGTATTTAGGACTTTGGTTTTCACACTAGCACGTCTTAAAAATAAAGAATTTAAAGAAGAAAGCAAACAGAAATTGTCCTAATCTACGTTATGAATGCTATTTAATACAAAAAAAAGTTTTTTATAGACATCCAAGATCGGCTTTTGTAAATATGGTTCTAGCTTCAGTAGGTGATTGTTATAATTATTATAACCTCTTGATATATTTTCACCATGAATTCTATACCAAAATAAAGGTTCAGGGACAACACTAATTTTATACCCATTTAAACAAGCTCGAATTAAGAATTCCCAATCCTGAAAAGCAAAATTTCTTAATTCATTAAATCCTCCAAGCTCATGAAAAACCTTCAATTTAACAAGCATATTAGCATCTCCAAACACATTTTCAATACATCCAAGCTCTAAAAATCCGCCCAAAGGTATATATCTAGCAACAGGTAAATTAAGAACAAAATCTTCTTCTGTTTTAAAATTATCAGCGACACAAGTTAATATATCAGCATTAGAGTTAAGAGCTGCAGTGACAAATGTCTCTATTTCAAAATCTTTTGCCAAATTATCATCATCCATAAACATAACATATTCTCCTGCAGCATGTTTTGCCCCCCAATTTCTTGCAGCACTAACGTATTTATTTTTTTGTTTTAAAATTTTCCATTTCCTTTCTTCAAACAAGTCTTTTATATCTTCCAAAAACTGAAGCGCCTCAGGTTTGTCGCTTCCATCATCAACTAAAATAACCTCATACTTGTGATAAGTCTGGTTTAACAAAGAATTAATGGCTTGTTCAAGAAAATGTGGTCTATTGTAGTGCACTAAGCATACGCTAACTAAAGGATTACGATCTTCAAGGTTTTTTAGATTCGGAGCACGCCTTTCTGCTCTGACCAATGCATTATGCCACGCAACCCAAGATTTTCTATTTTCTTTTTGATCAATTGCAGGTCTAGGTATAGGAGGAAGCTTAGTCAAAGCTTCACTGAGCGCATGAGCAAGCGCAGCGGCATTAGGCTCAAATAAGCAGTATGCATGGTCATCAGGATGAATAAGCTCGGGGATACCTCCAACATTAGTTACAAGAAACCTCTTTTTAAGAGCTAAGCATTCATAAACCGATAGAGGAGAATTATCCATACGATATGGCATAACAATAATAGCATTATTACAGTTTTTAATAAACTCCAAGGCTTCATTCCTATCAAAATTGGATAAAATATTGTTTTTCCAAGGCCAACCTTTAGATTTTTCCTGTATATATTTTTTACTATTTTTACCTTCAATTTTTACATCTTTTCCTAAAAAGAAGATTTGATCGATACAATGAGCTACCTCAGTATTTTTTATAAGATTTAAAGCTTGGCAAAATATATCCAAGCCTTTTCTAAACTCTAATCTCCCAAAAAAAATCAGATTCAGCTTATTACACTTGTTCTTTTGCTCTGTATCTACACCAATCGCATCAAGAAATAATGGATAAGGTTTAATGATATAATTGGAAACATGAATATTCCATTGCTTTTCAATCCAATTCTTCATATAGTTATTAATAAACCAAACATAATCCGCTCTCTTGACACTTTCTTTCTCCATAAAATCAATTTCTAAATCTCTAATACCAGGAAATTTTAGGTTATAGTGTAAGGTCCATAAGTGAGGACTATGTACACCAACAACAATTTTACAGTTTTTAAAAGCCAACCCTTGTTCTTTTGCAAGCATTGAATAAAATGCCAATCCCTGCCATTCATGAAAATGAATAACATCAAAACATTCTTGATATTTTTTTAGCCATTGATAAATTTCAAAAGATAAAGCCCTAGACAAAGATGAGCTTTTTAAACTACAATTATTTAGCAATGCAGAAAGTGGTATAACTTGAATATTGTTTTTGCGATAGTACTCTATCCATTTATAAGTAGAATTATCTACACGATGTCCTACATATAAAACAGTCACTTGCCAATCATTTTGGGCCAATAATTCTGCCAGCTCTGTATATGCAGTACCTATACCTCCATTTTTTACTATGCCCACAAAATCTGAAGCCACAATACAAACGCTTTTACTATTTATTCTTTTAATATCCAAGCTAGACTTAAATTCGTTCCACCTTTTGGATAACGTTTCTATAATTGAAAAGAGCTTTTCTGCATATATATCAAAAGAATATTTTTCTTCAGCATATCTTCTATATGCAAAAGAGTCATAAGTATCATTTATGACCTTATCAACAAATTCATTTACTGTTTTAAATAACCACGAATTAGGGTAAAGTTCATCAGAGCCAGGGAAATAATGGACTAATGGTTTAACACCACATGCTGCTGCTTCCAAAACACAATAAGGATTTCCTTCATGAATGCTTGGAAGTATCAAATAGTGTTTATCCTTCAACCAGTCAGATACATTTTCTATCCATCCACACCATATCACATTATCCTTCAGATCTAATTTATCAATAATATTTGTTAGGTATTGATCAATTTCTTCATTTTGCTTTATGCCTCCAATATACAATTTATATTTTTTGTCTAGCTCAACAAGTGCTTTAATACATTGAATAAGCAAGGATGGGTTTTTCCTATAATTTAGATATCCCAAATAAGCTATGTTATATCCTTTTTCTTTGACATGAAAGTCAAATTTATCAATATTAATTATACTTGGAATTATAGAAACGTCTAAAAAATCAAATTTGCTTAAATCTACTTTTTCCTTGATTAAATCGTAGACATGTTTGCTTGTAACAATCAGATGATCTACAAAATTCCAGTTTATGTTTTCAAACCAATTGGTAAAAACTTCATATCTATGCACTCTGCAAATCACGGCTGCGGTTTTTCTTAACGTATTGCTGGCCTGTGCTAAAATGGCATCGGCCCACTCGAACCATACAACATCTGCCCAATCTAGAGCGTCTTGAATTAATCGAAAGTCTACCTTTTCTGAGAAGTGATAGGCCCTGACATGATATCTTGCCGAAAATGCAATTTCTAAATCAATGATAAAACTGGTATTAGATCCACAAATAAAAGCAACTTTAATAGGATTTTCTGCAGTTTTAGGTTTACCTAGGTCAACTGTTTCTTCCAATTTCAATTTAATGGACAGTATTTCATATATTACATTCCCCAATATTTTTTCATATTTTACTTTCTCTTCATCATCAATATTTACATGGTATTTTAAATAAACTTCAGCTGCCAAGTCTAGGTGATTATATTTAATTAACGTATCCAAAAGATTAAAAAAGGCTTTCGCAAATGAAGGATCATATTGCAAAGCTTTTTCAAAATACTCTACGGCTTTTTCTACTTCACCCAGCTCAGCATAAACCAACCCTGCATCGTTGAGTGCCCGAGTGTTTTGAGGATCTACATCCAATACAGATTTAAAAAATCGCAAAGCTTCTCCATATTCCCCCCTCACAAAGAATTCTTCTCCGATTAAAACATTCCTGTTCATATCTATATTTATTTTAGTTAATATTGAATTCCGAAATAATATCGAAGATAAAATCTACGTAGGCACTTTCATGCTTTGACACAACATAGAGAGAGAAATACAAGAACTTTATCATGGGATTAACATTGTTTAAATGTAGAAGTTCTTGCATGTTGTGATGATAGTGACTCATATTTTCTTCAACAAAACTGTTAATATTTTCTAGATTTATTTTATGTTTTATTCCTATAAACTTCTTGATTTTTTCTATCTGTATGTTTCTGTGTTTATCGTTTAGCACATCTTCATAATTTACGATAATTTTGGGACTTGATCTTATATTTTTTAATATCAGCATATTATACTTAAACCAAAGTTTTAGGCCTTTTTCTAAAGGAAAATTGTTTCTTTTTTGTAGAGATTTGGCAACACTCAGAGGATTTCGCAGGCATACTACATATTTTATTTTATCATTAGGTATAACATCCTTCCAAAAAGGAAGTGTAAGACATGTCCTTGGATCTTTCCATCCCCATATTTTATACTTAGACATGTTTTTGTTTATAAATTCTATAACTCTAAATTTTAAATCCCTAAATTTATTCGACCTTTCCCAACCCTCATAAAAAATCGGAGGCTCACTCCAGGTATATTCTTTGTCAGCTGGACTACCTAATCTCCTTAGTATTTCATCATTCACTTCGACAAAGAATTTATTCTCCCAGAAACCTTTTGGATTGTCCGGTGCTGGTTTCAAAAAATCTTCTGCTTCACCTAGATAAACTCCTAACAGATTTAATATTCTAGATATCGTAGACGTCCCACTACGATGCATTCCCAAGATGATTACTACTTGAGAAGATTCCTCTACCAAAGCTTTCTGATCTTCAAAAATAGACTTATACTTTATTCTTTCTTCTCCATCTAAAATGTTCGATTTATATTGATGATATGCCTCTTGAGCTAAATCCCAAAAATCGTACTTCATTAACACGTCAAGCAAATTATAAAACGCACGCTCATGCGTAGGATCACAATGCAAAGCGTACTCGAAACACTCAACGGCTTTTTCTATCTGCCCGAGCTCAGCATAGGCCAGTCCGGCATCGTTTAAGGCATAGGTATTATCCGGATCCTCGCGTAATACCCTCTCGAAAAGATGCAACGCTTGCACATAAGATCCTTGTAGAAAATGATCTTCCCCTTGAAGCAATAGGGCCTTTAGGTTATCCTGCATCGAACCAAAGCGATTTTTGAAACTGGGAACACGCCCATATTTTTAACAAATCGGCTGCCAATCAGCCTTGAGTTTGCCCTGAGCTGCGTGGATCCAGATTAAAAAACGCGCAAAGTGCCTCAAAAAGCTCGGGGTGGCGATGGGCCAATAGCTCTGGCCGCTCGAAAAAGTTTTCCACTGCTACGGCAAAAAATTCGGCCGCACTGGTGGCTGCATATCGGCGCAGCACGGACCGTCCCTGACGCACTTTGACCATTTCTGCCCGCATCAGTCGCCGCCAAGCCTCAGCCGAAGCTGGATTAAGCAAGGTTGGAATCCCGTCCGCGTCTAGATTCTCAAAATCAAACAAATGCGCCAGCTCGTGCAGCACCACATTATCTCCGTCATGAGGGACTGCCCATCCCATCTCTACAGCCTTTGCCGACAGGATCACGGGTCCTTGTGCATGTGCCATGCCCTCATAGTCTCCCAAGGCATCTTCATCGTAGTCTTCGTTAAACCGACCCGCGTAAAAGAGAAATGTCCGACGTGCAGGCAGCTCCCAGTTAGGACGGCCATGAAGCAGTAGCGCAGCCCCTGCAGCTACCGCCAAGCGTAGCGTTTCCGTGACTTCAACCCCTACGCCTTCAAACCGCTGCTCGTCCAAAAAGAACTGCACGTCGCGCTCAAAGCGTCGCCGTCCTACTGCGTCTAGGCCTCGATAGAACGGCACATGCGCTTCCAACCATAGGCGCCACGCCGCGGGAAACGGTTGTCGCGCCACCCGCCAGCGCCGCCACGAAGGCCACATTCCCCATGCAAAGACCCCAAAGGCTATCAGCGCACCTACCCACATTCCTATACCCATCCGCACTCCTATCCAGCTAACCATTCCTCCCAGCACAAAAGCCAACACCCCGTAAACCCCAACTACAGCACGACGGACAATTTGCATGATATCGACCGTTTGGCCTATTCCATAAGGAAAAGTTGCCCTCTCTCCCGGGAAAATTATGCCCTACATGGCCTGTCTGCACAGGCTAAGGCGTCATTTTAAAGCCTCAAGCAGCTTGGCAGCGTCTTTGCCGTCGGCATTTCACGTGCGCAGCTAACCTTCTACGGCCCACCATGCTGCTTCGTCTCCAAAACGCTGCTGCTTCGATGACCGAGGCCTTGCGCCAGCAAGAACGGTTGGCCAACAATTTGGCCAACGTCAACACGGTTGGCTACAAACAAGAACGCTTTTTTGTGGAAGCCCTAAATGAACAACTGGACCTGGAACGGGCACCCCGCAGCGACCGCCGTCTTGCTCAATGGAATGAGCTCACGCAAGGTCCCTTAGAACCTACCGGCAACCCGCTCGACGTCGCCATCGAAGGCGAAGGGTTTTTTGTGGTCACCGACGAAACAACCGGGGCCACCTTCTACACCCGCTCTGGACAATTTATGCTCGACACTGAAGGGGTGCTGAGAACTATCGATGGCCTATTGGTTGAAGGTCAAAACGGCCCTATCCGCCTTTCACCCCTTGAGCAGCGCCAGCCCCTTTCCATCAGTCAAGACGGAGTGGTTCGTGCCGGAGAGCGCGAAATCGACCGCCTGCAGCTTGTACGCTTTGCCCACCCCGAAGCCCTATTCCGCGTGACAGGGGCTCGCTTCGAGGCTGCCGGCCAAACACCAGAACCCCTCGAAAATCCACGCCTACGTCCTGGATTTCTCGAAGGCAGCAACGTCAACCCTGTGCTCGCCATGACCGAAATGATCGAGCACTTTCATCGATTTGAAACCCAGCAAAAAGTCATTCAAACGACCGACCAACTGCTGGGACAAATTACCCGTGACCTTGGCAAATTCTAAACCAACCAGCGTGCGCTTATGCTACGTGCGCTCCGAACTGCTGCCCTGGGCATGAACGCCCAGCAAACCGGTGTCGATACCATTGCCCACAACCTGGCGAACGCTAATACGACCGGCTTTAAACAGGCCCGGGTGGTCTTTCAAGACCTGCTCTACCAGACCATCCAAACACCTGGCCAAGAAGAAGCCCAGGGCATCACACCGCCAGCCTCGATTCAGCTAGGCAGCGGGGTGGCCATTGTGGCCACTGTACGTCAATTTACCCAGGGAAGCCTTATCGAAACCGGTAACGCACTGGACCTTGCCATCAACGGTGACGGCTTTTTCCAAATCCGTCGGCCCGATGGATCGATTGTCTACACCCGCGACGGGACCTTCACGCTCAATGCCAACGGTACCCTGGTCACGCAAACGGGCCTACCGTTGGAACCAGAATTAAACGTCCCGCCCGACACCATCGAAATCCACATCAGCCAGGACGGGGCAGTCTCGGTAAGGCTCCAGGGCGCAACAGAAAGCGTGGAAATCGGCCAACTCGAACTCGCACGCTTCCCTAACCCAGCTGGACTACGGGCCATTGGAGGTAACCTTTACGAGCAGACCGAAGCTAGTGGCTTCCCTATCCTAGGTCCACCGGGTGAGGCCGGGTTTGGCACCGTTCGGCAAGGCTTCCTGGAGGCTGCTAATGTAGACATCGTACAAGAAATGGTTAATCTGATCACCGCGCAGCGGGCCTACGAGATCAACTCCAAAATGGTCACCACCAGCGAGGAAATGCTCCAAACGGCTAGCCAAATGAAACGGTAATGAAACGGGCTCTTCCCATAAGTGTCGCTCTCTGGACCCTGATGGGGCCGGCCATTGCCTCCGACCCCATCGACACGCGGCTTTTGGTTGCCGCCGACTCGCTGCTTGCAGCGGCTTTTCCAACGCTGCACGGTCACCTCAAGGCCAGCCTAATGCGGTATCAGGTGACGGCCAGTGGGCCCTTGCAGCTTCGGTTACCACCCACCACCAAAGATCCCATAGGACACCTGCAGGTCGATGTATGGGTCGCCGATGCTCAGCAGCTCTGGCGCAAAGTCGGCTGGGCGCTCTTTTTTGTGGCTCGCTACGATTCGGTTGTTGTTGCGCGACGTACGTTCCAGCGCGGGGATAACGTATCGGGAGCTGACCTGGCCATCGTCTGGCAGGAAACCACGCGGCTACGTACACCCCCCCTATCACCGCAGCAACTACGCCAGCTCCAAATGCAAGGGCCGCTCGAGGCCATGCGGCGCATTACAGCAGGAGAAGTGCTTCGCGCAGACGACCTCAAACCTCCACGGGCAGCTGCTACTGGCGAAACGGTCTGGATGCGCTACCGACGTGGAGCTCTAGAACTGCTGCTGCGCTGCCAAGCCCGCATGCCCGGCTACGTAGGCGACGAGATCGAACTCTATGCCCCACAAACACAAGCTACTTACCGGGCCCGCCTGACAGCACCCGGATGGGCTGAATGGATCGCAACCCTCCAAGCTTCTCGATAATGTGCCTATGCGTAGGGTTTTGTTCATATTCACTTGGCTAACGCTGGGCGCTCTACCGGCTGTAGCCCAAAACTCCTTGTATGCAGACCCCCGCGCTTTTCGCCAGGGGGATCTGCTTACCATTATTCTGGCCGAGCGTACCGCGGCACAACGCGAAAGCAATTACGAGCAAGCCGCTAACACCAAGCTGGGTGGCGCTGCGGCTGTAAGCGGTAGCTTAGGTGGGCGCTTTGGTCTCGATGCCACGTTCGTCCACGAAGGCAAATCGCGCAACGAAACCCTCCAGCGCGACCTGCTCACCGGCACAGTAACTGCAATCGTTGTGGGCGTCGACACAACGGGGAATTTGCTTATCGAAGGCGAACGGCGGCTCAATGTCAACGGAGTCACACACTTGATGCGTATTTCCGGACTGGTGCGTCCACTTGACGTGCGCTACGACAACACGGTGTTTTCCTACCAGATTGCGCAGGCACGGATCGAATACCACCAGAGCGACGGCCTCACGCGCAAGTTTTTCCGACCGGGCTTCTTTACACGCCTAGGCGCACTGGTACTCCTTGGCGCAGCAATTGCTTGGGGTACACAATAAACAGGGAAAGGCCATGCGTCGCTGTTTTATTTGGCTTGGACTGATCGCGTTCTTCTGGCCGCTTCGTGCGGCTGGTCAGCAAGCAGGCCAAGCGCGTCTAAAAGATCTCATCATGCTTGAAGGTGCTGCACCTGTGCAGCTTGTCGGCTATGGGCTTGTAGTGGGGCTGAACCGCACAGGCGACTTGGCAAGGGGCCAACGCGGCTCACCCTACACCGTGCAAAGCATCGCCAACATGCTACGGCGTTTTGGCATCACAGTAGATCCTGCACTGCTTCAAGCGCGCAATGCTGCTGCCGTCATGGTAACAGCGACGCTGGACCCGTTTGCTGGTCCTGGTTCTCGTATAGACGTAACGGTTTCGGCTCTGGGCGATGCGCGTTCGCTTTCGGGTGGTGTGCTCCTGCAAACGCCTCTGCTCGATCCTGCAAGCGGCCAAGTGTACGCTGTGGCGCAGGGACCTGTCTCAACTGGAGCAGTGTTGGCTTCCAGTTTCGGATCTTCCGTACAAATTAATCACACCAACACCGGCCGCGTGCCGGGCGGCGGTCTGGTCACACACCCCCTGCCGGTGCAGCTTAACGGCTCCCAATTAGGGCTGGTACTCAAACGGCCCGACTTCACCAATGCCACACGCATTGCAGAGGCCATTAATGCCCGCTATCCGAACGCAGCTGAAGTGGTGCATGCTGGACTGGTTCGCCTAAGCGTTCCCAATGGCATCGACAACCCAGCCCAACTTTTGGCCGAACTGGAGGGGTTGAGCGTAGCCGTTGACATTCCAGCCCGGGTAGTGATCAACGAACGCACGGGAACCATTGTCGCAGGCGGTAACGTGCGCATTAGCGAAGTCATGATCACCTACGGCAGTTTGGTCATCGCAACGCAAGCGGATCCCTTTGTGTCTCAACCCCTACCTTTTAGCCGAGGCGAAACGGTCACCGGAGCCCGCGCCACCGTTGAAGTCCAGGAAGAGGTTACGCGCTCGGTCGTGCTAGGTCCTAACGCGGATGTAGCCCAACTGGCTGCCGCACTTAACGAGCTGGGGCTAACTGCCCGCGACATCATTGCCATCTTTCAGGCTATCGATCGTGCCGGTGCCCTTCAGGGGGAACTGGTCATTCTCTAAAACACGACCCGCCATGCCTACAGAAATTACTGCGGCCACAAGCGGTAGCGGCACGCGAGCCCTGCTAGGGCTGCGTCAACCCCGCACACCAGAAGAGGCAGCGCAACAGTTTGAAGAAATCTTGCTGCGCCAGTTTGTCCATACCATGACGCGCAACCTGTTTCGCAGTTCACTCGACGGAGAGGAAGCGCCTGGCTGGATGGAAAGCTACCGAGATACGCAACGCGACGTATTGGCTGATGTACTGGCACGCCACCTAGCAGCGCAAGATCGACTAGGGATTGCTGAGCTATTGCTACGCCAGTGGCAGCGTGCCGGGTTTATCGATGCGGAATCTACCCAAAAGGTTAAACAAGCGCTATGAATCCTTCCCAGGTCAACAGCCCTGCCAGCCTAGTGCAGCAGCTCATCGGTACGTTGCACCAGGAGCTTGCCTTATTTGCCGAGCTGGAGCAATGCCTGGAGACGCAGCTTGACGCGCTGCGCCAGCACAACGTGGAAGCCTTAGAAGAGGCTGCAATGGCCACCAGTAACCGACTTACCCGTCTGGAACGGCTTGAGCAAACACGCCTACGCCAAGGGCGACTGCTGCGACGCATTTTAAAACTAGAGCCCTCAGCTTCTGGAGAACAACTCTTAACTGCTCTAGCAGCCCTCCCTGAAGGGGCTTCCGCAACGCAAACCTTACGCCAACTTCAGCAAGCCTTGCAGACCCAGCAAGAACGCACGCGTCGCCAGTGTGAAACGCTTGAGTTTGCATTACAATACGCGATACATATAGGACAAGAGCTCCTAGAATTCCTACAGGAGCTCGAGCAGCCAGCCACTGCCCGCGTCTACACCCCCACAGGCCGCACGACCCCAGCCTCACCCCAGCGCTCAGTGGTTAACCAAGTAGGGTAAAGCGGGCATGAGTATCCATCAACTGTTTAGCCTGACGCGCCGATCGTTTCAAACGATCCAGGCTGCCATCAACACTGCTGGACAGAACGTAGCCAATGCGAACACAGAAGGCTACGCGCGCCGTCGTGTAACGCTCGAAGCGGTCAACCTACGCGACGTAGGCATCCATATGGCTTTACCTCCTCGTTCGGCTACCGGGTTAGGGGTTTCTGTAGCTACTTACGAGCGGTTGCGCGACCATCTGCTTGACGTGGCCCTATGGAACAGCCAAGCCAGTCTAGGTGCTGCCGACGAAGAATCGCGCATTTTTCAGGTGCTCGAAAGCCTCTTAGCCAGCAACGACAAAACCGGTCTGCCGGCGCTGCTTAACGAATTCTGGAACCGATGGGCAGACCTGGCCGACCATCCCATGGACACCGGCGTGCGCGAAGCCCTCTACGGCCAAGCCCAAACGCTTGTCGATACGTTCCATCGCCTAGCACGCGACTTGGAGACCCTTCAGGGACAAACGCTGACGGCGCTGCAAGAAAATGTTGACAAGGTCAACACCTTGTTTAAAGCATTGGCCGAGCTGAACGTAGCCATTCGTGAAGCCCGACTGCGCGGAAACCCCGATCTGGTTGCCGAAGACCGTCGCGACGCGCTCGTTAAGCAACTTGCCGAACACCTGCCCATTCAGGTGCAGGCGCAAGAGGACGGAACGTACCACCTTATCGTAAGCGGCATGGCCGTGGTTCAGGGCGACCAGGTTCTGCCGCTCACGCTGAGTCTTAGTGGTTCGGTTCCTTCGCTTACGTTTGGCACAACCGGAATTCCTTTCCGCGCGCCCCAAGGCCAAGATGGGAAAATTGGCGCGCAAATGCGCCTGCTAACCCAAACCCTACCTGAGGTTCGCCAAGATCTCGATACACTGGCTGCTACCCTCGTAAGCAGCGTCAACACGCTGCATACTGCTGGCTATGGCTTAGATGGACTCACCGGCAGACCGTTCTTTGATCCGGCAGCTACAACAGCTGCCACCATTGCGCTCTCAACCGACGTGCAGGCCGATCGCCGAGCTATCGCAGCCTCAGGCGATCCAACGGCACCGGGCGACAATAGCACTGCCCGCCAGATTGCCGCCCTTCGGGATACCCTCCTGCTGGCAGGGGGTAGCGAGACGACCGAAACCTTTGCCCTTAACCTGGCAGGACGGATCGGGAGCGCAGCCCGCGATGCAAATGACCGCCTTACGCGCAACCGCGCAGTGGTTGACCATTTAGACGTCCTGCAACAGGGCGTAATGGGCGTCTCGCTCGACGAAGAGCTGGCCAACCTAATTCGCTTTCAACAAGCCTACGCGGCCACAGCACGCGTACTGGACACTGCGCGCCAAATGATGGATACCCTACTGAGCCTTTAAGTAAGTACCAATGAAGCCGCTGCACATTGCCTTTAGCCGCCAACAGAGTCTCTATCAGCTCCAGGCCGAGCGGCAAATTCAGGAACGCCGACTGGAATTGGCCCGACTGCAGGAACAACTGGCCACCGGACGGCGCGTCAACCGTCCATCTGATGACCCCGCAGCCTATAGCCAGAGTCGTGCAATCCAGCTCCTCACGCAACGCTACGAGCAACATGCACGCACCTTGACTACCAGTAAAGCATGGCTAACGGCCACCGAGAATGCCCTGAACACCCTCACTGAGCTATTTAACAGCGCCTATGAAGAAGGGCTGCGCATGGCTACCGATTCCGCTGCTGCTGATGACCGGGCCACGACAGCTGCCCTTTTAGAACAGCGGCTTGAAACCGTGCTCGACCAGCTCAACGCTCGCCACAATGGAGCATACCTGTTTGCTGGCACGCGCACCAATGCCGCACCTTTTCAGCGTAGCGGCACGGTCATTGTTTATACCGGCAACAACCAGCAGCGACTTCAAGAAATCGCACCAGGGCTGACGGTTGCAACTAGCCTCACCGGCAACCAACTTTGGGAAGTGGACGAAAACAGTGATGGTACTCCAGACTTTACCCTCACCGAGGCCTGGCAAGACCTCATCGACGCTTTAAGGGCTGACGACACCGCCCAAATTCGTACAGCCATGGCTCGGCTCGAAAAAGCCCGCGACCACCTGATTGCGCGCACCGCTGAGGTCGGCGAAATGTCCCGCAGAATTCAGCTGGCAGAAACCCAAATGCAAGACCTGCAGCTGCAGCTCGAGACGCAGCGCAGCGACCTGGAAGATGCCGATGTGGCCCAACTGGCAACCCAGATGCAGCGGCACCAGTTAGGCCTAGAAGCAGCTTTGCAGGTAACTTCACGCGTTTTGCAAACTAGCCTTCTAAACTATTTGCAATGGTGATGAGTGACGCGTTTTTGAACAGTTATCGCCTTCCTGTCCCAGCATTCGACCGGACAGAGCGTTTGCCCTCCCTCCTGCGTCCACTTTGGGAAGCGCTCCGGCACCACCAGCCGCACTTGGTGCTTACGCAAGCGCCGCAGTTGCTCGAGCATCCAGCATTAGAAAGTGCCGAGCTGCGTGCAGCAGTGCTTAGTGCTTTAGGCGCAGCCCGCCTGCAACTGCGCCAGTACGAAGGCGCCAAGCGTATGCTGCGTTTGTCGCTGGCTGCTTTACCACACCAGTGGCTTGCCCGGCGTCTACTGGTTACCTGCTACGAACGCGAACGACGTTTTGCTGAAGCGCAAGCTCACCTTTCGGAGCTGGTCAATCTGCCTTCCGGGGCAGCATGGGATGAACCGCTACCTGCTTCGGACTGGCATCTAGGCATGGCCGCGCTGGCCTGGCACTTGCGGGATTGGGAAGCTGTAGCCTGGCACGTGGCCCAGGCCTTTCCTGAAGGCCTTGCAACGATGCCCCCAGCCCTACAGGCCGATTTGCTGCGCCTGGCCCTTTACCGCAACCGCCCAGACGAAGCCAGTCGCGTCGCAGCCCACTTGCTTACGCAGCAACCCAACGACCAAGCGATCGATGTGCTGCTTGAAACCTTAGTGCAACGCGGCTGGAAAGCTGAAGCTTGTGCCCTATACCGTGAAGCCTACTACCGCTATCCAGAAAGTGAGCGCCTACGCCGCCGCCTGGTGGCCCTCTGTCTACAAACCGGCGCCATTGAAGAAGCACGCCGGTTAGCATGCCAAGGTGTGCTAACCGTAGAAGGATAAGTTACCGACCTTCCATGTCTACGGCCCGACCCACGCTAAGCCGATTGGAGCTGCGCTGTCCGCCGCTTCCACAGACGCTCACGGAAGCTGTGGGGCTTTTAAACCAGCCCGACCAGCTGGAAGTGCGAGCGGTGACGCGCTTGGTCGAGCGGGACCCTGTGGTCGTCGCCCGTCTATTGCAAATCGTCAACTCGGCTTATTACGGGCTGCGTCGCACCGTCAGCAGTGTCGAACGGGCCGTTGTACTGCTTGGACCGGTCAGTGTGGCTGGGATCATTATCGGGATGCAGATGTTGCGGTTGCGCGCTGCACTTCCTAGCCAAACGCTGGCTTGTTTTCATCGCCTTTCGCAGCATAGCCTGGCTACGGCTTTCCTAGCCCGTCATCTTTTGGGACTGATGCATCCACGCGCTAGCAACCAGCTCAGCATCGGCTTTACAGCTGGTCTACTGCACGACTTCGGCAAAATTATTCTGGTGTATAACTTCCCAGATGAAGCAGTCGCCTTCTACGATCAGCAACGCCTGACGCAGACCGTCCAAGCACGGGACGAACAGGAGCTGGAACGGCTGCTTTTTGGCTTTGATCACACCGAAGCCGGCGAATACGTAGCGCATAAGCTAAATTTTCCAGACGTGCTCATCGATACCATTCGCTTTCATCATGCACCTGACCAAACGCCACCTTCCCGCGAGGCCTACTGGCTTACCCCGGCCATTGCTGTGGCCGATCGCATCGCCCGCACAATGGGATATGCCTTTACCCACCCCTTACACCCCGATGAAGCCCTAAACCACCCTGCATGGGCGCTGCTGCTCGACCAATACCAGGCCGTCGAGTGGACTCCAGAAAGTCTGCTCACGCACTGCATGCAACAGCAGGAATACCTAGGCCAACATGTACAATCGCTCAGCCTCCCCAACCCTCCTACACGTACCCGGCCATGAAACTCCTACTGGTTGAACCCTCACAGCTGCGCTGTCGCATTGGCAATATCCTACGCTTGGGCGGCATAGAGGACCTGCAGGAAGTCACTAGCGGTCAAGAAGCCCTGCGTATGCTCAAACAGCAGTCGGTAGACTTGGTACTTATTGGCCCCTACGTAACCGATCCCCCTGGGCCGGAGCTTCTACGCCAGCTACGCCAGCTTGAGGGGCATCAACACACCGCTACGCTCATCTTTCTCGAAACCCCTACCGACGAACACGTGCTAGAAGTGGCCGAACTCAATGTAAGCGGCATCATTGTGGTGCCATTTGAGGATGCCTACCTGCTTGCCCGCGTGCGCGAAACGCTGCGCCGCAGCCATAAAGCCTATCGTAAGCAGCTGCATATTGTGCGCGCAGCATAGCACTACACCACTTGTTCTTGCAAGCGGAAACGGACAATATGGCGTTCTAGCTCAGTTATGCTCTGATGGAGTCCATCGAAGCGCTCCCGAATTTGCTGGGCTCCTTGGGAAATGGCATGAATAGCCTCCGTAATCATCACCACGCTCTTTGCCATTTCTTCGCTAGTAGCTGCCTGCTGCTGGCTAGCTGAAGCAATCTGCGTGACCATGTCCATGGTTTCTTCGGCATTACGGAGCAGCGTGTTAAATTGCATACGCATGGCTTCGGCCTGCATCAGCCCAGCTTCAAGCTCTGTATAGCCCTGCTCCATCATGCGTACAGCTTCTTCCGTTTCTTGCTGCACGCGCTGAATCATCTCGGCAATCTCCCGCGTAGCTTGCGCTGTCCGCTCCGCCAATCGCCGCACCTCATCGGCCACCACGGCAAACCCCCGTCCCGAATCGCCAGCCCGCGCAGCCTCAATAGCCGCATTCAGAGCTAAGAGATTGGTCTGCGTAGCGATTTCTTCAATCACCGACACAATCGCACCAATTTGTTCACCCGATTGACCCAACTTGCGCACATAGGAAACCGATTCCCGAACAGTTTGTGCCAAACGGTGGATGCTTTCCATCGTTTGCTGCAAGGTTAGTTCGCTTTCTTGAGCTGTCTTTTTGCTTAGTTGGGCTACCTGTGCTGTATGCTTAGCGCTCTGCGCATTGGATTCGGCCGTACGCGCCATTTCTTCAATAGCAGCGGCCACATCGTTGGCTTGCTGCGTCTGCTGCATAACTTGATAAGCCAACACATCCGTAGCCTGTCGAATTTCTTCAGTATCGCTACGCACCATCTTGGTCAGCAGGTGCACCTGATGGATCATCTGCTCTAGGTTCGCCACCGCCTGATTAAATCCTTCAAAAAGTTGCTGAAACGCTATTTTGTATGTTTCCGCATCGGACAGTTTTTCTAACCGCACCGAAAGATCTCCCTCTGCAAAATCCCGCATTTGCTCAAGGATATAGGCCACATTAGCTTCCAAGGAAGCTTTTTGGGCTTCGATATGTGCAATAGCTTCTTGGATGCGTACTGCCTGCTGCGCCTTTTCGGCTTCCAGACTTTGAATGGTTTGCGCTACAGAGTCAGCGAGCTGGTTTAGCACATGACCAATTTGGGCAACTTCATCTTTGCTATCCTCCCCGAGCACGCGTGCAGCTAAATTTCCTTGTTGGAGCTCTTGGGCGACGGCAGCGACCCGCTCAATACGATGGCTTAATTGCTTTCCTCCCCAATGGGCAGCCAAGGCCAAAAAGCCTATTGCAAGCAAGCTAAACCCCCCAATCCACCAAGCCTGAGCTCGCGCCTTGCCCAAAGCAGTTGCTGCAGGGACTTCTAGCCCTAGCACAAACGGGCCACTCTGGGCGCGTCGATAGTAGCCAATATAAGCTGGTCGATTGGGGTCCTGAAAAGTACCAAATGCCTCCCCATCTGCCTCACCTACCGCCCTCATGACACCACTGCGATGCCATACTTCTGGATCTTCTTTGCTATGCACAATTTCCCTCCCCTCTAGTGTACTTAAAAACAAACGCGATCCCTCAGGAAGCTGGGCATGCTCGGCGTTCATCCACGACAAAAGGTGCTGTATCACCACCTCAATTACAACTAGTCCTACCGCCTGCCCATCTTCGGTACGTACCGGATGCAAAACGAGCTGGTGATAATGGTCGCGCTCTTCAAAGCCAAAAAAGTCGGTCAGTAAAGGCTGCTGCAGGGCTTGTACAAAATAAGATAACCCACGAATTGATTGCCCTTCATGGGTATTGGTTGCATTGCCATGGGGCGGACTTAACCGAACAGTTCCTTCTACATCGCTCAGAAAGACGTGATGATAGGCGCCCCACTTCGCTTCTTGGATCTGACGTAACACCTGCTCGGCCGCTTCTTTACTTCGTGCTTCAGAAGGATTTCTGAGATACGCTATCACTGCGGGATGACCAGCCAGTGCAGCAGCATCTTGCAACAGCTGACGGTAATACTGCTCCGCAGCATTGTCTTTGACCTCAGCCACAAGCCGAAGCTTCTCTAAAGTCAACGCTTCAGCCAAATGCACCACACGCCATAAAACAACGAAAGAAAAAGCAATGAAAGGCAGCAGCGTAATACCAATAGTAGCAATCACAAACTGTCGCCGTAACGAAAAAGTACGGATGATTCGAAAAAGAACCTGCATAGGCGCGCACTGGTTTGGGGTAAAAGAATTCCTACCCAAGTATCGGCGCCACGTTTGGCCGTTAAAGCGCGCGGATACCGCTTCCAAAACGCACCTGCGGCTACCTTTTCCGCGCACGCTGCCGTAGATTTGGCAGGCAATCATCAATGATTTCTTTTTGCCTATGCATCTCACGTGGCTCGACGGCGCGCTCATTGTCGCTTACTTTTTGTTTTCCATAGGGATTGCCCTGTACTACTATCGCCGCGCTGGACAGAATACCGCAGAGTTCTTCCTTTCAGGTCGGAATATGCCTTGGTGGCTGGCTGGCACAAGCATGGTAGCCACTACGTTTGCAGCCGACACGCCTTTGGCGGTATCAGAGCTGGTAGCCTACAACGGCATTGCAGGAAATTGGCTTTGGTGGAACTTTGCTTTAGGGGGTGTGCTGACGGTGTTTTTCTTTGCCCGCCTGTGGCGTCGAAGCGGTGTGTTGACCGATGTGGAGTTTGTCGAACTGCGCTACAGTGGCCAAGCAGCTGCTTGGCTACGTGGCCTCAAGGCCGTTTACTTTGGACTGTTCATGAATGTGATCATTCTGGGGTGGGTGTCGCTGGCCATGCAAACGGTCATTGACATTTTATTCCCCGGACTAACGCTTTTTGGCCGCACGTCGTTTGTGGTACTGGGCATCGAGATGAGCGCTTCGCTTGTGCTGGTTGGCCTATTGGTGCTTCTTGTGGGCGGGTACTCGCTGCTTTCAGGGCTGTGGGGGGTCGCTGTCACCGACGTGTTCCAATTTGTGCTGGCTATGGGCGGCACAACGCTGCTGGCCATTTTTGCGCTGAACTTGCCTGAGGTGGGGGGTATTGCTGGCCTTAAGGCCCGGCTTCCTGAAACAACGTTTCACATGCTTCCTACCGTAGGGGAAGCTGTACAAGGGGTAGGCGTTCTGGCACTTTCGATTGCGGCCTTTGCGGCTTATATCGGCGTGCAGTGGTGGGCAAGCTGGTATCCCGGTGCCGAACCTGGTGGCGGTGGCTATATTGCACAACGGATGATGAGCGCTAAAGACGAGCGCCACGCGTTGTTTTCAGCCCTTTGGTTCAACATTGCACACTATTGCATACGTCCCTGGCCCTGGATCCTTACGGCGCTGGTGGCGCTGGTGCTGTTTCCAGGAGAAAATCCGCGGAATGCCTACGTGCTCGTGATGCGCGACACATTGCCATCAGGCCTGCTGGGATTACTGGTTGCAGCGTTTCTGGCAGCTTTCATGAGTACCGTCTCGACGCAGCTGAACTGGGGCGTATCGTACTTGGTCAACGACTTTTGGCGGCGTTTTGTCCGGCCTAATGCCAACGAAAAACATTACGTGCGTGTAGCACGTGTGCTAACGTTTGTGCTGGCTGTCATTAGCGTACTGGTAACCAGCCAACTTCAGTCGATCAGCGGTGCCTGGAGCCTTATTCTTACCGCCTCTGGGGGACTAGGGCTAGTGTTGATTTTGCGTTGGTACTGGTGGCGTATCAATGCCTGGAGTGAACTTACCGCCACACTGGTTCCTTTAGTGCTGGCTGGACTGGCCTTTTTAGGCATCCCCGTTCCAGGACTGCTGGATCCTTTTCCTACGAACCTATTTGCCGTGGTTGCCTATACTACGCTGGCTTGGGTGACCGCTACCGTGTTTACGCCCCCTACCGATGCGGCAACGCTCGATGCCTTTTATCGCCGGGTACGCCCTGTAGGACCGGGTTGGAAGCCGGTCGCTGTTCGACATCCCGACATTCAGCCAGAAACCATGCTAAAGACCTTAGCCCTCGACTGGCTGGCTGGCGTGGTGCTTGTCTACAGCATTTTGTTCGGCATAGGCCAGGTCCTCTTAGGATCTCAGCTACTTGGCTTGAGCCTTCTTATGCTAGCCTGCGCCACAGGCATGCTGCTTTGGCGCCGCCTGCGCCGCTTGCCCACTGCTTGAGGCCGAAACGTCCTAAGGCTTGCTTGCGTATTATTGCTGATTTAAAGCAGGTAAGTAGCATTTATGCATACCTTTCGAGGTGAGCTCATTATTGTAGGTGACCGGGTGCTAATTGAACCTGAAGAAGGCGAGCGCCAGACCAAAACCGGTCTATACCTTCCTGCCACGGTAGTAGAGCACGAACGCGTAGGGACGGGGCGTGTCATCAAAGTAGGACCGGGCTATCTGATGCCCAATCCTGAGTACTCTGAAAGCGAACCCTGGGCCCCTAATCGGGAAGCGGTTCGCTACCTACCACTTCAAGCCCAGCCCGGTGACTATGCTTTCTTCCTCAAGAAAGATGCCATTGAGCTGACTTACGAAAACCGCAACTACGTCATCGTCCCTCATAATGCTATTCTAGCCCTGGTACGCCCCAGTGCGGAAGACCTTCTGGAAAAGCTCGAAAAGCTGGACGATTTAGATGACCTGGAAGATCTGCTCGGCAATGCTTAAAGCTGTTGCCACCAGCGATGGGTATCCTCAACAGCAGGTAGTGGCCGGTTATTTGGACCTACAGGCATTGGCGTAGGCGCAGGAGCCCCTTCTAAACGTGGCAGCGAACGCAAACGCAGTAGATAGGCCAGATATTTTCTGAAACTCACGTTTGGCAATGCGGCCAAACGCTTGCGCAGTTGATCTAGTTCGGTTTGTTGGGCCTGCATTTTTTCGCGAATGCGCTGCATTTCTTCCTCAAAGCGCGCTAACCGGTGCTGCACGTAGTGCGCTAGACGGAGCGCTTCGGCGGGCGACAACTGATCGGGCAATTCCTCTTGATAGCGTGCTACCAGGGCTGCACGCCACAGGTTTACCCGTGCCCGCGTTTCATCGCTCAGCTGGCGGGCTTTGGCCACACGCTCTGGCGTAGCCTGATAGGCATTCCGAATACCAGCTGCTTTGAGGCGAATGACCACCTTGTGCGAAAGGCCTTCAAAGCTGGCTGCTTCGTCAATAAAATGATACTTCAAGCGATCCCGAAGTGCTGCTTCTTGCAACTCGCGTAAGCGGGCTTGCTGCAGCTGCTGTTGCTGGGCCAGAAACGCCTTTCGCTCCTGGTCAAGACGGGTAAGCTGGCGTTCTAGATCGCTCAGCAGACGTACAAAAAAGGCTTGTTCGCGTTGAAGGCGGCGCCGGCGTCGCACCACGGCGTTACGTTGGTAGCGATAGGCTGCCAGTCCCAACCCCCCAAGCACGCCAACACCCCAAAAGCTTACACCAAGCCATAGTCTTATGCCAAAACCAACCGCTCCAGACAAGGCACTCCAACCTAAAAGCGCTGGTAAAAACGCACGTTCAACCCCAACGCGTGCGGCTGTAGTAGCGCTTGGCCGATGCTTTCGCTGACGTGAAAGTCGAACTACAGGGGCCCCGTGCTGCACCTGCTGCAGTGAAGGCACTTGCCTGGGTTCCAGGTGGCATGCGTGACGGAGTGCAGCGGCTAAAGGTCGCACAGGTTCCAGCGTTAGGAGCTCCTGAAAAAGGGGTGAGCGATCTGGGGCATAAAAATCATGAGCCCGAAACAACAGCGCTTCTTCACCGCCGTAGCGTTCCCAAAGATCAGGCCGATAGCGCAGCGCTTGAAGGGCTGTAAAGATAACCAACGCAGGAAAACGGTCAATCCAGGGACCGTAATCTGTTTCACTCCGATCCGGATGCTGATAGTTACGGTGTCCTAGCTCGGGGCTTCTGCGCCTGTGCAGTGCTGGTACGTAAACAGCATCGTAGTCAATTAGCGTTAAGCGAGGCTGCCCGGCTTCCAGGCTAACCAGCACATTTCCATGCTGCAGGTCTCCATGCGCCACTTCGGCTGTTTCGAGCTGCTGAAGGAGCGCTACCCAAGCCTGAGCAAGCTGTTCAAGCACTGTGGGCTCAGCCAGGTGCTCAGCGACAAACCGGTTGAGCGGCACGCCTTCTACCCACGCCATCTTAAGCACGGGATAGCGCTGTCCTTCTAGCTGTATGCCTTCGGGCAGAAACGTAAACGGGACAAAGGGCAATGTTGGGTGGTGTTTGAGCTGCTGGGCTAGGGCTCGGTAGCGGACTTCTAGATCGGCTACTGGTGCATGGAAGCATCGCACGGCCCACCGTTGGGTACGCGCACGGAGCACAAAAACCGTGGCAAAGGCACCGCTTATGACCCGAGGTAGTCCCAGCGCGTCCACTTCAGGCGTGGCTTGCTGCAGCTCGGGGTCTAAAAAGGCGGCCTGCGGCCATTGTACCGCCTCACGATATTGGCTTGGGGTAGGATAGCACGGCATGACAGCCTGCACGCTTCCTAGGATTCTAGACAAAAAATCACTACCGCTGTCACATCGTCGTTACGCAGCGTCCGATGCTGGCGAGCCGTTCGCAACTGGGCTGCCAATTCAACCGAAGTCAACCTGAGCGGCAATGTTGGATCAAAGCGCAGCAGCCAAGCAGCCAAAGCATCCGTTGCTAAAATAAACGCATCGCCTGGCCTCCAGCGTCCTTTGAGGACAACTGCAGCTGCATCGACGTTTGCCTGACTACTAATCAGGGCTGGGCGCTGGCTAAACTGATCGGGGTGGCTTAGCGGCCAAGCTTGGAGCAACTGTTCTTGCCGCAAATGGAACAAAACCGCATCGCCAACAGCTACGGCCTGCCAGTTACCATTAGCTTGGAGCCCCAAGCCCAGTAGTGCTGCACACGCGCCTTCATCTAGCTTGGCCGCCAAGTACCAGGGAAGTGGGGCAATGGGCAAGTTTTTCTCCCAGCCAGCACGCCACTTAGGAAGACAGGTATTCAAATCCTCGAGCGTCAAGGGTAACTCTTGACAGAAGCTTTGCGCAAGATAACGCGCCCAGCTTCCGGCAAATGCCGTCTCGGTTGCACCATCCGACACCGCAGCGGCAAAAGGCCATCCTGGACGCACGGCAAACGCATCTTCGTAAGCCGAGCTTTCAGCTTCGGTGCGCGGCATCCAGAACGTCCAAACCAGAGGGAACATAACGCTTCAGCGCAAGGTGCTGGGACGCGTACCAATCTCCAGAAAATGCACTAGGGCCACCGGATCGGCATTAAACACGAATCCTCGCGTGTCCATGGTCACCCGGTAGCCCTCTTGCTCAGCTGCAGCGCGCATGGTAAAGGGCAGCGTGCTGGACATTTGGAAAAGCTGAAGGGCATAGGTATCGCGCGGCAAGGCATCGACGCTATCGGGGAGCATCAAGGGCGGTTCTTCAGAAGAAGAAAGGTGCACGTTAAAAAGTAGCGTCTCCCCATCGTCGGTGGCAAAGCTGCGCAGCTGCTGTGCGTAGCGCAACGGATCGCCATCGGTTGCTTCGCCATCGGTGATGTTGATCACGATAGGCGGAAAGCTACTGGGGTGCACGTCGATCCAGGTGCGTACCATTTGAGCAGCCAGGTCAAGCGCTTGGCACATGGGCGTACCGTTTTTGGCGTAAGGATCGAACCAGACAGGAAACTTAACGCGCCGCTCCGTCCACCCCCCTTGGCCATCGGGCACTTTTTTTAATCGTTCCTCTAAGCGGAGGGGGCGCTCAGCCAGATGGCTGAGAGGCACCCAGTCACCGACGATCCGATAGTCTTCCGCGGGTCGAATGAGCGGCTGCACGCGTTCGCCATAGCCCACCACCCCTACGTAGAAATAGTCGCGCACGCCGTCTTCTTTGGCGCAGCGCAGGATCAGGTTTTGAAGTAGCCGATTGACCACATCCGCTAGTACGCGTGCCTTGCTTGGTGCAGCATCGCCTCGCTGCTCAGCGCCCCCAAAGGGTTCTTGCATCGAAGCCGATTGATCCAGCAAAAACAAGATCGCAGCCGGCGTGCTGCGGCTGATCTCTGCAGAATAGGCCATGGCAGGTTGTAGGATGCTCGTTTAAGGCAGGGATAGAACGAAGCGGGGGTAGAAGGGGTTCAGCGGAGGCGGCGCAAAAGCGCTTGGGCCTCAGCTTGGTAGAGGGAATCGTTCGGCTCGCTAGGAGACAAGGCAAGCGCGCGCTCTAGCGCGCGCCGTGCTGCTTCAGGCTGCTTCAAGCGGAGCAGCGTACGTCCCAGCTCTAGATAGTGTACCACGCGTGGTTTGAGTGTCAGTGCTTGCCGAAAGTCTGCAGCCGCCTGCTCTAGCGAAGCCCGCGGTAGCCCTCCATAGACCACTTTAACGATTGCACGTTCCAGGGCACTCAGTGTAGCCACCTCGTAATACCAGCGGCCACGCAGGTGGTATGCAATGTCGTTTTGGGGGTCCAGGAACAGAGCGCGATCGATATAGGCTTTGATTTGGCGAGCGTGCTCGACTTTGGCCTGGGGATGGGAAACCAAAGCCAGCCGACCGGCAGCAATTGCCGCAGCCACATAGGCACGGCTGTTGAGCGAGTCAAGCGCAATCGCTGCTTGTGCATCAGCCAGGGCAGCTTGGTACCATTGGCGCTGTTGCGCTTTCTCTGAAGCTCGAAGGCCCTGCTCAACGCGCAGACGGGATCGGCGCCAGAGCCACTCAGCGCGATCATGCTCATACTGCAGCCCAGCTTCCACCACTTCAAGGGCTTTGGCAAATGCCCCAGCCTGCCACAAGCTATCGGCTTGGTACAGCCTAATCGAGGAAGAGGCAGATTGACCTAACGAGGCTACAGCGCTCACGATCGCAACGGCCAGTCCAACGAGCAGCTGGCCTAGGGCTGCTGCGTTCACGTTACGCCTGCATTGGCGGTCGGAGATAAGGCTGCACCTCCTCCAGCGACAGGTCTTCCCAGGTCCCATCTTCGTATTGAATCCAAACGCGGCGTTTGAAAATATCCAGTTTTTGGACAGTGCCGCGTCCACGTTCTGTTTCCACCGGGGTATCTACAGGAGGATAATCCCGCAGCGCTTCCATGTACTGTTCGAGCTCGTAGTTAAGGCAGCACTTCAGCCGGCCACATTGGCCGCTTAAACGCGAAGGGTTCAAGGGGAGGTTTTGCACTTTAGCTGCCTGGGTGGCTACTGGTTTAAACGTATGCAGCCAGGTAGCGCAGCAGAGCTCACGACCGCAAGAGCCAATACCCCCGACGCGGGCTGCTTCGTCGCGGGCGCCGATTTGACGCAGCTCTACGCGGGTGCGAAACGTTCGTGCTAGATCGCGCACCAGCTGTCGAAAATCAACCCGGTGATCGGCGGTGAAGTAAAAGGTGATCTTTTTATGATCAAACTGCCATTCGGCATCAACGAGCTTCATGGGCAGCTCAAGGCGTTCTATCGCCTCGCGGGCCACATAGAAGGCCTCAATTTCCTGCTGTTTATTGGCCTCCCAGCGTTCAATGTCTTCCAGTGTAGCCAGGCGAACGATACGGGGAAATTCAGCTTCCTCATCCAGTCCCTGTGCACGCACGCGAAGCCGAACCAGCTCGCCGGTCAGGTGCACGATGCCAAAGTGCAAGCCGCGATCGGCTTCCACGATCACATAGTCCCCTGCTTGCAGTTCTAGTCGATCGGCATTCCGGTAGAGCCCTTTACGCCTACCTTTAAAGCGTACTTCCACAATGTCGTAGGTAGGCTGTGGGCCGTAGAGATGGCCTAGCCAGTCGAATACGTGTAGCGACGGGCAATCTCCGCCACAACCGCGTGAAGTGCATCCGCTGCTGCAGGCCATAGGATAATCCAGCTCAGACGAAACAGCTTTGTTGAAAGATCGGCCATAGGCACAAAGTTCCGGCCTAGGCCAATCCGAGCACCCAAGGGTCATCCAGCGCCATGAGAAGCCGCTCTGGGGCTTTTCCACGCATGGCCTCTTGGAGGCCAGCGGCTAAGACGCTAAGCACCAGCAGCGGTTGGACATTGCGCTCAATGAGCACTATGGCTTCCTCAAGAAGACGCACCATACCTTCTAAATCGGCTTGAGGTAAGTTTTGACAAAAGCGCGCAATGGCTTCGCGTTGATCAATGTTGATTAGCGGTGCGTTTTCCCCAAGTGTGCGATAAAAGACCAAGTCACGTACCCAGCTTAGCATAAGCCGCAAAAGGCCTTTGAGCCGTTCCCTGCCCAGTTCAGCTAGTGCCTCGAGCTGTTCGATCAGCGCTTCACTGTGAAAACGATAAGCTTGCCGGAAGAAATCCAGGGCCTGTTGACGATCGGCCTGAAGCACTTCGTTGGCCAGCAGATCCAGCGCACGGCTGTAGGAGCCATCGGCCATGCGGGCCAGCACCTGTGCCTGCTGCTCGGGCACCCCCTGGTGCAAAACCAACGCTTGGGCAATCACGTCGGCGGGCAAAGGATCAAAACGTAAGGCTTGGCAGCGGGAACGAATCGTTGGCAGCAGCAGCTCCGGCCGTTCTGTAGTGAGCACAAAAACCGTTTGGGGTGTCGGCTCCTCGAGTAATTTCAAAAAGGCATTTGCGGCCTCAACGCGCATGCGATCGGCGTCGACCAAAATGGCTACTTTGTAGCGCCCTTCAAGCGGCTTGAACCCCATAGTGCGCCGCAATGCTTCGTTAATACGGGCCACAGTGTAGAAAGCCTGTTTGCTAGGCGTCTTGGTAGGATCGTCGAGTACAGGCCGGCGCATGTAGTCTACCGTAGCATAGGGCTCAACGGCCAAGCGGGCCAAACGTTCGTGCAGATCCTCCGGATCAGCATCGCTAGGATAGGGCAGCAGCACCTGCACGTCGGGGTGAATCAAGCGCTGCACCTTGGTGCAGCTAACGCATTGGCCACAGGGGGCACTACCGTTTTGCTCACATTCCAGCGCCTGCGCCAACTTTAGGGCTACCGCCCGCTTTCCTGTTCCATAAGGACCGTAAAATAGGTAAGCATGGGCGATGCGATGGCTTTCCAATGCCCGGCGCAGCGCTTCAACTACACGTGCTTGTCCCAGAATCTGCTCCCAAGCCATGAGCACTTTTGTAGGTTTTGCACGCTATTAACGGGCATGGCGGAAACAAAGTGCCAGCACGCAGCATTTGGCCAGTGGTCCTTGCAAACCCTGGGAAAGTGCCTGTAATTTTCTGTTGCTTTAGTGGCGCGGTAGCTCAGTCGGTTAGAGCGTCGGATTCATAACCCGGAGGTCGAGGGTTCGACTCCCTCCCGCGCCACAAAAAAGCGCCTCAGACCGTGCTGAGGCGCTTTTTGATTGAGGGTTAGGCTTCTTGCATGGCTTCCGCCTCGGCCACCACCTTATCCTGCACGTGACGAGGCATAGGCTCGTAGTGACTAAAGCGCGCCCGATGGATCCCTCGTCCTTGGGTTAGGGAGCGCAGTGTTGTGGCATAGCGGTACAGCTCGGCCTCTGGGACCAAAGCTCTGATTTTTTGGAAGACGCCTTCGGTCTCAATGCCTTGAATGCGTGCCCGACGCGTGTTGAGGTCCCCCATTACGTCCCCAGTAAAAGCTTCGGGCACCATCACTTCGACCTCATCGATGGGTTCTAGGAGTACGGGTTGTGCTTTTTTGAAAGCCTCGCGAAAAGCCATTCGGGCAGCCGTGCGAAAGGCGGCCTCGTTGGAATCGACCGGGTGCATACCGCCGTGGTAAATAATCACACGCACGTCGCCTACCGGATAGCCTGCAATCGGGCCGTTTTGCATTGCTTCTAAGACGCCTTTTTGGATAGCTCCAAAAAAGCGTTTCATGTCGATCACGCCACCTACAATGGCATCAACAAAATGCACCCGTGCCCCCCAGGGCGTTTCGGCTGTTACCTCGCCACGCACCGTGATATCCGAAGGCGGCACAAAAGGCTCTGTAAGCGGCTCAACGTGCACCGAGATGTCGGCAAACTGCCCGGCGCCACCGGTTTGTTTTTTATGGCGGTAAGCCGTGCGCGCACTGGTCTGAATGGTCTCTCGATAGGCCACTTTGGGCTTAACAAACTCGATTTCGACTCCAAAGCGATTTTTAAGCCGAAAGCGGGCAATTTCCAAGTGCATCTCCCCTTGTCCCGCCAGCACGATTTGTCGCAAGAGCGGATCTTGGATGATCTGCAGCGAAGGATCCTCTTCCACAAGTTGGTGCATTCCTTGCATCATCTTGTCTTCATCGCCTTCACGCAAGGGACGTACGGCCACGGCGTAGCGCGGCTCTGGAAAATGAATTTTCGGGAGCACAAACGCAGTTCCTTTGGGCCGTAGCGTGTTGTTGGTGTGCGTGTCACGCAGCTTGACCGTAGCGCCCAAGTCGCCAGCCACCATTCGGGGGACCCCTTCGCGATGGTGACCGTTCATGACGTAGAGCGTAGCCAGGCGTTCTAGTGCACCTGTCTGGGCATTTTCTAGGTCCATGCCCTGCTCCAGCGTGCCCGAGTAGACCCGAAGGTAGGAAAAGTCGCCCACATGCGGCTCCGCCATGGTGCGAAAGACAAAAGCTACCGGCGGCCCTGAAGGATCCGCCTTCAAAGTACCCCCATTTTCTAAGGGCGCAGGTGGCATGTCGGCAGGTGAAGGTGCCACATTCACCAAGAAGCTCAGCAGTCGAGGGATTCCAATCTGCTCTGTAGCACTGGTCACAAAAATCGGAAAGAGCTGCCGGTGCAGCACGGCCGTCCGCAACCCTAGCCGCATCTCATCTTCGGTGAGCGTACCTTTTTCAAAGTACAGCTCCATTAACCTTTCATCGTTTTCTGCAATGTCTTCAATAAGCGCCATATGTAGGGCTTCGGCTTCTTCACGGAAAGCCGGATCAATTTCGGTTTCGACTGGAGGCCCGCCTTTGGGGTAAATTAGCTGTTTCATGAGCAGTACATCGATAATGGCCCTTGAGCCCGTGCCAGCCGGAATCTGCAGCACCGTTGCTCCTCGGCCAAAGCGCTCTTTAATCTGCGCCACAAGTGTCCGAAAATCGGATTCCGCATGATCGATATGGTTCAGCACAAACATCGAAGGGATGCTGCGCTGCAAGCCGTAGGTCCAAGCCAACTCAGTACCTACTTGCACCCCTTCGACGGCATTCATCACGTAAATAGCCAGGTCGGCCACGCGCAGTGCCGCCAGTACTTCACCTGCAAAATCCAGATAGCCGGGTGTGTCGAGCACATTGATTTTATGCTCCTGCCAAGGCACATGCAGCAGGGAGGTAAACACCGACATGCCGCGCTCTTTTTCACTGGGATGATAATCACTGGCCGTGTTGCCTTCTTCAATCGAACCCATGCGCGACAGCACACCGGCTGTAAAAAGCATAGCTTCGGCCAGCATGGTTTTGCCACTACCTTGATGGCCTACCAAAGCGACGTTTCGGATATGCTTGGCCTCATAGACTTTCATAGGCTACCTCCTAAGTTTTTAGGCGGACAAAGCGCTTCCGGCTAGCCCAGGCAAGCACGTTGTCCGGCTTGCTGCCCCCAAAGAACCGCTCTGGGAGTGGCTTGTTTAAGATACGCGCGTAGCCTAAATAGTCAAGCCTCACGGAAATGAAATCGCTGCTTTTAGCGCTAGAAACAGCCACGGAGGTGTGCAGCGTGGCGCTGCTCAACGGTGACAGCTTGTACTTTGAGGCTACGCTACAGCAAGGGCGGATCCACGCCGAAAGACTGGCTCCTTTGATTGCTACCGCACTCGAACATAGCGGCGTTCAAGCAGCTGAGCTGCAGGCTGTGGCGGTGTCGATGGGTCCAGGATCGTACACCGGGCTCCGCGTAGGTGTCAGTACGGCAAAAGGGCTTTGCGAAGCCACAAACGCAGCGCTTATAGGCGTACCCACGCTTGAGGCCTTGGCTGCCTCGGTTATGCCGTATGCTGAGCCCGAAGATGTCATTATTCCGCTGCTGAACTCTCGGCGTAGCGAAGTGTATGCTGCAGCCTATCGGATTGGCCCAGAAAACACATTGCACCCTCTGGCCAAAGCTGTGGCCTATGAGGCCGCAGAGCTGGCCAGCTGGCTTGAGGCATTAGGCCTTAACGGCCGACTACACCTGGTCGGCGAAGGTACAACACGCGTAGCTCCCTACCTACCGAAGCAACCGGGGCTCCGCTTGCTGGACCCTCATACGCACTTGATGCGCGCCTTTTGGGTGGGCCGCTTAGGATGGAGGCGCTACCAGCAAGGACAGATTGCAGACGTAGCGTCGTTTGAACCCTTGTACCTGAAGGATTTTGTCGTAAACCGCGCTACGCCGCAGGCATCCCTAACCTCCTAACGAACATAAAGCTGAAGTATGGCCTGGTTTAAACGCAAAACCCAAGGCATTCTTACCGCACGCGATGAGCAGAACGACTTTCCCGAAGGCCAGTGGGCCAAATGCCCCACGTGTGGCCACATCCTGCATCGGAGAGCGCTGGATGACCACGCAAAGGTTTGTCCCAAGTGCGGCTATCACTTCCCGATGACCAGCTTAGAGTACTTCCGCCTGCTGTTCGACGAAGGGCGGTTTGTACTACACGATCAACACTTAACGTCGGCCGACCCGCTAGGCTTTGTAGACCGCAAGCCGTACACGGTTCGGATTGAAGAAGCCCGAAAGCAGACTGGGCTTAACGAAGCTGCTCAGCGGGCAACCGGTACCATCGGGGGATACGCCGTATCGGCTGCGGCGCTTGACTTTCGCTTTATCGGCGGCTCGATGGGATCGGTTGTAGGAGAGATTGTGGCCCGCGCTATTCAGACGGCTTACACCGAACGCATCCCGCTACTAATCATCTCGCAAAGCGGGGGAGCGCGCATGATGGAAGGCATTCTAAGCCTGATGCAGATGGCCAAGACCGCTGCCTTGCTCACCCGATTGGATGAAGCCCGCGTGCCCTACATCTCATTGATGAGCAACCCGACAACCGGAGGTGTAACGGCTTCATTTGCCATGTTGGGCGATATTAACCTAGCTGAGCCTGGAGCGCTGATCGGCTTTGCGGGACCACGTGTCATTCGGCAAACCATCGGGCAGGACCTACCGCCTGGCTTTCAAAGCGCTGAATTTCTGCGAGAGCATGGCTTTATTGACGATGTGGTTGACCGGCGTCAGTTGCGGCGCTATTTGATACATCTGCTCGACTTGCTGTGCGAGCCTGCAGGCTTGCCCTTGCCGAAGGACACCTCTACGTCGTAGCTTAGCTTCTGAACCAAGCGCATCGGACGCATATCGCAGCAATCGCTACGAGGTGTATTGGAGACCGGTTTTTATAGCCTTGCTGCCTCACCAAAGGCAAAAAGGCTGGCGTGTAGTTTGTTTTGCCAAGCGTTCGATGCGTACCGTGCTGCGTGCTGCTACATGGGGTGGGGTTCTGCTCATCGGAGGGCTTTGCCTGGTAGGATTGGGCAGGCCGGCGCCTAATGGTGCCCTGCTTTTTCTCTGGCCTCCAGATAGCCTGCGGCAAGACACCACAGGCGCCGATACGCTGCCTACACCACGGGCCGATCGGCTTTTGCCCCACCGACAACGCGACCTCCCCTATGCCCGCCTGCATCCCCGCAGCCGTTCACTTACTACGCTCGTTCCTGGAACGTGGCAGCGTGCGGTTGTACTAGATTCAACCCACCTGGTCTACCATATCTACGAGCGTCTAGGCCGCACCGACGTGCGCATACCTGTAACGCTCGACCTAAAAAGCTACCGAAAGCTACGTCTGCACCAAGCCTTGCGCCAAAACTGGCAAACGGTCCAAACGCAACGGCAACGCCAAGCCAGTCAACAACGCCGCAGCGGCCTAGGCCTTAGCATTGCTATCCCAGGTGGCCGGCAAAGCGCCTTTACTACGATTTTTGGGCGACCTGAAGTCGACCTGCGCGTTAACGGCCAAGCCGACATCAATGCTGGTTTCAATTACCGAAAAAGCGACCAACAGGTCGCCTTCTTTGGCCGCTCGGCCCAGATCGATCCAGACTTCAAACAAGATCTGCGCCTAGGGATTACGGGCACCATTGGCGACAAACTCCGCGTTAACGTCAACTGGGACACCAACAACCAGTTCGACTACCAAAATCAGCTCAAGCTAGAGTACACCGGCTATGAAGATGAAATCATTCAGCGCATTGAAGCTGGAAACGTGATGCTCCAAACCCCCTCCCAGCTTATCCGTGGGGGGCAAAGCCTGTTTGGGATCAAAGCACAATTTCAGCTCGGCGGCCTACGGCTCACTACCGTTGCCAGCCAAGAGGAAGGTCAAGCGAACGCCCTAAGCATTAGCGGCGGTTCACAAACCACCACCTTTACTCTGCAACCGACCGACTACGACGAGGGGACGCACTTTTTCCTGGCCTACTACTTCCGCAACCGCTGGGAAGATGCCCTAGCCGATCCCCCTAACATCCGCATCGCCAACGGCTTTGAACGCATTACCGAAATTGAAGTCTGGAAGCTCGTCTATCCTGTTCGCGATGATGAAAACGTCCGCCAGGTTGTAGCTATTGTCGACTTGGGCGAACCAGCCGAGCTCCTTACCTTAGCCGACGGCTACACCCGGGCAGATGTCGGAGCGCTACCGGATAACCGTAACGACCGCTATGATGATACCCCTGGAGGTGAGGTCGATGCCTTTTTGCGTAATGGGCAGGCCAATGCCGCAGCTTACTTGAAAGAGCAACGGGGTCTCACCGAAGATGACTTTCAAACCGGCCGATTTAAACGACTCGAACCCGGCAGGGACTACACGTTTGACGAGGTGCTGGGTTACCTTTCCCTTAACCAAAGACTGCAAGAAAACGAAGCACTAGCCGTTGCATTTCGCTACCGAGCCGGTGGACGCATCTACCAGGTGGGGGATTTTTCTTCGGAAACCGGGGGGGCCAGTGGAGGACAAGATGAAAACCGCCTAGTCCTGAAGCTGCTCCGTCCCGGTCAGCTTCGCCAACCTGCTCCAGCGACAGGCTACAATCCAGCAGTCTGGTACCTTGAACTGCGCAACATCTACCGCCTACCCGGACGCAGCATCAATCCCGAAAACTTTGAACTGGATATTTTTTACCGGCCACCTGGGAAAACAGCCCAAAAATATCTGTCTGAGCTAGGCGCGCAGCGCACCTTGTTGCAACTCTTAGGACTTGACCGACTCAACCAAGACCAAGCTCCTATCCCAGACAACCGGTTCGATTTTCTGGTGAACTTTACGATCAATCCTGGCAACGGCCTGCTCATTTTTCCATTTCTAGAACCCTTCGGCAAACGCTTAGCCCAACTCATCGAGCAGACCAGCTTGCCCAACGATCAAAAAGCCGCACTGCGCAACCAATACGTCTTTCAGGACCTCTACGTGCAGAAAAAAGAAAATGCCCGGCGCAACACGCAACACAACGTGTACACGATTGAGGGTTCCTACAAAAGCGCCGTGCAGGATTTCTACGACTTACGTGCCTATGCTGGGCTGGTCCAGGGTTCTGTCCGTGTTACTTCAGGGGGTACACCCCTTCAGGAAGGGGTAGACTTCGTGGTCGATTACCAAGGCGGCACTGTGCGCATCACCAATCCAGCCTATCTCACTCCTGGCCGTGAAATTCAAATCACCTACGAGCAAAACGCGCTTTTCAACCTGCAAAAGAAAACGCTCTTGGGCATGCGGGCCGATTACACGCTGGGAGAAAAGCTGGCCTTGGGGGCTACGATGATGCGGTTGAGTCAGAAATCGCCCGTCGACAAATTTCGCCTGGGAGAAGAGCCCATTGCCAACCTGATCTGGGGCATTGATGGTTCGTTTACCGCCCAGTCTGAGTGGCTTACCCGCGCACTCGACGCCCTGCCGCTCCTGCAAACCCGAGAGCCTAGCGAACTGTCCTTCTCAGGCGAATTTGCTCAACTTCGGCCTGGCCATGGCCAGACGCTGGCTTTTGAGCGCACGCGCCGTGAGCTGCGCAACGCGCATCGGGACTTTAACATCGATGAGCTGCGCGGCATTTCCTATATCGACGATTTTGAAGGCTTTGAAAATACCTTCTCGCTCAAACAACCTGGCAGCTGGCGCTTGGCCTCTCCCCCCGATTCGACCGCTCGCTATCCCGCTGGCTTTGTAGGTACGCTTTACGATTCGCTCCGCACTACCTGGCGCGGCGTTTTCGCCTGGTATCAACTTAGCGAGATCCTGGTGTCCGACTTAGCCCGCCGCGCTCCAGTGTATGACCCCGAAGCTGTCCGCCCCGTACTCATCACCGACGTCTTCCCCAACCGAGACGTTCGCGGCGAGCTGACCCAAACGCTACCAACGCTCGATATCTATTTCAACCCGTACATGCGCGGGCCTTACAACTATAGCACCGACCTCGAAGACTTTCTGGCTCATCCGGAAGAAGTGTGGGGCGGCATGATGCAGCCAATCCCTCAAGGCTACACCGATTTCAACTTAAGGAATATCGAGTTTGTGGAATTTATTTTCCGTCCTTTCCCCGAAAATCCTGAGCGGGATGCGGGCTCAGAGGCTAAACTCTACATTGACCTAGGTGCGATCTCTGAGGACGTGATTCCTAACGGCAAGCTCAACGCCGAAGACGGGCTCTCGATGACCGATCCAAGCAGTGGCTTTCGAGGGGACCAGTGGAGCCGCTATCCTACAGGCATTCAGAACAACTCGGTTGACTTAGACCTCAGCACACGCCGCACCGAAGACCTAGGCCTCGATGGCTTAGCCTCCTACGACCCTTCGGCTTATCCTGAAGTGTATACCGAACAGTTTCACTTCCGAAAGTTTTTGGAAAGCCTTGATCCCAACCATGGGGACCTGCGCTACCGCGCAGAAGTAGCGCGGGCATTGCGCGACCCTTCGGGAGACGACTACCAGCCCTTTGATAACGATGCCTTTTTCAATGACCCTGAACTTTTCCCTTCCGAGCTTTACCCGAATGGGGTTCCCCTACAGCAGCGGTTTGCGTTTTATTTTCCTGGCCTGGAACTCAATGCCTATGAAACCCAGAACCAACTCGCTCGCGGCGGCATTCGGCGGGGCAATTCCCGCATTCCCGATACCGAAGACCTGAATTTTAACGGCTCCCTGGATACCGAAAACAGCTACTTTCAGTATGAAATTCCGCTCAGCAAAGCAGCGCTCGATTCGTTAGCCCAACCCGGGCGTGAAGACGACTACGTGGTTGGTGCCATTACCAATAGCCGGGGGGAGACCTGGTACCAGGTCCGCATCCCTGTCCGCAATTACACACGTAAAGTGGGCAATATCCAGGATTTTTCGCTCATTCAGACCATTCGGGTGTGGACGACGGGCCACCGTGTTCCGATCACGTTGCGTTTTGCTACCTTTGAGCTGGTAGGCAGCCAGTGGCGTAAAGCTGAAGAAGTGGCTGTTGAAGAGCGCACACCTTCGGATACGCTGTTTACCAACACCCGGGTGAGCATCTCCAGCGTCAGCAACGAAAAAAATCCAGATATTTACCGTACGCCCAGCGGAGCCATTATCAGCCAAGTGCGCACTACCACAGGCGTTGTCCGCAACGCCCGCGAGCAAGCCCTTGTCCTTCGCGTCGAAAACCTTTATCCCGGCCACCAGCGCGGCATCTACAAAACGTTTACCCAAGGGCTGGATTTACTCAAGTATTCCAACCTGCGCATGTTCGTCCACCTGCACGGCACTTTAGCCGATGGCACTCCCCTAGAAGCTCTGGCGCAACAAGACCCTGAAGGCGCTCGCCAGAAAGTACGGCTTTTTGTGCGCCTGGGTGCCAACGCCAATAACGACTACTACGAATACGAACAGCCCCTGATGCCCAGCTCCGTTACCTCGGGCAGCAGCGATGAGCTATGGCAGACCTTTCAACGATGGGGCGACCGGGTGATTGACCTCAACTCGGTCAATATCCTGCTGGGGGCCTTCAACGAACTTAAAATCGCCCGTGATGCAGCAGGCTTCCCGGCCGACAGCGTTTTCTGGAACAAAATCAACGGTCAGCCTACGGCGCCAGGCGTCCCCGATGCCGATGCTTTTGCCCCACCCGGCAGCCGACTGGCGGTCAAAGGCAATCCATCGCTCAGTCGCATCACGATGATCATCATCGGCGTGCGCAATCCGGCTGCTGAAAACAGTGCCGATCCGCGCGATCGTCTCGAAGAAGTCGTTGTGTGGCTCAACGAGCTGCGTGTTTCGGGATACGACGAAAAAAATGGCTATGCGGGTTTGGCTAACCTCAACCTTAAGCTGGCCGACCTTGGCCGCGTGCGGGCGAACTTCCGCATGCAAACCGACGGCTTCGGTGCGCTCTCCAGCACTTTAGGGGAACGTGAGCAAAACAATCAACAGAGCTGGAGTATTGCCACCGACATTAACCTAGACCGGCTGCTGCCGCGCCGCTACGGTTGGTCTATCCCGTTCTCGCTGCAGCTTCAGTCCAGCACCACCACACCTCGCTTCGATCCGGCACGGGGCGACGTGCGCCTCCAGGAAGTGCTAAACCAGATCAGTCTCGACAGCACGCGCTCCCGCAGTGAGCAGGCCCAGGCCCGCCAAGAGGTGCTCGAGCGCGTACAGACGCACAACATGACGCGCTCCTACAGCTTCCGGGTCCAAAAACAGGGCTCTAAGTCTTGGCTCATGCGCACGTTGGTTGATGGGCTCAATTTCAGCTATGCCTTTGCGGCAACCGAAGGACGCAGTCCAACGCAGCGCTTTAATACGTCCTGGCGCTGGACGACTTCTTTAAGCTACCGGCTTAACGTCCGTCGTCCCCGCACAGTACGTCCTTTCGCTTTCTTAGACGACGTGCCTTTGGTAGGCCTGCTGGCTGGGCTGCAGTTTAATTACCTTCCCCAAAGCCTTTCTTGGTCGGGCAGCGCCAACCGCAACTTTTCCGCCAACCAAGATCGTGGACCTGTGCTGCCTGGCCAGCGCAATCCTACGTTGCCAGATCTGGTCATCAGCCCTATTCGGGAGCAGCATAGCCTGGCACACAGCCGAAATTTCAGCCTACAGTACAACCCCTTCACGTTCTTCAACCTCAGCTTCGACACCAACACGCAGCAGAGCCTCAATGCGCTGAGCGTTGACACCGTCTATCAGGTGGTCACGCGCGACACGGTTTATCGCGGCCTGCGTATGGAAGAGGCGATTGCTCGCGGCTTAATCGCACCGGAAGATGCAGGCGTGCGGGCTTTCGAGCAATACCGTCTCCAGCCGGTTCCCTTCCACCGCGTCTTGCGGCGCACACTTGAAGGTGCCGAAGGTTTGCGCACCGATCGCTACCAGCAACGGTTCACCGCAAATTTGCGCCCCGACTTAGGCCGTCGCCTAAACTGGCTGCGCTTGCAAGACGTGAGCTACACAGCACAGTTTGCCTGGCAAAACGGCTCCATTCAGCGTAACACAGGAGCCAGCGTTTCTAACCAGGCGTCGCTGAGCAGCGGTCTTACACTACAACCCCGGGAGCTCTGGCGCAAGTTTGCTTTCTACCGCAAGCTGGAAGAGCAAGAGCGTCAAGCCGAACAGCGCCGCCGTCAGCCTCAGACGCAACAAGACGAAGACAAACCTCGGCCGCTGATTCGTCCACCCAACCCCATTGTCCTGCTCCGCCGGCTCTTTTTGGCTGTGACTGGCATCGAAAACCTGCAGCTTTCTGGTCGCGCCAACTGGAGCAGCGCTTCAAGCAACGTGGGCCGAGGGCCTATCGACAGCGTACGCGTCGCCTATAGCCTTTGGGATGCCTTGCACGGGCGTGGACCTTCGGTCGGTTATCGCTTTGGCCTAGACCGCCGCATCGATTTATCCAATCGCGTACTCGACCCTAGTCTCCAGGTGGCCGACCAGTTATCGAACGACTATGAACTTCGGGCTTCGACCTCGCTGCGGCTGAGTCCAACGCTTCAGGTGACGCTCAACTGGAACGTTAATTGGAACACGCGCACGGACTATTCCTACCGTCCCAACCCCAACGGTCTTGTAGACACCACCATGAGCAATAGAGGAAGCAGCCGCGCTTCAGTTTGGGCCTTTGGCGCTTCTTACCTCGACCTTTTCCGTCGCCAGCTGGATACCTATCGAAAAGATTTAGCCCAAGCTTCTAATCCTGCCCTCTTTGGCGACGAAAACGGGGACGGGCGCGTGGCGCTGACCAATGCCACTGTAGTCGCCGACTTCCGAAGCGCCTTCACGCACAGCTTGGGTCGGCTTGGCACGCACACCCCTATCCCCCTACCAAGCTGGCAGATCAACTATACAGGGCTGTCTAACTGGCCCTTGTTCCGCAGCCTGGCCCAAGGCGTCACGCTGCGCCACGGCTACAGTGCCGACTACAGTAGTGACTATCGCACCAACCTAAACGCCCTCTCCGACGATCCCAGCGTTGCCTTTGGCACGTTTAGCTTAGGCAATCGCCGCATTCGCTATCGCTTCTCGCGTTATGAAGTCAGCGCCGTGCGCATTAACGAGCGCTACCAACCCCTCCTAGGCTTAGACATTACCTGGAAAAATCGGCTTCAGACCAACCTCTCCTGGTCTCAAAGCCGCAGCTATTCGCTCTCGACCAACAACGAAATTAACGCCAGCAAAACCGGAGAGCTCACGCTGAACCTGAACTACCAGGTTCAAGGTCTACGCATCCCGTTTTTACCAATCAAACGCCTCCAAAACCGCGTTGGGATAAGCCTAAGCCTTTCACGGGCTACGACCGATGAGCGTCGCTACTCGCTGTTTCGCGCCCTACAGGCAGCAGCTGACAATCCCGAAGCCTTCGACCCCCACAATGCCCTCAGTCCCGACTTTGCCCCACGGTTAACGTCCTGGACACGTACAACCATTGCACCCCAGATCTCCTATCAGTTCAGTAACCGCGTATCGGCCGCCTTTCAGCTCCGTTACGAACGCTTCGAAAGCGCCGACAGCCGCGTTCCCTCTTCGACCACCATGCAAGGTGGCTTTAACGTGCGCGTGAGCATCTCCAACTAAAGGGCACGCTGGAGAACCTGTGGCGTAAAATCTTGCACAAAGCTAAGGTGCACCATGGCTGAAGCTGTCGTTGTTTGTCGGCTGGGGCGTATGGCGTATGGGCCAGCCTGGGCGTTGCAAAAGCGCCTGCAAGCCCGGCTGGTAGCCGCTAAACGTCGCGAGCCGCCCGAGCCCCTTCCTCATGTTTTTTTGCTGGTAGAACATCCCCCGGTGTATACGCTCGGTAAAAACGGTCGGTTGGAGCACTTGCTTCTCTCCGAAGAAGCCCTACGGGCCCGCGGAGCCGAGTTTTTCCATATCGATCGCGGGGGAGATATCACATTTCACGGCCCTGGTCAGCTGGTCGGCTATCCGATCTTAGACCTCGACCGCTTCTTTACCGACATTCATCGCTATCTGCGTGAGCTTGAAGAAACCATCATCCGCACTTGTGCAGACTATGGTTTACGCGCTACGCGCATTGCCGGACGCACTGGTGTGTGGATCGGTCCCGACAGCCGAGGGCCAGAGCGTAAAATCTGCGCCATGGGCATTCGCTGCAGCCGCTGGGTAACCATGCATGGCTTTGCCTTCAATCTCAATACCGATTTGCGCTATTTTTCGTTCATTATCCCCTGCGGCATCGCAGACCGAGGCGTTACTTCCTTAGCAGCTGAGCTGGGTCACCCCGTCGATGAAGCTGCTGTGCAAGCGCGCCTATTGCATCACTTTGCCAACTGCTTCAACGCCGAGCTGACTTTGTATGACGGGGATGCAGCGTTCCATTTTCTCAACGCTTATCTAAACCCACGGGAACCCGTTTCCCCTGCTTCGGTTAAGTGAGCATCCTTTTTTAGAATCTGCCATTATTGGGTATGGCCGCTTTCGACCTCGACCAGTTTACGCGCCGCCTCATTGCTGAGGCTCTTTTCTATGACGAAGAATACGGCGCCCTGGGCAACCTGAGCCTGATCGATCCACGCGAGGGCAAAGAGCGGTTTATCGCTTCCTACGTTCCTGAAGAAGGTACCTTCAGCATCGAAGAGGCTACCGACTGGGAAAAAGGCGAAATCGACGAAGAGGTTGGGTATGCTTTGGCGGTAGATTCACGTGAGTATGCAGCCTACGATACGCCCGAAGCAGCGGCCGAAGCACTGCTAGCCTTAGCACGTGAGCATAACTTGCTGCCGAGCATCACACTCCTTTTTGAAGAAGACGAGGTCAGTTAGGCAGCACACCTTTCCACAGTTCCCAGGCTAGCAGTCCCCAACCTATAATCCAGAGCGTTCCTCCCAAGGGAGCAACCGCGCCCCAGTGGGGTGCGTTGGCCAGTACCAGGACGTAGAGGCTTCCGGAAAATAGCCCAATGCCTCCGACGAAAGCCCATCCAGCGTATTTGAGCCTTATTGAGGGTCGGGAGAAAAGCATCCAGCCTGTCATCAAAAGTGCCAGGGCATGGTACATCTGGTAGCGCACGCCAGTCTCAAACGTCTGCAACCGTTCCGGCGTAACGTGCGGCGCCAACCCATGGGCCGCAAATGCGCCTAAGGCTACAGCCATACCCGCTGTTAGAGCACCCAAAACGAGAAAACACCGAGCCATACACGTAACCGCTAACCAAGTTGCTCCTCACAAAAGAACAACACAAAGCCCTAGCGGGGTGCGGCCGGATATCGAATTTCAAATGGAAAGATGCGATCGTTAAGCTTCAGGGTGTAACTCCCTGGCTTCCAGCTGCCCTCTAGTGGCAGGTAAAACCGAAACGGTTGTCGCACAGGGCGGCAGCGTTTTCTGGCTGGGCGGTGCATCCAGAGCTGCACACGCAGCAGGTTTCCAGCCCGCTCTTGCGCTACGGTATCCAGCGCAGCACAAGCCTCTGGAAGACTGCCTTTAATCAAAAGCTCTACCTTCTGCTCTCCGGTAGGCTGGTCGTCGAGTGGGGCTATGCGTACATGCACGGTATCGATAGGGACAAGATAGCGCAGGTATTGCTGGTCTACTTTAGGAGGCGTTAAGTCTAAGGTCAGACGTTCATCCGGGGCGTGGCCTACGTAGCGATGTCCAAAGCGATCATCGGGAGAGACAAGCCGAGGTGCAGAGGCACAACTCCCCATCAACGTAATGATTAAAAACAAGCTAGGTACCCAGCGCACACCTGGCTCAGCCCATCTGAGCGGCCACCGCCTGAAGCAGACGCACGGTAGCCCCCGATCCAGTTTCCGGGACTGATTCCTGAGGGGCATCACCCCAGAGTCGTTCTAGGTTGTAAAACGCTCGTTTTTCTGGAGTAAAAATGTGCACGACCATGTTGACATAGTCAAGCAGCACCCACTGCAAATGGTCCCGTCCCTCGATATGCCATGGCCGCTCTTGGCATTGCTGAGCAATGCGCTCTTCCACCGCATCGGCAATTGCCCGAATTTGTAGGTCCGATTCACCGGTGCACAACACAAAGAAATCGGCCACGCCGCTAACCTGACGCATGTCCATCACCACCAGGTCGCGGGCTTTTTTATCTAAAGCTGCGTCCACGGCATGCTGCGCCAATACGTGAGCTGGAAGCAATGTCCGGCGTCGCGCACGTGTTTTTGCCATTACTTGTCGCATAGGCAGTCTTTCAACGGTTATTCTTGAAACGGCGCCAGCGAAGCATAGTCTTGTCCTACAATCACTGAGGCATCCAGAAACAGATCCGGACGAATTTGCTGCTGGACGCGCTCTTCAGGGATGCCCAGTGCCGCAGCCACTTTACGGGCTGCTTCCAGATCACCTACGCGATCAATCACCAGGGAATGTGGTTCTATGCGCGTATAGTTGCCGACCTCCACTACATCAAAACCGCGCTGGCGCAAATAGTGCGTTGTGCGGGCGGCCACGCCCTCTACACCACAAGCATTTCGCACTTCTACCTGAATAATTTTCCCAATAAGCTGCGCGGGATTTTTCTCGCGTGCGGGGTCAACTCGGGGGGCCAACAAGCGCACACCTAATGCATACAGCAGCAAACCGACGCCCGCCAAGAGCACCACAAGCAGTAAACCTTCCCATCGTTTTGGACGCTGCGTCCGCTTACGCCGCATAGGTCAACTAGGATAAAAAACGCGACACACCGCGCGGTATGCCGCGTTGGCTTGGGTATTTCCCACAACGTGCATCACGGATCGTTCCAGAATAGCGAGGCACCGTATGGCCGAAATGGATAGTATCCGTAAGGATAAAGGTAATAGCCGTAGGGACTCTGACGTACGGAAAACTGAAGCAGCATATTTTCGCGTGGGCGGTAAGCTACTTCAGCATTGCGCAGGAAAATCTGCGGCCGACGCTCTAGTCCTAGACTGCCACCAAAAGGTGAATGCGCCACCCCAATGTCAACCCGTGCAGCCAGCTTATCGCTAAACTGCCACAGCATAGAGTTGGTGTAAACCCCCAGCGAATAGCTGTAGCCCCCAATCGTTCCCATGCTCATCTCATAGGTGTGTTGCATGCGAAAGTGCTCCGCGCTGAACAAATCGTTGAGCGAGAATCCCGATCCCATGCTGTAAAGCCGCATAGGAGCGCGTTGCACCGCAGCAGGCACATTTTCACGAAGCTGGGCCTGAGCTGGAGCGGCTAGACCTAACATCACCATCAAGCCAACCAGTAAGAGCGTCTTGCGCATGGCATTGCTATTTTTTTAGCCCCGCAGGTTGTTGTAAGAGTAAGCTTTCGCTGGTTTATTGTCAAGAACGGCCAATCGTCTTAATTGTTGCCTGCGCTGGAAACCTTTCCCTCCCTTAGGCATGCTTTTTCGCCAACTGAGAAGTCATCTTTTGGCCTAAATCGTGCCAAAGGTTATTCTAGGAATTGAAACTTCATGCGACGACACAGCGGCGGCTGTTGTTGTCGAAGGGCAACTGCGCTCGAGTGTGGTCGCCTCACAACAAGCGCTGCATAACCGTTATGGAGGGGTAGTGCCTGAACTGGCCTCACGCGACCATCAACGCCAAATTGTGCCCGTTGTGCGGCAGGCCCTTCAGGAAGCCCAGCTTCAGCCCGCCGATGTCGATGCTGTAGCCGTCACTTATGGTCCAGGACTGATCGGATCGCTGTTGGTGGGGCTTAGCTTTGCGAAAGCCTTTGCCTTAGGCCTTGGGCGACCGCTTATTGGCGTCAACCATTTGGAAGGCCACATGTATTCGGTCTTTCTCACGGCTCCCTCGCCTCCTTTTCCCTACTTGTGCTTAGTGGTCTCTGGAGGACACACGCAACTGGTGCGCGTAGAAGCGGGTTTTCAGCACGAAGTGCTCGGACGCACCCGAGATGATGCGGCAGGCGAAGCTTTCGATAAGGTCGCCCGCCTTCTTGGCCTGGGCTATCCTGGAGGGCCTGAAATTGACCGGCTAGCCCAGAAAGGCGATCCTGCTTTTATCCGCTTTCCGCAGCCACGCCTAGAGGGCTACGACTTTTCATTTAGTGGGCTAAAAACAGCCGTGCTGTATTATCTGAACCAGTTTTCCGAGACAGAACGCGACCGTCTCCTTAGGCATCATCTTGCCGACCTTTGCGCAGCATTTCAGCAAGCTGTAGTTGACGTGCTCATCGATGCCTTGCGACGCGCTGTCGAAGCCACCGGCATTCGGCACGTGGCTATCGTGGGCGGGGTTTCGGCCAACTCGGGACTTCGTGCCGCAGCCGAAGCCTTGAGCCAAGCCCTGGATTTTCGGCTGTATATTCCACCTATGGCTTACTGCATGGACAATGCAGCTATGATTGCCATTACCGGCTACTTTAAAGCCCAGGCAGGACTCACAAGTCCGCTGACATTATCGGCCAAGCCCACGCTCGCTGCCTAAAAATGTGTGCTATGTCGCTGGAATGCTTACAGCACGCGCTGGATCGCGTCCAAAACCATCGCCCAGAGCTCCCAGAATCGCCGACCGAAGCTGATATGATTCCTTGGCGTCAGCGCATCGACGCCATCGACCTGGTGATCCTGCGCCTGCTCAACGAACGCGCCCGCTGTGCGAATTATATTGGCTACATCAAAAAAAAGCTGGGCTTGCCTATCTACGTGCCCGAACGTGAAGAAGAGGTGTTGCGCAATGTATTGACTGCAAACGAAGGCCCCCTATCCAATGACGCGGTTCGGCGCCTTTTTGAGCGCATCATCGATGAAACGCGTTCACTAGAACGGCAGAAGTACCAAGACCCAACGCCAAACAGCTAATGCGACGTGTATTGCTGCTTGTAGGACTTACGCTGGGCTTGGTCTGCGGGGCTGCGATACTCTGGTTAGTTGTCGCCTCCAACACGCCTACTTTCGAAGGCCGTCGCGGCGTCAAGATCCCTCCCGGAGCTTCGCTTGAGCAAGTGGCCGATTCCTTGCAGGCCGCAGGTGTGTTGCAGCACCGCAGACCATTTGTCTGGCTGGCGCGGCTTACCGGATGGCATCGCCAAATCAAAGCTGGCTACTATACGTTTGCTACAGGCACTTCAACCTATCGCATGCTCAACGTCTTACGACGCGGGCTGCAATCCCCAGTGCATGTCTTGATTCCACCAGGCTCTCGGCCCGAAATCGTTGCAGCCTTCGTCTGCCGCGTGCTGGCCTGCAGCCCCGATTCGCTCCTAAGTGCCCTCCGCGATTCTGCACTGGCGGCTGAGCTGGGCACCGATACGCTCCATCTGTTTGGTCGCCTGCTGCCAGACACGTATTACTTTTTTTGGCTTACCGCGCCGCGCGACGTGGTGCGGCGCGTACATGCGGCATTTTTGGACTTCTTTACCCCTGAGCGGCGTGCCCTTGCCGACAGCCTGGGCCTAACGATTGATGAAGTCGTGACGCTGGCCTCTATCGTCGAATGGGAAGCAAGCCCCAAAGAGCGCCGCCGCGTGGCTGGTGTATATCTGAACCGCCTGCGGCGTGGTATGCCGCTCCAGGCCGACCCTACAGTACAATACGTTATTCTTCAACAAGAAGGCCAGAAGCGTCGCTTGCTATTTTCTGACTATCGCATCGACCACCCCTATAACACCTACCGGTATCGTGGTCTACCTCCAGGCCCAATTACGAACCCATCCCGAAATGCCTTAGAGGCGGTGTTGAATGCCGAGCAGCACGACTATCTGTACTTTGTAGCCGATGGCGAAGGCGGGCACGTCTTCAGCCGGACGTTTCAAGAACACGTCGAGGCTGCCCGTCGCTACCGACGTCTTGTGGAGCGACGCCGTATGCTTACCGACGGCGTGGACGCCCCATAGGCTGTGCTGAACCTAGCGTATAGCTCAACCCCACCACAAAGCGGCTGCGCCGCACCGTTTCCCGTACAAAAGGCGGCCGCTCGACGTCGGCATAGGGCTGATAGTAGTCGTCAAACTGCTCCTGCGTCCAGCCTAAATCCAGCCGAAACGACTCGGCCAATTGCAGGGAAATTCCTAAGGAACCCCAAACGCGCTGCCGATCTGCCTCGGAGCGTTGAATCTCCGAGGTATGAGGATCGGGAAAAACCGCTAGCCCTCCATAAAGCGTTGTGCTTCCCAATTGATAGGCTAAGCCTAATCGGGCGTTGAGTACGGGCTCGAGCTCCTCGCGCACGCGGCGGTTTAAGTCCTGTATGAATGCCTGATTGCTGGCAGCGTCAAAGCGGAGCTGCGACCAATCGATGGCCTCCAGATCCAGGCTCACGTGCAAACGGCTGGTCTGGTAAGCAATGCCCGTACGCAACCGCCAGGGAGTGCGGATCTCATAGCGGAACGTGCCTGTACCCGCATCGCCCGACTGTCCGCCGTAGGCCAGCGACCCCCCTGTGTCGAAGAAAGTCTCTAGCACGCTGCCATAGTCCTCGCGCACTCGGAAAAACACAGGGGTTTCTATGCTAACGCCAAAACGCCACTGCGGCGAAAGCCGAGCCGAAAGGCCACCCCGCATGCTAAAGCCCTCCAGTCTTGAAGTGAAGTATTCACGGACTTGCAAAAAGTCAAACCCGGCCAGCACGCGGTTTTCATTCAATATGACTGCATAGAGTGCTTCCGTGTTCTCGTTCCGGAAGTCTTCTTCTTCAAAACGCCGTTCAAACCGATAGCGACCGCTGGTAAACCCAAGGGAAAAGCCCAAAAACAGGTTCCGGGCTGCCTCGATGGCTGCACCCAAGCTAAGTTCATTGAGGCCACCTTCTTCGGTGACTTCACCGATTTGCCGGATCGTTGTACCAGGTGCGACAGCCTGATAGAATGGATAGCGCCCAGCCTGGTATTCATCAGGCAAAAACTCAATAGCACCTGCCTGGTAAGCCATAAATGGGATGTCGTGATGAAAGACCAGTTGACCTTCTGAGGTCACCTCGTACTCTCCGGGATAGGGCAAGTAGGAATCGGTGATCGAACTGGTGTTGTTTTCACCCTGGAAGTAAAGGCGGCGCGTGAAGTCAGCTGTGCGGGCATACGCTAAGCCAAGAACCAGCGAACCACGTACAGTAGGCGCTTTATAGACGGCAGCCAAATGGTCTAAGTCGGTTGCACGCAGTTCGCTTTCCCAATCGAAACGGGTAGGCGTATGGTAGATGGCTGCATCACGAGCATTAAGCCAGCTCAGCCCGCCGGCAATCTCTGAGTGCGTATAGTAGCCTAGCCCCGCTGGATTGCTATAAAGCACGCCATAGTCGGCCAGTCCAGCTGCACTGGTACCCGATAGCGCAGTCAAGCGAGCCCCTACGGCAGGAAGACGCTGCGAAAAACGCCAGGCATCATCTACACTTTGGGCCTGAGCATGCAGCACACCAAGCAAACAAAGACTCCAGCAAAAAATTACCTGCTTCATAACCGTTGCATACGCATTGGTGCATTAGGAGACACTCCCCTCCCTTTACTGCAGATGAGCCTTTCGCCGGTACGCTTTAAGCCTTAGCCGCCACGGCGTGCACCTCCCCGAGCTGACGATTCTGAACTTCGGCTGCTGCCTGAAGACCGTACGGCCGGGGCTGAAGTTCGTGCAGGGGGCGCCGACTGCACCCGAGGGGGTGGGCTACTGGGCCGCGCTGGAGCTTGATGCACGCGGGGAGGCGTTGGTGCTGGCCGTACCGTCGTGCTAGAACGCTCTGGGTGCGCTGGCTGCGCGGTCGGTGCCCATAAGCGAGAACCGCTATCCTGTCGCTGGTAGGAGCGATGGTCACGCGTTCCCTCTCGGTTGCCGGATTGCCGGGTTCCTGATGATCTTGATCCTTCGGAAGGTGGTACCGCCCGCGGCCGTTCCTCACGCTGCGGTGCAGATGGCGGCTGCGCTTGTGGGGCATAGCGATCGGCAGGCTGCCGGGTTACGGCAGGCCGCTCTGCGGGTGGCGCAGCACGCCCTTCAGCTTCACGCCCAGCTTCACGCGAAATCACCGATCGCCCAGTGGTCGCTCTTGGCGTATTGGAACGATGCACGTCCACAGGCTGCTCGCGAGAAACCGACCGTGACGCTGGAACGCTCTGGGGAGTTCGACCCTCGATCCCAGTTGACGATCCACGCGGTGTGATCACCGCGCCTGGTGTTGTGCGCACAACCGATCGCGTCTCGGTATCGTCCCGACCATCGTAGCGATTACGACCGCTAGTGCGCGGGCTGCGCCCAACCCAAGCATCACGCCCAAGCGCACTCCCTCGCGGCGCATAGTTCCACACGACCCGTCGCCCAGGAGGCACGTACCCATAATAGACCGGATAATACGCCCAATAGTAGGGGCTATAGTAACCAAATCCGTAGAACCAGTACGCGTATCCGTGATACGGGAAAAAGAACGGATCGCCCCAGTAAAAGCTTAGCCGAAAGCGAAAACTTGGATAGTAGAACGGGTCGCAGTAGAATGGATCGTAATACCACGGATCAAAACAGTCGTAGTAGAAGAACGGATCTCCATAAAAACGTGCAAAATAGCGCCGGTAGTAGTATGGCCCGCGTTCGTAGTAGTATTCCCGGACCACCGTGCTGTCCCCATCGTAGCGTTCAACGACGACGCGATCCGGCCGCGGGGTATAGTTACGCTCGGTGACCGCCAGTTGCGTGTAGCAACCGGTCAGTCCAAACGCCATCAGGCCAAGAAGCAGCAGGGTCCCCAAGCGCTGGCGGGCAAAGCCCAAAGGGACAACGTTTCGTAGGCGAGTCATGGCTTGGGCCCGAAATAGGGTTGCGAGGATTGTCTCAAAGAGTTAACGTCACGCTGACCTAAAAGGTTTGCCTAGTTGCACTCGGCCATAGCCAAGCCTATATTCGGCGCGTGCCCGTAAAAAAAGAACCAAATTATAGACCACACTTGATATTTCGATATCCTCAGGCGTTAAAGGGGCTTCAGTGGCCTTGATGTCCTGTTTTACTGCCAATCATTGTACACTATGGCTGACGTCATTACACCGCGCTCGGTAGATTACGCTCAATGGTACGTTGACGTGGTTCGGGCAGCCAAGCTGGCCGACTATTCCCCCGTACGCGGCTGCATGATTATTCGTCCCAATGGCTACGCGCTTTGGGAAAACATGCGGGCCGTACTCGACCGCATGTTCAAAGAAACCGGTCACGAGAACGCCTACTTTCCTTTGTTTATTCCGGAATCGTTTCTAGCCAAAGAAGCCGAGCACGTTGAAGGCTTTGCCAAAGAGTGCGCCGTAGTCACGCATTCCCGGCTTAAGCTCGATGAACATGGTCGGCTGGTGCCGGACCCGGAGTCTCGCCTGGAAGAAAATCTCATCGTTCGCCCCACCAGCGAGACGATCATTTGGGATGCCTTTAGCCGTTGGATCCAATCTTGGCGCGACTTGCCTATTTTGATCAACCAATGGGCTAACGTGGTACGCTGGGAGATGCGCACGCGGCTGTTTCTGCGTACTATGGAATTTCTCTGGCAAGAAGGCCACACAGCCCATGCAACACGTGAAGAAGCCATCGAGGAGGCGCTGCGCATTCTGGATATCTATACCACGTTCGCCGAGGAGTATATGGCCATGCCGGTCATCCAGGGCGTCAAAACGCCTAGTGAACGCTTCGCCGGCGCTGTAGAGACGTATTGCATTGAAGCGCTCATGCAGGATGGCAAAGCCCTGCAGGCTGGAACCAGTCATTTTCTGGGACAAAACTTTGCTAAAGCCTTCAACTGCGTCTTCCAAAACCAAAATAACGAGCTGGAATACGTTTGGGCTACCTCATGGGGCGTTTCAACACGGCTTATTGGAGCCTTGGTCATGACACACTCCGATGACCAAGGGTTAGTTTTGCCTCCACGGTTGGCTCCTACGCAGGTGGTCATTGTCCCGATCTTTCGTAACGATACAGAAAAATCGGCTGTCTTGGAGCAGGCCATCCGTCTTGAGCGAGAGCTCAAAGATGCTGGCTTTACTGTAAAGCTCGATGCACGTGAGACGTACCGGCCCGGCTGGAAGTTCAACGAATATGAAGTTCAGGGCGTGCCGGTACGCTTAGCGATTGGGCCACGAGATGCCGAACAGGGTACCGTTGAACTGGCCCGCCGTGACACGCGCACCAAAGAAACCGTGCCTCAAGCGGGCCTGTCGACGCGCGTACGCGAAACGTTGGAAGCCATCCAGCAAAACCTACTGGCCCGCGCTCGTGCCTTCCGCGATGAAATGACCACACGGGTAGATACCTACGAGGAATTCAAGGCTGTGCTCGAAGAAAAAGGCGGCTTTATCCTAGCTCCCTGGGATGGTACGCCAGAAACAGAAGCACGCATCAAAGAAGAAACCAAAGCGACGATTCGTTGCATTCCGCTTGACCGCGATGCGGAGCAATTGGGTACGCGTGAAGCAGGGCGCGATATGCTCACTGGTAAACCTTCCAAAGAGCGCGTACTCTTTGCCCGAGCGTATTGAAAGCCTTGAGGAACAGACGATATTGTTCTTGGGTAGGGTCAAACACAATTTGGTAACCTAACGCACCCGCTATTCCGGCAAGGCAACTGCTACTACGTTTTTGGAGATCGAACTTAAAACCCGGAGCGGGTGGGCTATGGCTCGTTGGGTTTTGCTGCTACTCAGCGGGTGGGGCATCGTTCCTGCGCTACAGGCTCAGGGGTGGGGACGGGTAGCTGGACGCGTCACCGATGCCGAAACCGGTGCACCGTTACCCTCCGTAACGGTGCTGGTTGACGGCACAAACTACGGCACAGCGACCGATGAAGCTGGAAGGTATCAGTTTCGGCTGCCTGCCGGTCGCTACGTGCTGCGCTTTTCGGCAGTAGGATATGCCACGCAACGCGACTCGGCAGTGGTGGTGCGCGACCAGACCACGTTGCTCGACGTAGCGTTGCGGGTCGAGGTGGTTCGCTTAGAAGATGTTACTGTCGAAGCGCGTGCCGTAGAGGCCGAAGCTGGTGTGTTTCGCCTAGATCCAGAAACAGCGCAACGCATCCCCACCCCGCTGCAAAGTGGCTTTCAAGCCTTAAAGGTGCTGCCTGGTGTGGTTTCCAACAACGAGCTTTCCTACCAGTATTCTGTTCGCGGTGGAGGCTACAATGAAAACCTAGTTTTCATCGATGGCTTTGAAGTTTACCTTCCGTTTCGCGCCCAGAAAGGCGAACAGGAAGGTTTAGGCTTGCTGAATTTAGCCCTTGCGGAGCGCGTTGCCCTTTACGCTGGCGGCTTCCCAGCGCGTTATGGCGGTAAGCTTGCTTCTGCATTGGAAGTGACCTATCGTCGTCCCTACCAAGAGCCGCTCAAAGGTTCAGCTACGCTGTCGCTGCTCGATGCCGGTATGGCCGTGGGATCCTCAGTGCGCCAAGGGAAGCTAGGCTGGATGCTGGGCGTGCGCAAAGCACGCGCCCGCCGCTTTTTTAGCACCCAAGAACTCAAGGGCAACTACCAGCCAGATTATACCGATGTGCAGGGCACGTTGACGCTGCGGCCATCTGCACGACACACGTTGGAACTTCTAGGCATTGCAGCCCAGCACAATTTCTTGCTTGACCCCGGCACGCGCAAAACCTATTTCGGCACCGTTAGCTTTGATCCTACTAAGCCCTCAAACCTGGAATCCATCTGGCTGAACTATGACGGTCAGGAGCGCGCCGGTTTTCATACCTACTTTGGAGGCATGCGCTGGTCGAGCTGGCTAGGCAGCAGCGCTCGCCTAGCCCAGGAGTTGGCGTATTTCGAAACTGTCGAAGAAGAAGCGCGGGATGTGCGAGCCGATGCAGTGCTCTACCAAGTCGACCCAGGTAGCGGTGAACATGTGCCTGAAGGATCAGCTCGGCAGCGAGACGTTGCCAATAACCAGGTGCGCGTGCAAACGTGGACGGCGACCCAACGCTGGCAGTTTTATCCGCATGGACACGCTCTGGAGGGCGGGGCTTACGTGCGTCAGCTGGTTTTTACTGATCGCCTGGACGAACGCGCTGTAGCCGTTGGTGCGAATCCTTCCGGCGATGGGTTGCTTCGCGTTGTGCTCGACAGCTTACGTGCCCAGGTACACCTGCGTACCTGGCAAGCCGGTGGCTACGTGCAAGATGCGGTGGAGCTACTCCCTGAAAACCGTCTGTTCTTGACCGCAGGTCTGCGCCTGGACTACTTTGCCTTTAACCATCAATGGACGCTTTCGCCACGGCTATCCCTTCGCTACAAAGCATCTGAGCTGCTTACCTTAAGCGGAGCTTGGGGCATCTACTACCAGCCTCCCTCCTACCAGGAACTACGCGGCCAACCCACGCCCGAACGTCCCTTAAGTGATCAACTCAACCGCAACCTTAAAGCCCAGCGTGCCCATCTGCTGGTTGCTGGTGCCGAATACTTCCTACCGCGCCAACGGCTTTATCTGCGCACCGAAGTCTACTGGAAAGACCTGGACCAGCTCATCTCTTATGAGGTCGAAAACGTCCACCTCGAATACAGCGGCCTCAACGACAGCTATGGCTATGCTTATGGCCTCGACCTACAGGTACGCGGCGAATTTGTCCCTGGTGTCGAAAGCTGGGTCAACTATAGCTTTTTAGTTACCCGCGAGCATTTTTTGCCTGCCTATCAGAACAGCTACAACCGCGGCTGGCGCCCGCGACCTACCGACCAGCGGCACACGCTTTCCCTTTTTGTGCAAGACTATGTTCCTGGAGATCCCACCTGGAAGCTCCACCTGCGCATCCTGTTCGGCAGCGGACTACCCTACACCCCACCAGTCCCCGGCCAGCGCGTCGGTACCTATGTAGCCCAGGTTCCAGGTCCACGCATGTCGGCTCGCTATCCAGAGTATCAACGCGTAGACCTAGGAGCCACCAAGACGCTGGAGCTCACCCAGCTTCCAGATGGCCGTCCAGTGCACGTGGAGCTGACAGCCGAGCTGCTCAACGTGTTTGACATGACCAATACCGTAGATTACACGTGGATTCCCGGACAAAATGGGATCTGGAAACGTATTCCTACCCGTCTGACACCCCGTACGTTCAACGTACGGCTACGCGTGCAATTTTAGGCTTTTCGGCTTAATTGGTCGGCCAAGCGGGTTGGCTCTGGAAGCCTAAAGCGTGTGGTGCAACGCAGCGTCAGGGCTATGGCATCCTCAAGCGTAATGCGATGCCCAGCACTCACATAAACGGGCCTAACGCCGGCACGCGTACGCACAACAGCCCCAATCACTTCACCATGATCGTAGAGTGGCGTCCAGCTGCCTTTTTCCAAAGCCGGTTCTTCATGGTGCCCTATGAGGCGCGATTTTGCCACACCCAAAGCTGGGTGGTCAAGTAAGACGCCCAGATGCGTAGCCAGCCCACAGCGCCGAGGGTGCGCTATGCCTTGGGCATCAACCATAAGCACGTCGGGTGTACCCTTAAGGCGCTCCAGCACAGCGAGCAGCAGCGGCACCTCGCGAAAGCTGAGTAGTCCTGGAATGTAAGGAAAGGCTACTGGCCCCTCAAAAAAGGCGGTTTCAACAACGCATTGTGCAGTAAGGTGCCACACAACAGCCGCGGCCCGCCCTTTTCCTGCGCGAACGCTGACGTCCAAACCCGCCACCGTTTTGACAGCGCTCAGTGGCGTTAGCTGTACCCGTTGCGCAAGCCAACACTGCAGCGCCTGCGCTTCAGGCGGCGTTAAATCCCAAGTATGCGTTAAACGCGCTCGAAGGCCCACGGTGTGTATTTAGGCTTTGCGTGAACGCACACGCTTGGGGAACTTGTACTAGGGAAGCGGCTTGAAATGTCCGCGTTCGAAAAGATATATTTCACCCCGCGGGTCCTTAGCTCAGTTGGTTAGAGCGCCACGTTGACATCGTGGAGGTCAGTGGTTCGAATCCACTAGGACCCACCCTTTCAGGCATTCCAGGTATACGTCCATTTGACCAGCAGCACGCTAGTGGGCGAGCGGTGCAGCGTACGCCAGGCAAAGTGCCATAGGTTACCCGTACCCATTGCTTCCCAGAGCTGCTGTCCCCACGTCCAAACAACAAACAGGGTTGATCCGGGCCGGTATTCGTAGCGCAAAATGAGGTTGGCGTTTACCGTAGCTCGCCGGAAATCGGGATCCCCATAGCGCTCCCGGTCATAGGGCACGGGTAAAGGCTCCAGGCGTCCTGAGGAGCTGAGCTGTTGAAAATTCCGGTAGTGACCGCGTGCCCCAAACCACTGCAAATAGCCCTGGAGTGTGAGATTGCGCGTAAAGGTGTGTGCACCGCGTAGCGTAAAGCTGAAACGGTCAACATCACGCTGGCCAAAAACGCTGGTTGTCAGATGGGGTGCTTCGAGCCCTTCGACATTCTGCGCCCAGGCAACCTCACGACGCCGAAAGCTGAAGCCTGGATTGAGATAGATGTCGGTGCGCTCACTGACGCGAAGGATAACACCAATCCCCCCATTCCAAGCGCGCCCGCCAAGGCGATCTGCCTGGTAGCTGCCATTCAGAGACAACACCACGGGCTGGCGCTCGTCTGTTCTGATACCAGCCCAGACATTCCAGCGCTGAGGGCTTCGAAATAGCCCTGCACCCCGAGATTCATAGGGATCCCAGCCTTCGGATTCCACATTGAGTCCTAGGTTGGTGCGCCAGAAATTACGCCATTGCACATTTATGTTTGGGCTTATCCCCCAGCGTAGATATAGCCAAGGATCGAGCCGGTAGATCCACCAGTAGTTTTGGTTCAAGCGCACCTGCAGGAACGGTCCCCAGGGTTGCAGCTGGCGAAGCTGCAGCCACGCATACATGGCTGTAAAATTGGTCATTGTGTGAAAGCCTACATCGTTCGGGTCATAGTCTGCTGTAGCCATATTGGCTCCTATCACGCCCACAACATGTGGATGTCGGAATGACCCTAAGCGTGCCTGCGCTTGATAGCCAACCTGCGTGGGCCCTTCTAGCCGTACTCTTCGGCTGAAAGAAACCAACCCTTCGGTAGCTAAGCCATAGTCCCAGGGATTCCAACGCCAGTCGAGGCCCCCCGTGTAGGCCTGCTGCACTGGACCTGCTTCACGCCAGGTTGCAGTGCCAAGGAGTCCAACATAAGAGGCTGGAGCCGCCAGTTCACGTTGCAGCCGACCTACGGTATAGTTGGTCAGCGGTTCGGTCCGCATACGCTGGCGCACGCCGTTAACGTGCTCCCACGTGGAATACGTGCGCTGCGTAAGGGCGTCGAGCATGCCAAACGCCCAGCCGCCTGCGGTCTTACCGCTGAGCTTTGCCGCTGCGAGTATAGGCACTGCTACTGGATTATCCACAAGGCGCCAGTGATCCAACGCACCCGTATCCGGCTGGCTATCATAGCCTTGCGGCTGTCTACCGATCCGGCGTGAATAGAACAGGTACGTCTGTAAAGCCTCATCTCCCCCTGCCCCTACGGTCTGGAAAATAGCAGTACCTTCGAGAAAAAAAGGTCTTTTTTCAGGATAAAACGTTTCAAAGGCGGTCAAATTCAGCACGACCTCGTCGAGCTCTACCTGCCCAAAATCTGGATTGATCGTCACGTTTACCACGGTGCTGCTCGAAAGGCCGTACTGCAAGTCTCCGCCCAGACGCAACGTAGGCGATAGCGGGTGCAGGTAGCGCGGCTCAAGATGGGTACTCCACCGCGTGACACCTGTAACCGCATAAGGGATCAGCTGAAACATACGAGGAGGGTGGATGCCTTCTAAACCCTCGAGGGTGCCAAATCGTGAGACAAACCCTCCCGAGGCTTTAGGTATATAGGCCCAAAAAACCTGTTCATTTTTACGGCCAATGATGCGGCCAAAGTTAATCCCCCAGCGCAGGGTGTCGCTGCGGCTAAAGCGCAGGGTTGAAAACGGAATGCGAAACTCAGCACTCCAGCCATCAGGGCGCATTGCCGCATGAGCTTCCCATAACGCATCCCAGTTAAAATCTTCTGGGGCATTACCATCGTTAGCGATCAGAAAATCGGCTTTAGTCCCGGCCGCATTTACCAGAAATGCAAAAGCTGTTTTGCGATCGTGGTAGCTGTCGATAAACACACCTGCCCAGTCGGCCGGCACCATACGGTCACGTCGGGCCAAGCGATGCACAATCTGTGCGGGATCACGATCGAAGCATACAAATGCAATATAGAGCGCATGGTCGTCATAGAGCACGCGTACCTCGGTACGCTCGGTTGCAGGCTGGCCGTCGTGTGGTTCACGTTGCCAGAAGTCCGCAGCTACGGGCGCGCGTTGCCAGATGGACTCTTCAACCCGTCCGTCTAAGTCCAGCGTTTCGGTTAGTCGCACTGCTTGAAGGGTAGGCGGTACTTGGGGCTGCGCTACAGCTGCTGCAGTACCAATAATCCAAAGACTAGCCCAAAGGATACACAGGTTTTTCATACGCACAGGTAGGTTAAGGAGGGCAAGCGTCGAGACCGCTTCTCAATTCAGGTAGGCCGGCATGCGTCTACGCAATACCCAAAAGCAGGTTACAGTCCGATTCTAGGTGTGGCAAAAAAGAAAGCGGTCCCACCATCAAACGCGTATACAAAGCCTCAGCTTTTATTCGAAACAATCGATCTGCTTTTGAAGCAACCTCTGAGGGTCGCTGTGCATTACAAGGCAAGTCTGACGTACGTCTTGGTATGAAGCCTCGCATTTTTGTCCCCATTGCACTCACCGAGGAAAAGCTGCATTTTCGCTTGCGGCGTGCTTATCTCGACTGCATTATTGCGGCTGGAGGTCTGCCCGTAGTTGTACCGGTAACGTTATCGCTGGAAGACCTGCGCACACTATTCGAGCAGGTTGATGGTGTGCTTTTAACAGGAGGGGCCGACGTTGATCCTGTCCATTATGGGCAGGTGCCACACCCGGCTACCTATGGCATTGACCCGGATCGGGATCGCACTGAGCTGGCACTGGTTCGCTGGGCCGTTACAGCAGACAAACCACTGCTGGGGCTTTGCCGAGGCTTGCAAGTGCTTAACGTGGCTCTTGGGGGTACGCTGATCCAGGACATTCCTTCGCAATGTCCCCATGCGCTTCCGCACGATGGCGAAGCCCTTGGCCAGCCGCGTACGGCGCTGCTACACGAAGTCACCGTCCAACCCAACTCACGCCTTGCCGCACTGCTTAAGCAGCAGCGCCTAGCGGTCAACAGCCTGCACCACCAGGCCATCGATCAGTTGGCTCCCACACTGGTTGCTACGGCCCATGCCGACGATGGCCTCATCGAAGCCGTGGAGGTGCCCACCTGCCGCTTTGTGCTGGGCGTTCAGTGGCATCCCGAGGAATTGGCACCAACTCGGCCCGATATGCACCAGCTTTTTGCCGCTTTTGTGGAAGCCTGCCGTTTAGGCCTCTAAGGCCGCAGCCCGTTTTGGGAGCATCGTCCTGCGATTACGGGTAGAAAGGCCAACACAAACCGAGGTGTCATAGGACAATGGCAGATCCGCTGCAAACGGTTACAGAGAAAGAGGTCATCCGCCTTACACTACCCGACGGATCGGTGCAGGTTTTTCGCCGGGGGATTACAGGCCGAGAGCTGGCCGAACGCCTTTCTCCTCGCCTGGCCCGCGAAGCGTTGGCCATCGAGGTTAATGGCGAGGTGCGCGATCTAAGCCGTCCCATTGAAGAAGATGCCCGCATACGCCTGTTAACTTGGGAAAACCCTGAAGGCAAAGCTGTCTACTGGCATTCAACGGCCCACTTGATGGCCGAAGCGCTCGAAGCCCTTTATCCCGGTGTCAAGTTTGGTATTGGACCGCCCATTGAGCAAGGGTTTTACTACGATGTCGATTTGGGCGAGCGCAAGCTTTCCGCCGAAGATCTTGAGCGTATCGAAGAAAAAATGCGAGAGCTAGCGCAGCGCGATGTACCTTATGAGCGCATTCCGGTGTCCAAGGAGGAGGCGCTAGCATACTTCAAGCAAAAGGGCGATCCTTATAAAGTCGAGCTGATTGAGGAGCTTGAAGACGGAACGATAACCTTTTACCGTCAGGGGAATTTTACGGATTTGTGTCGCGGCCCTCACCTGCCCTCAACGGGTTACATCAAGCACTTTAAGTTGTTGAACGTAGCTGGGGCTTACTGGCGCGGTGACGAGCATCGGCCGCAGCTCACGCGTATTTATGGGATCAGTTTCCCCAAAAAGCAGGAACTGGAGCGCTATTTGCATCAGCTCGAAGAAGCCCGCAAACGCGACCATCGCAAGCTGGGACGGGAGCTGGAGCTGTTCACGTTTAGTCCAAAGGTAGGGCCTGGTTTGCCGCTTTGGCTACCGCGCGGTGCCACACTTCGGGAGACGCTTATTGGCTTTTTGCGGGAGGAGCAAATTCGGCGTGGCTACTTGCCTGTTGCCACCCCCCACATCGGTCGTCTGGAGCTCTACAAAACAAGCGGGCACTATCCGTATTACAAAGATAGCCAGTTTCCCCCCATGCTCGAAGATCCGGAGACAGGCGAAGGCTACTTGCTGAAACCGATGAACTGCCCACACCACATTATGATCTATGCCGACCGGCCCCGCTCCTATCGCGAGCTGCCTATCCGATTGGCCGAGTTTGGGCAGGTTTATCGGTATGAGCAAACCGGTGAACTCAGCGGCTTAACCCGCGTGCGGGGCTTTACGATCGATGACGCGCACATCTTCTGCCGTCCTGATCAAGTCAAAGAAGAGTTCAAAAACGTCATCGATCTGACGCTTTACGTCTTTCGGGCGCTTGGCTTTGAGGAATTTGAAGCGCAAATTTCGCTGCGCGATCCCAATAACCGGGAAAAGTACGTAGGCGACGATGTGCTCTGGGCACAGGCCGAGCAAGCCATTCGTGAAGCAGCGGCAGAAATGGGCCTCGAGGCCACCGAAGAGCTAGGCGAGGCCGCGTTCTACGGCCCCAAGCTCGACTTCATGGTGCGCGATGCGCTAGGCCGCCGCTGGCAGCTGGGAACCGTACAGCTTGATTATATCCTGCCAGAGCGCTTCGATTTGTACTACATCGGCGCCGATAACCAAAAACATCGGCCTGTCATGATTCACCGCGCGCCTTTTGGCTCGCTGGAGCGCTTTATTGGGGTACTCATCGAACACTGCGCAGGCAACTTTCCCCTTTGGCTGGCGCCTGTTCAGATTGCCGTGTTACCCCTAAGCGATGAGCTGAACGCCTATGCGGCATCGGTGGGTCGCCAGCTTCAGGAAGCGGGCTTTCGGGTTGAAGTTGATACGCGCAGCGAAACCATCGGCTACAAGATTCGTCAAGCAGAAAC